>CAYRVL010000034.1:0-25883 GCA_964427665.1 uncultured Fluviicola sp. | reverse complement strand
GGAAGCGGTTTTCCGTTTTCATCCACGGAAACAAAAACGATCACACAGTGTGTTTTCTTTTCAAATTCGCCGTTCATCGGTCGGGAATACACGTCTACAGCGATGTGAATGCTGGTTTTACCGGTTGCCAATACGTAAGCATCAATTTTGATGATCTCACCGATGTTGATCGGTTTCAAAAAGCGGATTCCTCCCACGTACACGGTCACGCAATACGTTTCTGCCCATGTGCGGGCACAGGTGTAGGCTGTTTGGTCGATCCATTTCATCACGACACCGCCGTGTACTTTTCCACCAAAATTCACATCTGTGGGTTCCGAGATGAATTGAAACGTGATCAGTCCTTTTGATTTCATACGCCGTGCTTTTAGATCATTCCCTTGGCTTTGAGCTCCAGGTATTTATTGATCGTGTTGATGGACAGGTCTTCCGGTCGACTCAGAATGGTTTGGATCCCGTTCTTTTTCAATTCGCGGGCAATTCCCCACTTGATAGCCGACATTTTCTCCGCAACGGTAGCCAGCGAAAGTTCCTTCAAACTGTTCACCGGTTGTTGCGCCAAGGCCTCCAGCTCGTTATTGACGAAGAAAACCACCACCAATACGTGTCGCTTATTCAAACGCTGCAACATCGGCAAGGCGCGGCGCATCGCAAATTCGCTTTCGAAATTCGTGAAGAGCATCAACAAGGATCTCGTTTTCACCTGTGAACGGACAGTTTGGTAGAGCAACTCGAAATTGGCTTCCTTAAACTGCGTTTTTTGATTGTACAAACCTTCGATGATCCGGCGAAGCTGACCGTTGGATTTCTCTGCCGGCAAGATCGTCCCCATTTTATCCGAGAAAGTGATCAATCCCGCCCGGTCGCCCTTGCGCAAGGCGATATTCGAGAATACCAAAGAGGCATTGATGGCGTAATCGAGCATATTCATACCGTGGAAGGCTAATTGCATCGGTCGGCTTTTATCTACCACACAGTAGATGGGTTGCGAGCGTTCTTCCTGATATTGGTTCACCATCAGCTCGTGTTTCCGCGAAGTCGCTTTCCAGTTGATGGTGCGTAGATCGTCACCCTGCACGTAATTGCGTATCTGTTCGAATTCACTGGTGTTCCCGATACGGCGGACTTTTTTAATCCCTTGCGCTTGTGTTTGCGGGTTAAATACCTTCAGTTCGTATTGTTTCATTTGCAGCACGGATGGATACACTTCCGTACTTTCCTCAAACGGGATCACCAATCGTCGCTGTGCCAGGAAGAGCGGCGAGCGAACAAAGATCACAACATCGGTGAAGGTATATTTTCCGCGTGCTGTCGGACGGAAGGCGTAGGTGAATTGCGTGGAGCGTTTGGGTAATAAAATAGCAGTCCAAGCTGTCGATCGGCGTTGCATTTCCACCGGATATCCTTCGTAGATCGCTACGCTCAAGGGTTGAATGGTTTGATTCCACACCCGCACTTCGACTTTGTTCTCATCGCCCAAATTCATGCGTGGCTGAAAATAGCGTTTCACCTGGATCGGTTGCTGACTGCCAAAAACGAGAAACACATCCAGTACGGTAGCAAACAAGGCAACGAGCAACACGGTTTTACCCACGATCAGCAACCAAGGCTGTAAATAGCCCATTCCGATCAAAACGATCCCAGTTCCCATTACAAGGAAAAAGAAACGTGTGAGGTGTATGTTGCGCAAGAATCTCATTAACGCGGCACTTCGATGGATTGAACGATCTCCTGAATGACCTCTTCCACGCGTGTTCCCTCCATTTCCGCTTCCGGAGTCAGGATCAATCGGTGATTCAATACCGGAACGGCCACAAATTGAATGTCATCCGGCGTCACGAAGTCGCGTCCACGGATCGCAGCAAAGGCTTTCGCAGATTTCAAGATCGACAAGGATGCTCTCGGTGATCCACCCAGATACAACTTTCCGTGATTCCGTGTTTTGTGAATAATTTGCGCGATGTACTGGATCAAACGGTCTTCCACGATGATCTTCTCCACGATCGTTTGTACTTTTTTCAATTCTTCGGTAGTGAACACCGCCACCATCGCCTCCAAGGATGGAGCTTTGATGTGGTCTTTGTAGCGTGTCAAAATGCTCGCTTCTTCCTCCAACGACGGGTAGTCTAGTTTGATCTTGAAGAGGAAACGGTCTAATTGTGCTTCCGGCAGGTTGTACGTTCCTTCTTGCTCCACCGGGTTTTGGGTAGCCACAACCAAGAACGGGAAGTTCATTTCGTAACACACACCGTCGTACGTGATCTGGCGTTCTTCCATAACTTCGAACAAGGCCGCTTGGGTCTTCGCCGGTGCACGGTTGATCTCATCGATCAGTACGATATTCGAAAAGATGGGACCTTTCTTGAAGTTGAAAGCCGATTCTTTCATGTTGAACACCGACGTTCCGATCACATCCGAAGGCATGAGGTCGGGCGTGAACTGAATGCGCGAGAAATCAACGTGTAGCACTTTCGCCAATCCTTTGGATGAGAGTGTTTTTGCGACACCCGGAACGCCTTCCAAGAGCAAGTGTCCATTGGCAAAGATCCCTGCCAGCATTAACTCGATCATTTCGGATTGTCCGATCACGTACTTGCGCATTTCTTCGCGCACGCGATTGACTTTTTGAGCCACCCAAACGAGGTCGCTCTGATCGCGTTGTTGCAATCCGGAACTTACTGGAGTCTCTTCAGACGGTGTGTTTTCCGGTTGGGGTTGCGGATCGTTGCTTGGCATATAAGCCGCGTGATCCGGAGTTGGATTTTCATCTTGCATCATAAGTGAAACTGTTTGATGTGTTCTGTAAATTGGAATAAAGACGATCTGCCGGCGCGCGAAAGATAGGCATGGCGGATCGTGATGCTTGTGCCATCCTCAAAGTGAAGGGTGGTAGCATCTTTGGTAACAACGGGTTGTATTCCCTGATCTAAGCGAATTGTTTTTTTGCCCCAGAACCAGCCGTTCAAGGTAAGTTGATCGTTTTCAATGACGAGGATCGGTTTACTGATAAATCGGTAAGCCAAGAAACTGAAAACGGCTCCGGCAAGCACCAAAAGCACACCGGTTCCTGCGCCTTGTGCCAACATGTATAAACCGCGGACGATGAACATGAAGGAGAATAATAAACTGGCAGCACCGAGGAGCAATGATTTGTGTATTTCTAGTTTTCTTCCCAGTGCCACGAAGGTTTCCTGGAATTTCATGATGCCCGTTTCCTGATAGAAGGTCCGAATTTCGCGGTATACCATACCCACGTGTTTTTCGTTCACTTCGTTCTTGCGCGGATCCATCCAATAGATCAATTGGCGCAATTTGTCGCCGTCGTAGCCCGATTTTTCGATCAGTTTTTCGATCACGGCTTCTTGCGATCCTTTCGTACCGATCTCCAGGTAAAAATGTCGTTGTACTGCTGCAATGAAGTTTTTGCGCATCACAAGCAACAATCCGGAAGTGGATTTGCGCGTGAGGTAGATACTGCTGAGTGTTTCAACAAAGGCCAGCGATAAGTTGCGCTGATCCGGAATACCGGGCAATACATTTTCGCGGCGTTTTGCACGGAAGATCACGTAAACGAGCAACAAGATAATTGCTAAGAGAAAAGCAGTACGCAAGGCCTCGTGCTTCATGATGAATTGGATGAGCGATCGGTCTTCGGCTTCTTTGCCATCTCCCTGTTCATCCGAATTGCTATCCTCTTCGGCATTGGCTTTCATATCCGCCAGTGAGAGCCAAATCACGGACTGTTCTTTTGGTAACTGCTTCAAAATGGCTTGGGTGTGCTTGAACCCGTTGCGCTGGATCACTTGGTAGTTTTTGAATAGATCCGGAGCGCTGTGCAAATGAATGCTTCCTTTTCCCCGTTTCAATGAAAAAGCGACCGGTTCGTTCAGCGCGAAGATGTAGGGTTGATAACTCGTATCTTTGATCGCGTCTCCGGAAAACGTAAACCAGTTTCCGTAAATGGTGTCGTTTTGGTAAACGTGCGGGAAAGCCAGACTTTGTCCATCGATCCAGCAATAAAAACGGTTCGAATAATCCCAAATGTAGGCCTCCGATTCGAAAAAGCGGTGGTACAAATTGGAGCTCAAGTGATCAAAAGCCAGGTAAACGGTTGCGCCACTGTCTACGAAATGCATCAGGCGATCGAACTGTGCGTTGTCCATCCCGAATTGTTCGCCGACATAAACGAAAGTACTGTGCTCGGGATCTTCGATCAGGTAAGCATCTTCCCAGTATTTCAGGTTGGTTATGCTGTCGCCGGCATGTGTTTCGAGCAAACTTTGGAAGAATCCGATATCCTGCGGGTCCTTGCTATTCAGTTTATACGTGCTCTGCCAATTGGAGGAAATGCTTTTGTTCTCCGTGTTTTGGTCACCATCCAGCCACCAGAACAAACCGCCCAGAACAAGCGTCAGAATCACTAATATGCCGATGATCTGCTTATTCATTTCAGTTGTTCGATGGTTTTATAATGTCTTTCCAATTCGGGTTGAATCGCGAAGTAAGTATCCGCATTCAGGTCGTAATCTCCATACCACACTAAATCGTAAATGTTTACGATCTGCTCGAAATCAAATGCTCCGGGTTTGCCTTGCATTTCAATGATGTAATGCATGTTGGTTCGTTCTTTTTTCCAGAAGATCCAGCGGCGTTCGATGAGGGTTTTCATGGCGAACAAGAAATAGATGCGCACACATTCCCGAAAATCTTCGTTTCGCATGGCTTCTTCCAAACGGAGTTCCAGTTCTGTTTTGGTGATCGCAGCCGGATACAGGTCTTCTGCGAGCGGTTCAAACGGAATGACGGCATCTTTCGGTTGCTTGTTCTTGATCAATTGGTAGACGATAAATGCAAGCAAGATCACGAGCAAGACAATCCCCAAGGTGATCCAGAAATTTTCACTCGGACTGTTCATTTTATACGGATCGGAGTCGTCTTCAGAATCAATTTCCGGACTTTCCCATTCTTCACCCGGTTCGATATCCGGATCGGCCTGAATGGTGCCGCCACCGCCTGGTCCATTCGGATTGGATGGAGTATTGCGCCCGCGTTGTATCTGTCGGTTGGAGAGCGGAACGCCGTTGTAGGGTTTCTGTGTATAATTCGGGGAGCCCTGACTTTGTTGTTGTCCTTCGTTGATCGTTGTCGGATAACCGTACGGATTCTTGTTGGGACCGCGATACTTCTCCGATGCTTCGTAGCCATTGGATTTGCGCAGTTCTTCCCACTTCTGTTCCACAGCCGGGTCGACCTGACCGAAGTAGAGCAACGGAAGCAGGAGGTACAAACACGTTATGAGCGCTTTAATCCACATCTGCTGCTGTTTCCTGATTGCGTTTGCGTTTACCGAATTGTGCGAATTCGCGCCACAAGCCGTATGCTGATTGTTTCTCTTTGATATCGAAATAGATGAAGCCCATCATGATGAAGAAGAGCGGCAACATGGCAAATAGGAATAGGACGTAAACCAGCTGTCGCACCAAATTGGCGGGAACCATAAAATCGGTCAGGTAGTATTTGGAAACGTCTTTTACGAATCCGGCAAGCATATCCAGAAAATCCGGCCACAACGGTTCTTGCATCCAACCAACGATCTGGTAGCTGCCCACAAAGGCGATCAATTGCGCGAACAAGAACAAAATGACCAGGAAGACGAGGATCGGCAAAATGGAATAGCCGTAGGAACGTGCGCCGTATTTAAATGCCAAGCCCAAGCGTTCCCAAAATGGTTCTTCTTGCAAAGCCATCGTTGCAGGCATTACCCAGAAAAGCGGAACGAGAAACAGGAATAGCAATTGCCAGAACCAAGGTATTAAAAACAGGATGGCAATGATCAAGAGGGAACCGGCCCAAACAGCGGGAAGTTTTTTGACCGCAAAGCGCAGCATGTTTCCAAGGGAATTCTTGGTTGATTGATCTTGAAAACAAAAGAAAACCGACGTACCGATCAGGGAAAGAATGATACTCCAAACGCCCATGGCCAACCAGTCTTGTCCGGATTTCATGTCTGTTCCCATCATGATCGCGATCTGCGCTACCCAATCATATTCGTGTTGTTTGGTGAGCATGCGGTAATGCGCCAGATCTTGAAAAATGGTCATAGTGATGACGATCGGCAAGGTGATCAACAGGTTGAAACGAAAGATCTTTCCGATATGCACACGGTAGAAGGAAAAGGTGTCCGAAAAAACAGCACCGAAGTCGCGCAACTTATCTAAAGCAAAGTAATTCTTATAGGTTTTTACCGGTATTTCTTGTTCATAGACCAATTCCGGGTGTTTGCGTGCGACAATGATCGGGTAGATGATGTAGTAAAAAATGATCAATGCGAAGGAACAACCAATGATCGTCCATTTGGACCATTCCGCAAGTGCTTGGTAATTATGCGTAACGAAACTTTCGAGGAATCCGGCCATGATCAGGAAGGGCACCAAACTCATCATGATCTTCAATCCGCGTTTTGCGCTCAATTGCAGTCCTTGCAGTCGGGTGTAGGATCCGGGAAAGATCAATCCGTTACCTAATGTAATTCCGGCACCCGCTGCGATCACAATTGCTGAGATCTCGAATGCCCCGTGGATCCAAATCCCCAAAAATGATGTGAGCAGCAAGCCTTTCAGGTGAAAGAAATACTGGAACGCACCCAACATGATGGCGTTATTGAAGATGAATATGTGGGTACCGATAGTGAAGAACACCCCGAAAATGAATGTGTAGAACGCTACTTTGATGTTATTCAGCGTAATCCGAAAGAACATAGCCCACTGATTGTCGTCGTGGTAAACACCTAATGGATCTCCTTTGGCAATGTTTCTCAAGGTCATTTCCACATAGCCGTCACCCATGATCAGTCGGGGAAAATCCGGGTTGGCATGCGTGGTAATCGCACCTACAATGGCCCAAAACAAGAAAATGAACAAGGCGAAGAGCAAACTTTTGCGCGAGCGGTAAATTTCCAGCGGAAGGGACGTTTTCCAAACCGTGAAGAATTTACGGAAGGAATCACTGCGTTCTTTGTGCACCAAATTGTGAATGCCTTGAGCGATTTGATTCAAGTAAACGCGTACCGTCCTTCTGTTGTAGAATGTTTGCGCATAACTCAGGTCATCGGTGATGTCTGAATACAGATCGGCTAACTCTTCAGGATCGCCGCTTTCATTGGCGGCAAGTTGCTGAAAACGCTTCCACTTCTGTTTGTTTTGCTCTATGAAGGAGGTTTCTTTCATGATAGGTAGGCTAAAATAAGGAAATTCCCTATTCGCGCTGTGCATACCGACCTAAATTCAGCAGATTTATTTTCGCGTGACCCTTTCCTGTTTTCGATTAGCGCTTTCTGCCGGTGTGTGAGATCTCTAATTTTCCAATTTTCAGGTAAAATCCGCCTTTTTCCTCCTTGGTTTTCTTGGCTGTTTTCAGATCGATCGGTGTATTCAATTTCTCGGAAAGCACGCCGGTGATCATCGCGATCGGATTGCTCATGCGTGTTTGCGCGAACGCCAAGTCTTGATTGTCGGTTTTCACTTCCGGGTCCAAGGTAACTTTGTTTGGTCCGGGCAAAACAGGCGGTAAACTACCATCGTTATTGGCCAAATTGTTTGGCGAAGGAAGCGGTTCATTGTGCAACGGCGGTTGCTGAGTTGGTTTTTGGAAATGTGGAGCAGGGAGTTCCTGATCCGTATGTTGCTTGTTGCCCGCACGCGAAAATGGTGTTCCTGTGTGATGAGCTTGAGCCGTGTCGCCTGTTTGCGTGTTGAATCGCGGCATTTTTGCACTAAATGCAACGGATGTGCCGGAACCGGAAATTGGTCCATCGCCAATTCCTAAGGTCACAAAAAGTGCCACTCCCGCAGCCATGGCCGCCACCCCGGTCCACCAAAGCGGAATAACGCCACCACCTTTGCGGTACAAGCTGGTTTTATCCATTTGTTCCGTCAGATCCGGTTGCAGCTGTGTGCGTGCATACAAGTCTGCTTCTTGCTTCCAGACCGGGTTTTTTGCGAGAAATTTCTGCAGGGCTTCTTGTTTTCGCGCGTCCAGCAGGCCTTCCGTGTCAGCGATCAGCAAGCCTTCCATGTTAGCGGGTACGATCGCTTCGTCGTTGTAATCGCGCTTTAATGCCATTTTTTCTACGGACGTGAGCTCCGGTTTTTCCGCCAAAGGCAACAATTCCGGCAAGAAATCATCTTCCAGTTGCAGCTCCGGATGTTCGTTCAGGAATGATTCGAATGCAGCACGTTCCGCATTGGAAAGATTACCTTCCAGATAATCGAGGTAAAAGGCCTCGTAATTTTCCAATGTGATCAATGACTTCATGCGACTAATTCTACGGATTTTAAAACGGACTTCAATGCTTGACGTGCGCGGAAAATGTACACTTTCACTTGTGCGTCGGTCAAACCGGTGATCTCAGCGATCTCTTCATACGAGTAACCCTCGTAATCACGCAACAAGACCACTGATTTTTGGATCTCCGGCAAGGTGTCCAAGGCTTCGTGGAGAACGCGTTGAATGTCAAAATTGTGGTGACTTTCCGTGTTTCCCAGGGGTTCCACTCCTTCTATCGATGCCGAACGATTCTCTTTCTTCAACAAATCGAGCATACAGTGGTAGGCGCTTGTGAACAAATAAGATTTTGCTTTTTCAGCTTGGATCTGTTCGTGTCGCTCCCACACCTTCGCGTAGGTTTCTTGCACAACATCGTCTGCCAACATGCGGTTGCGCACGTGCTTGAGTACGAAGCGATAAATGCTGTCGGCATGCAAATCTACGGCTGTATTGAATTCCCTGGTTGTCATGTAACACGTGTCGGTCGTAAGACCAACTTCTACCGATAAAGTTACAGCGAATTCAAAAAAAAATAAAAAAAGTTTCTCCAGGGGACTGCGTGCAAGTCTTTTCGGGACTTTCAGGAGAACTTTCACACGGGTTTGCCTGTTAAAGAGCGTATGATGAACGAGGTAAGTTTTGTATTTCCGCACCAGTTGTTTCGTGTAAATCCGTGTTTGGCGAAAAACCGACGGGTGTTTTTGATAGAAGATGATCTGTTCTTTACGGAGTTGCCGTTCCACAAGCAAAAACTGATGCTTCATCACGCGTCCATGCAGTTTTACAAAGATTATTTGTTGCAGCGCGGACACAAAGTGACGTATATCGATCAACCATCCTATCAGGGCATGGAAGCTTTTTTCAAACGCGTTTTGGAGAATGAGGTGCGCGTCATCCACGTGTGCGATCCGGTGGATTATTTGTTAAAACGCCGATTGATCCGGTTTGCAACTCGTTATCAGAAACAATTAGTTTGGTATGCAACGCCTAATTTTTTGAATGATGCTGCACGGAATACGGAGCTATTGCACCAGAAAAAGAAGTTCTTTCTGGCGGATTTTTACAAACAACAACGCTTGCATTACAAGATCTTGGTCACTGATGGTAAACCGGAAGGCGGACAGTGGAGTTTTGATACAGAAAATCGGAAAGCATTGCCAAAAAATGTACAAGTACCGACGTATTTTGGAGCTCCCTCCAATCAGTATGTGGAGCGCGCCAAGAAGTACGTGGAACAGCATTTTGCACACCATCCGGGTGAAGTGGAAACGTTTTGCTATCCGGTCACGTTTGACGATGCGGACGAACAACTCGTGAAATTCTTCGGAGAACGATTTTATGGTTTCGGAACTTACCAAGATGCGTTTAGTGAGCAACATCCGTTCCTCTTCCATTCTATTTTGTCTCCGGCCCTGAATTGTGGTTTGTTGGATCCGGGTCAGGTGGTAGATGCCGCCTTATTGGCTTATCAGGAAGACCTGGCTCCCTTGAATGCCGTGGAAGGCTTTATTCGTCAGGTCATTGGTTGGCGCGAATTTGTGCGCGCTGTTTACGAGGAAAAAGGCGTGGAACAGCGCACGCGGAATTTCTGGGGTTTCCGGGAAACTCTGGAACGCTTGAAACAGTACAAACCGTTTACTCAAGGAATCCAAAAATTGGAGAAATATGCCTACGCACACCACATCGAACGCTTGATGCTGCTCGGGAATCTGTGTACGCTCTATCGGGTTCATCCGGATGAAGTATATCGGTTCTTTATGACTTATTTCATCGATGCTTACGATTGGGTGATGGTGCCTAACGTTTACGGAATGACTTTACACGCGGATGGCGGACTGATGACCACGAAACCGTATATTTCCGGGTCTAATTATGTGAAGAAACAAGGATTGAAACTGACAGAGGCTGACGCAAAACATTGGGATGCTTTGTTCTGGACTTTCATTGCGGATCACGCTGATTTCTTCTCGGCCAATCCGCGGATGAAGCCGATGGTTTCTACGTGGAATCGCTTTTCACGTGAAAAACAGATTGAAATTCGCAGTTATTTAGCGAACGATCCGGCCTAAGTCTGTGACGTGAATTGTGGTATATTTGCCTTATGCGTCAGTTGATTTGGATCTTATTTTTACTCCCGGTTCTAGTTGTTTGTTCCAATGGAAAGCTTGCGGAACTCACCGAATATACTGCAGATCATGCAGCGATTGAATACGTCGGTCGTTTTGATTTTTCTGATAAAGAACGCCCGAAAGTGTGGAATCCCGGAGCCTATATGCGCTTTGCATTTCAGGGAACGCGTTGTGAACTGACGTTGATCGATGAGGTGCGATACGGATCTTCGCATAATTACATTACTATCGTTGTGGACGGTAGTAAACCCAGAAGGATCCAATTGACGGAACGCATCAATGAACTGGTTTTAGCGGACGGTTTGGAGGAGGGTGAACACGAGATCCTCATCTGTAAAGACACCGAAAGCAATATCGGATACATACAGTTTGCTGCTATTCGTTGTAAAGAATTAGTGGGAAAGCAAAGAGTTAAAAAGCCTGTTATTGAGTTTATTGGTGATTCCATTACGTGTGGAAACGGAAACGATACGGTGGCGATCCCTTGCGGAAAAGGTGAATGGTACGATCAGCATAATGCCTATTTGTCCTACGGTCCGCTTACGGCGCGGGCTTTGAATGCCGATTATTTGTTGAGTTCTTTTTCCGGGATCGGCGTTTACAAAAGTTGTTGTGGCATCAAATTTCAGATCGATGATATTTATCACCAATTGGACCTGCAGCCGCTCGGAAAGACTTGGAAAAATACCGATCACGTTCCGGATGTGGTGTGCATTACCTTGGGTCAAAATGATGGGGTAGTGGACAAGCCTGCCAAATTCGTTGCGGCTTATTTACGCTTTTTGAAGACGATCCGTGCGACCTACCCGAAGGCTCAGATCATTTGTTGTTCCAGCCCGATGGCTTCTAATGCGCTCAAGTCGTTTCATGCCAAATACATTCCGGCTATTGTGGATCAGGCAAAACGTCGCGGTGAAAAACAGATTGCTTATTTCTTGTATGCGGGACAATACCGCAGCGGTTGTGGTTCGCACCCTACCTTAAGCGAACATGCTGCGATGAGCGCCGAATTGGTTGGATACCTCAAAAACACATTTGTCTTATTCAACTTGGATTAACATCACGCAGACGTCATCTGTCTGTTCTACATCTCCACGCCACGATAAAAAGGTGCTTTCAAGTAAGTTGTTTAAATCCTCCAAGGTATGATCTGAATGATCGAGCAGCAATTGTTTCAGGGTAGCGTACTTGAATTTCTTGTTCTTTGGTCCGCCAAATTGATCCGCGTAGCCATCGGAGAAGGCAATGATCAAATCGTTTTGTTCGCATTGGAATTCCTGCGTTAGGAAAGGTGTAGCACCTTCGTACTGTCCGATCGGTTGTTTGTCGGGTTTCAATTCGATCAGTTCTTTTCCCCGAATGATCCACAGCGGATTATTGGCACCACTCCACAAGAGTTTTTTTGTTTCCGGATCGATGCATCCTACGCTGATATCCATGCCGTCTTTTACGGTGCTGGCATCGCGGTTCAAGGCTTGGATCACTTTCGTGCGGACGAGATCTAAAAACGTTCCGGTATCGATGTTTGGTTCTTCCAAAAGTGTTTGATTCATTGCATTGACGCACAACACGGACACCATGGCTCCTGGAACACCGTGACCGGTACAATCTGCAACAGCAAACCAATGTCCGCGTTTCGTTTTCTCCACCCAATAAAAATCTCCGGCAATGATGTCTTTTGGAATGTAAAGCACCGAATTCTCGGGGAAGAGGGTTTGCATATTGGCTGAACTAGGCAGCAACGCTTCTTGGATAAAACGCGCATAGTGAATGGAATCCAAAATCTCTTTGTTCTTTTCTTCCACCAATTCCTTTTGCTCGGAAAGCTCTTTGGTGCGTTCGATTACTTTATCTTCCAAGGACTCGTAGCTTGCTTTCAATTGATGAATCATTTTGTTGAAGTTGGCAGCCAATTGTTCGAGCTCGCTACTGCCTCCTGCTGCTACTTGTGTGTCCAGATTTTCGCTGGAAATGGATAAGGTTTGTTGGGACAAGGATCGGATGGGGTTGGCAATTTTGCGCGCACGCCAGATCATCAGGATCAAAATACTCCCGATCGATAATAGGAAAATGACTGAAAAACGCCAGAGTAGTTCCTGAAAGAGTTGTTTTTCTTGCGAGTCATTAATCTCAACGGCCAACACGTATCCGGCGTATAGCTTCGAATCGCGCACCGGAATGAAGAAGAGGTCCCAACGTTCCCGAAAACGGGTTTCCGGTCGATCAATTGCCAACTGCTGGTTCTTTTCTTGTTCAAGGCATTGTAAATATCCTTTGATGAAAGTCGAGTCTTTCAGTCGCACATCCGGACTTCCTTTTACTCCGAGATAAAGTTCGACATTCACAAATGCCGGAAATCGCTTTTTCAACGTAGAGATGCGCTGTAACAACAGATTTCGATAGGCATTGGCCTCTTCCGAATAGCTACCGAGTTCGATGATGTATTTTTTATCAGCAGTTGGAAGAAACGCGTACTTTTTGATCTTACCGGTTTTCATTTCGAGTCCAAAGCGATCCTCTTGCAAGGTGTTTTTCCGGCGAATGTCATTGAAGAAGTCGATGTAGGACGCATTCAATTTGGCAAAATCAAGTCCGAGGTCTGGTTTAAAGGTTGTATTTACGATCACTTGACGCTCATCGATGAGGTAGATGTGTTCGAAGGTGGTATCGATACCGAGTTGTTTACTAAGTGCAAACAGGTCGACTTTTTTGGGATCTTGATTTTTCAGCGCAGCGCGCAGTTGATAGGCGTGTTGTTTCATCGGACCGATGAAAGCCCGTTCGTGTTGCCGCATGGCAAAATCGAAGTAATACGTAAGGTTTTTAGTTTCTTCGAGGATGTTCTTCTCTTGTTGAGCCAGGGTTTCATCCAGTTTTTCCTGATTGTATCGAAAAATGAGGAAAAACACGGCCAAGAGTACGGCCACAACCGGCAGTAGCAAGTTGAGCAGTAGTTGTTGGATAATGCTTTTATTCCGAATCGAAGTGAACACGGGATGAAGATAATGAAAAGAGTGGCACAAAAAAAGGGCACTTTTTGAAGTGCCCTCGGTATGATTTCAGTTTCTTAAAACTCAAACGTTTCCATGAATTTCGTTGTGAAGTTTCCTGCACGGAAATCTGGATCATCCATCAATTTTTGGTGGAATGGAATCGTTGTTTTGATCCCTTCAATGATGTATTCATCCAATGCACGTTTCATTTTGAGGATTGCCTCCTCACGAGTTTGTGCTACGACGATCAATTTTCCGATCATGGAATCGTAGTTTGGTGGAATTACATAACCAGCGTATGCGTGCGTATCGATACGTACTCCGTGTCCACCCGGTGAGTGGTAAGAAGTGATCTTTCCTGGAGACGGACGGAAATCAGCATACGGATCTTCTGCGTTGATACGACATTGGATCGCATGCAAATGCGGGTAGTAATTTTTACCGGAGATCTTTTCTCCAGCGGCGATCTTGATCTGTTCTTTGATCAGATCGTAATCGATTACTTCTTCCGTGATCGTATGTTCAACTTGAATACGCGTATTCATTTCCATGAAGTAGAAATCGCGGTTCTTATCAACCAAGAATTCCACGGTACCAACACCTTCGTAATTTACGGCTTTAGCTGCTTTGATCGCTGCTTCCCCCATACGTTCGCGCAATTCATTTGTCATGAACGGTGATGGTGTTTCCTCAACCAATTTTTGGTGACGACGTTGGATCGAACAGTCGCGTTCAGAAAGGTGACACGCATTTCCGTATTGATCACCAGCAATTTGGATCTCGATATGGCGAGGTTCCTCAATGTATTTCTCCATGTAGATACCATCATTACCGAAAGCTGCACCAGCTTCTTGACGAGCTGAATCCCAGTTTGCTTCCAGATCTTCCGGTTTCCAAACGATACGCATTCCTTTACCACCACCACCGGCAGTAGCCTTCAAAATGATCGGGTATTTGATCTGCTCTGCAGTTACACGTGCATCATCCAAGTCCTTCAAAAGTCCTTCAGAGCCTGGAATACATGGTACACCTGCAGCGATCATTGTCGCTTTTGCAGTTGCTTTGTCGCCCATTCCGGCGATTTGTTCCGGCAAGGCACCAATGAATTTGATTCCGTGTTCTTGGCACACTTTAGAGAATTTCTCGTTTTCAGACAAGAAACCGTATCCTGGGTGAATAGCGTCCGCGTTGGTAATTTCAGCAGCTGCAATAATGTTCGGAATAGACAAGTAAGACTTCCCTGAAACAGCTGGACCGATACATACCGCCTCATCAGCAAAACGTACTGGTAAACTATCTTTATCTGCTGTAGAGTATACAGCTACGGTTTTGATTCCCATTTCTTTACATGTACGAATGACACGCAAAGCAATCTCACCGCGATTTGCGATTAATATCTTTTTAAACATCGAATTCCTTTTTATGAAACATTGACGTGAAGTGAATCACGCGCAAGTGATCTTAAGCAGGATCTACCAAGAACAATGGTTGATCGTATTCAACAGGTGAAGCATCGTCAACCAATACTTTCACGATCTTACCTGAAACTTCAGATTCGATCTCGTTGAACAATTTCATCGCCTCGATGATACAAACGGTATCTCCTTTGTTGATTGTTTGTCCAACTGAAACGAATGCGTCTTTGTCAGGACCTGGTGAACGGTAGAACGTTCCGATCATTGGCGACTTAACCGTGATGTATTTTGAGTCATCCGATGCAGGTGCTGCAGCAGGGGTTTCAGGAGCTGCTGGCGCTGCCGGAGCAGGTGCTGCTACTGGAGCGGCGGCAACCGGAGCCAATGCAGGCGCGGCGGCTTGTACAATGATCTGTTCAGCTTTTGCTTTTTCTGATTTGATCGTGATCTTGAAATCTTTTTGTTCGATTTCTACTTCAGTTACCCCAGATTTAGCAACAAACTTAATGAGGTCTTGGATTTCGTTTAAGTTCATAACGTGTTATTTAATGCGTTGTTTTTCGATTAATTTATGAATTGTAAGCCCATTTCAGGTAAACGGCACCCCAAGTAAATCCACCACCAAAGGCAGAAAGGATGATGTTGTCCCCTTTTTTAAGCTGTTTTTCCCAGTCCCATAAACACAATGGCAATGTTCCCGCAGTGGTGTTTCCATAGCGTTGAATATTCACCATTACTTTTTCCTTTGGTAATCCCATGCGTTCTGCAGTGGCGTCAATGATACGCAAATTCGCTTGATGTGGCACCAACCAATCAACATCTTCTGCGGTAAGATTGTTCTTTTCCATGATCTCAGCAGACACTTCAGCCATGTTAGTCACGGCAAATTTGAAGACTTGTTTTCCTTCTTGTTTTACGAAGTGCATACGCTTTTCTATCGTTTCATGGGTAGCAGGATTCACAGAACCACCGGCAGGTTGGATCAAGTATTGTCGGCCTGAGCCATCGCTGCGCAAGATCGCGTCTTGAACACCCATACCTTCTGTATTCGGTTCAAGCAACACTGCTCCACCACCATCACCAAAGATGACACACGTTGTTCGGTCGTCGTAGTCCAAAATGGCACTCATTTTATCCACTCCGATCACGATCACTTTCTTGTGTTTTCCAGCTTCGATGAACGTGGCACCAGTTTGCAAGGCATAGATAAATCCTGAACAAGCTGCGATCACATCGTAACCCCAGGCGTTCTTCATGCCCACTTTATCACAAACTACGTTTGCTGTACTTGGGAACGGATAATCCGGAGTTACAGTAGCGCAGATCACCAACTCGATCTCAGATGGATCTGTATTGGTTTTTGCCAGTAATCCTTTCACCGCTTCGGCAGCAATATCGGATGATCCTCCTTCGCGCAAGATGCGGCGCTCCTTGATTCCGGTTCTAGAGGTGATCCATTCGTCAGACGTATCTACCAATTTAGACAGATCTTCGTTCGTTACTACTTCTTCCGGTAGATAACCACAAACCCCTGTAATTGCTGCTGTTATTTTTCCCATGTTATTGATTGAATGCTTCGTTTATTCTCGCTGCTAACCCGGATTTTGCGACCTCATAACTATGCATGAGCATGCTTCGAACTGCTTTATCGTTCGAAATTCCATGTCCGATGATCACGTTTCCTTTTACCCCCAAAATCGGAGTGCCGCCATAACTTTCGTAATT
Organism: uncultured Fluviicola sp.; assembly: GCA_964427665.1. Lineage (GTDB taxonomy): Bacteria > Bacteroidota > Bacteroidia > Flavobacteriales_D > Crocinitomicaceae > Fluviicola. The sequence continues at coordinate 9,296 of CAYRVL010000034.1, read as the reverse complement.
GAAGCGATCGAAATACTCGTCTCGGATACCGCGTTTGCGCATGAGGGTGTAGATACCCTCAGCTTGTTTTAAAACAACATTACCAGTAAATCCGTCGCACACAATAATGTCGGCTTTACCGGTAAACAAGTCACGCCCTTCCACGTTACCAATGAAATTGATCTCATCGGACTCTGCCATCAGTTTGTGAGCAGCGATCGTTAGCAAGTTTCCTTTGGATTCCTCCTCCCCAATGTTTAGCAGTCCCACACGTGGGTTTTCGATCCCGTAAACATTTTTCGAGTACAAACTTCCGAGAACAGCAAATTGATACAAGACATCTGCCTTGCAATCAGCGTTAGATCCCACGTCCAGCAAGATGGAGTTTCCACCATCGGCTGTAGGAAGTACGGAAGTAATACACGGACGAATGATACCCGGAATGGTATTGATCTTGTAGATCGCACCGACCAACATAGCTCCGGTATTCCCGGTGCTGGCGAATGCATCGATCTCTTTTTTAGCTAAGAGATCAAATCCCACCGCGATACTGCTGTTCGGTTTTTGCGGAATAGCACGCGTCGGGTGGTCATGCATCGTGATAATGTCTGGTGCATGTACAATTTCAAAACCTTCTGTACCTGCATGCAACGCGTTAAGGCCACTCAAGATCTGGTCTTGGTCGCCAATCAACACGAGCTGCACGTCCTGAGGAAGTTCCTTTCTAGCGAGAACAGCACCGGAAATGTTTGCTTCCGGTGCAAAATCACCGCCTAAAATATCTATTCCTATCTTCATCAGGAGGAATGTTTAGTAAAGCGAATTAGATCGCTACTTCTTTCTCAGCTACTACTCGTCCTTTGTAGTACAATTTACCTTCATGCCAGTGAGCATGGTGGAACAAATGCGGTTGTCCTGTAGTTGGACAAGTTGCGATGTTCTTAGCTTCAGCTTTCACGTGTGTTCTTCTCTTGTCACGACGTGTCGTACTGGTTCTGCGTTTAGGATGTGCCATTTTGCTATATAATTAAAACGTTAATTCAAATTTTTTAATGCTGCCCAACGAGGGTCAATCGGTTTATCTTCATCTGGTGTATCGTCACCATCCTCAGAGTCTTCCGAATCGTCTTCGTCGTCCCAATCCCCATCGGAATCGTCCCAGTCTTCCTCTTCATCCCAATCCTCGTCATCCAACTCATCCGGCTCGCCGGCGTTGATGATCAACGAATTGTACAATTCCATCACTTCCTCGTTGCAGTCTCCTTCTGGATGCAAGATCCGGATCGGGAGCGAGATCACCAACAATTCATAGAGCTGCGGTGCTACATCGAGTTCGTAGGCATCCGGTTCCAAAACGATCAGATTTTCATCTTCAGACGCTTCGTTGCCGAATTTGTAGATGATGCGCATTTCTCCGTTTACCGGAATCGCAATCGGGTCGTTGCAGCGATCACAAGCTGTGTCCACTGTTCCGCTTACCGCATACGTAGCGATCATCATGGTCTCTTTCTTTTCCAACACCAAGCTACACTGTACCGTGGCGTCTTCAATCGGAGATCCTTCAAAGGATGCAAAGAACGATTTGTCCAGTTCGAAGTCATAGCGATGTGTCCCGATTTTTAACCCGGCAAATGGGATCATGAACGCATTCGTAGATTTCTTCACTACACAAAAATTGGAGGGCAAAGGTAGAAAAAATAAACGAATAGAAGTGAATAACTTTCCTTTTTTCGAAATAATTACTCGATATTTTCTGTCGTTGACCCTTTCCTCTTGTTATTTCCTGCTTCTTGCGGACGCAGTGGATTTTCGTTGATCTCTTTTAAAAACTGACGAGTTCGGAAGATGTCCATCGCCAAATAAATAGCACTGCGCATGGATTGACCGTTCGCCTCATTCTTACCTGCGATATCGAAGGCTGTTCCGTGATCCGGAGATGTTCGAACTACCGGAAGACCAGCTGTAAAGTTTACGCCATCTTCAAATGCGAGTGCTTTGAATGCTGCCAAACCTTGATCGTGGTACATGGCTAAAACACCGTCGTATTGGGAACGGGCTGGACTTCCAAAAAATCCATCTGCTGGAAAGGGACCTGTTGCCAAGATGTTTTCTGCACGTGCAGCTTGGATAGCAGGAATGATCACATCGGATTCTTCACTTCCCATTTTTCCATTTTCACCAGCATGCGGATTTAAACCAAACACGGCAATGCGCGGACGAATGATGCCAAAATCCTTGCGCAAAGAACTATCCAAGGCCTTGATCTTAGCGAGCACGCGTTCTTTAGTAAGAGCAGTTGCGACCTCTTTCAAGGCGACGTGTGACGTTACCAAGGCAACTCGCAAGGATCCGCTAACCAACATCATCAATGCATCGTCCATGCCTGCCAAGTGGGCCAAATATTCGGTATGTCCCGGAAATTGAAAACCGGCTTTACCAATCGCTTCTTTCGAGATCGGTGCGGTAACCAACACGTCGATCTTCCCGGATGCGAGGTCCTCCGTTGCTTTTTCTAAAGATTGGAAGGCGTATTTGCCGCTGATTTCGGTTCCTTTCCCTAGATCGAATTGCATTTCATCGTTCCAAACGTTCACGATGTTGATCTTACGGTTTACAGCTTCTGTCGCCGACTTACAACTTTGGTAATTGAAATCGATGTCGTTCAGTTGTTTTTTGTGGAAGTTCAACGTTTTTGAAGACGCGTAAATAATGGGTGTACAATCCAATAGCAAACGGTTATCATGCAGCGCTTTTATGATCACTTCCGGACCGATCCCGTTGATGTCACCCACCGAAATTCCTACGCGGATCGGGTTGGCACTGCCTTCTTCTTTGATTTTTTCCTTGTCCATTATGCCATGCGTTTTAAGAAGTTGATCAATAAGCGAATTCCTGTTCCGGTACCACCTTGTCCGCGGTAATCTTGCGGTCGTTCTAAATAAGCAGGTCCGGCAATATCCATGTGGATATACGGAGCTTTCACGAAATGTTCGAGGAATTTACCAGCGGTGATCATTCCGGCCATACCACCACCCAAGTTGTTCAGGTCGGCAATTTTGGATTTCATTTCGTCGAAATAATCGTCCCAGAATGGTAGTTGTACCACGCGTTCGAAAGTTTCCATTCCGGCTTCGTCCAACATTTTGAAATATTTCTTGTCGGCATTTCCCATAACACACGATGCTTTTTGTCCGATTGCGCGGACAGCTGCACCGGTTAAGGTAGCTGCATCGATCACCAATTCCGGTTTGTATTTATCTGAATAAGCCAAGGCATCTGCCAGGATCATGCGTCCTTCGGCATCGGTATTGAGTACTTCAACTGTGGTTCCGTTGTACATGCGAATGATGTCACCCGGCGCATAAGCATTCAATCCCGGACGGTTATCTGTAGCTGGAATGAGTGCGATCAAGTGTACCGGCAATTCCATTTGCGCCGCAGCATAGATGGTACCGGCCATACATGCCGCACCGGCCATATCCGATTTCATGGAGTCCATAGAACCCGGTGTTGGTTTCAAACTCAAACCTCCGGTATCATAAACCACCCCTTTTCCAATGAGAACGATTGGTTTTTTGTTAACCGGTTTTTTCGGTTTGTGCTCTAATATGGTGAATGTTGGCGGTTCAATAGAACCTTTGTTGACAGCCAAAAGTCCGCCCATTTTCAAGGATTCGATCATCGATTTTTCCAACACGGTAACTTGAAAGCCGGCTTCTTTTCCTTTTTCGAGGATCTCTTCCGATAATTTGGTTGCTGTCAGGTAGGAATTCGGTTCGTTCACCAGGTCACGCGCCCAGAAAACAGCCTTGATCGTCGCTGCAAGTTCTGCAAGAGAGGAATCGGAGATTTTTGCTGTGAAATCGATCTGTTCCAGGGCGAATTTTTCTTTTTCTGCTTCTTTGCGGTAACGGATGAATTGGTAGTTCGACAAAGCCAAGCCTTCTGCCACCAATAAAGCATTTGTTTTTCCACCGGCTATACACACGGATTTCGCGGCTTTACCAAGAGCTGAGCGCACGTTAAATCCGATAATGCGGTAAGCTTCATCTGATTTTTGAGCTTTCACAAAGAAATAGTGCTTTCCGGCTAATTTAAATCCGCGAAAGTCTTCTTCTTCTTGTAGAAAGGCATTCCACTCGTCGGCAACTACCGGCACGAGGTTGGTGGGTGTTTCTGTCTTTTTCCCTGCAAGTACAACGAGGCAATCTTGCTGGTCGAACACCACTGAGGTATTGAATTTCATAACTGTTCCTTTTATCGGCTTTAAAGATAGTGGAAAAAGCAGTAGGGGATGACTTCCCGCTGCAGGAAACCATTCGGGGTATCAGATTTCCGGGTTTGCAGATACAAATTGAATGATTAGGGAAACCTGCGCTTCGGGAACACACAAGCAACAGGCCATCTGCTCAAAACGAGAGATGTCCACAAATGTCCAGCCCATACCACGAAAGGAAATGTGATCGGAGAGTACGGAAAACGCATTCAATTCTACGGTCATTCCAACAGCACTGGCTTTTAGCAAGGATTCTTTGCGTGTCCAGATGCGGTAGAAAGCTTGCAGTTGTTCCTTTTCAGAAAGTGCGTTCAAGTACTCTTGCTCTTCTGGATGAAACCGTGCTACGAGGGTAGATATGTTGCGTGGTACCATGGCTTGAACATCGATTCCGAGATCCAGATCAGCGAAGGCAACCAAGACCCAGTTGGCATCATGCGCAATGCTAAAATGCGGACCGGCTTTAAGAAAAGGTTTTCCGTGCGGGGTGAATTTCAGGTCTTTGAGGTCACACCCCGTTTTTTTTTGAATCATGCGCCGATTGGCGAGGCGATGCAGTTGTTTTGTTTTATCCGGAAAGCATGCCGCAGCTTGCGGATCAAGTTTTTCAGAATTTGCCAGTAACTCTGCGTGCTTGTTTGCCGGAAGCGTATTGAGATCGCAGTGCCAAATTTCGATCATGGGTTTTCCTGACCCAAGTAGATCTGCGTCAGTCGCTGTTTGTCTGCTTTTCCGTTTTGATTTAAAGGAATCGCCGGAATGATCTTAATATCGGACGGGACCATGTAATCGGGTAAATTGGTCGCCAATTCGTTCAGAATCGCCTGCTTGTAATCCCGATCTTCCGTTTCTTTCAATTGCACCAAACTGACGATTTTTTTCACCTCGTTATTGCGTTTCAAGGCGATGGTTTCCGACTTCGCGACAAAGGTGATGGCATCAATTTTGGCGGTGATCTCATTCAGTTCTATGCGGTAGCCGCGCAATTTCACCTGATCGTCATTTCTACCTTTACAGAACAGCATGCCGTTTTCCAGGTAACCCAAATCACCGGTTTTAAAGGCACGCTGACCGTTGCGAACACCAAATTTTTCAGCATTCAGATCCGGTCTGTTCAGATAGCCTACAGATACATTTGGACCGATGATCACGATCTCTTCGCCATCAAATTCCAGTTGACTTTCGCGCTTGGAATAGCCAACGGGTAAAGATGGATAGTTGGCAAGGATTTCCGGAGTGATCTCGACTAATGTTGTCGCTACCGTAGCTTCAGTGGGACCGTAGGTATTGTAGAGAATCGTGTTTGGGAAATATTTTTTGAGTGAAGCAGCCAGCGCATGCGGCAATACTTCGCCACAAAACAGGAAATAACGGACGTTATGCGCAATGATCGCGTTTTCGTCGCGGGAAAACAAAAAGGCAAAGGATGGTGTAGACACCCACACCGTTCCTGAGTATTTCGCGACGCGGGCTAAAAAATATTCCGGTTGATCGACCGTTGTTTTTCCATTCAATAAGATCGTTGCGCCCAGGGCACCAAAGGTCATTAATTCGTACACGGACAGATCGAAACTGAACAGCGCAATATTGATGAAGACATCTTGCTGTGAAAACCCAAAATCCTGCGTCATCCAACGCAAAAAAGACAATACTGCTTCGCGAGAGATCTGAACACCTTTAGGTTCACCGGTGCTTCCGGAGGTAAAAATGATGTACACGAGTGGATCAACTTGCTGAGTTTCCAACTGAACAGGTTTGCCATTGTTCTGGAGCCAGGAATAGGTTGTTTCTTCCAAATGAAGTTCAGAAGTTCCAGGCAAGTGCAAGGTTTCCTGACTGCAATTGAGTATCAAGCCTACTTCTGCAATGCTTGCAACGCGTTCCAATCTGCTTTTGGGGTAAACCACATCCGTTGGGATGTACGTAATTCCGAGTTGCATACAGGTGTAGATCGCAACGATCATTTCGGCCTCTTTATGTCCGTATATCAAGATCGGTTTCGATGAATTGTTCCATCCATGTTCTGTGAGGAAGTTTGCCAATTGGTTCACCTCCTCTTGAAAAGCTTTCCAGCTCAACGCACGATTTTCACCGATCACGGCAAGTTTTTCAGCCTGTATATCGGTTTCTATAAATTGTTTGGATTCAAAGGAAAAACGCATGCTTAAAACAAATTACCGCTGAAAATATAAATCGAGATCGCCACCAAATGGAAGAAAAACACGATTGAAAGGATACGTACCCATCGTTCGTTCAGCATCCCAAAGATAACATCCTTGTTTTGTTTCTTGCATTGGATCTGGTAGTAATTATGAACGACCGAATAGAGACCGAAAAGCATACCACTGGCGATGAAATGCCATTCAAAACCATTCCAGAAACCCATCAATGTGAAGGTAAGAAACAAGGCGATGCTTTGTCGTTGGATCGGTGTGAATACCTTGCGTGTAGTGAGATCCTTGAAAATTGGTTTGAAGAAATAGTCATTCAACCAATCGCCCAAGGATTTATGCCAGCGTTGCCAGAATTCTTTGGGATTCGCGGCCAAAAAGGGTTTGTCGAAATTATACGGGACGTTGATACCGAGCATATTTCCAAAGCCCATGGCAAGGAGTGAATATCCGGCGAAATCGAAGAAGAGATAGATCAAATAGGCGTACATATTCAGGACGTGGAACCAGATCGGATCCTGTTTTGGCAAATGGTCGATCACCAGCGTTTGAATTGCGGTTGCGAGGATGTATTTGTAGAGTAATCCGCGAATGAAAAAGTTGACCCCTCTAACCAAATTTTCTTGATTCACGCGCGAAAAACCGGCATTTAAATCGTCGTTGAATCGCTTGTAGCGGTCGATTGGTCCGATGAGTAGGGTTGGCGGGAAAGCCAAAAAGGTAAAAAATCGATCGAAAGAAATGAGTGCATTTTGACGTTCATCAAAATGGATCTGCAGCATTTTGAAGGTCATGTAAGATATTCCGGCGATCTGCAGCACGGTACGCACATCGGTTTTAAAGTCAGGAACAATATGCAACAGCTTGTTCAGGAATAAGGGCAAAATATACAGGATCACTGTGAGTGTATTCCACTTAGGGGCTCGTCGACTTAGAAAATAATAAACTCCGTAACCGTAGATCAGAAATAGTGCAATTCCAAGTGGATTGGTGAATAAAAAGGCACAGTAAACCAACGAGATCAACAAAAGCCAATAGCGATACAAATGAGGTTTATCTCCAGCCAACCCTTTCCAAACAAAAGACAACAGCACAGTTGCTCCAATAAAGAGGTAGAAGAGCGTATCACTGAAAGGCAACGAACCGTGCAGGTAGAATTGTTCCATTGTTTAGAATTGTTGATACACGAAATTGACCTTCGATTTTACTTTATTCTGTTGATGGGGGTATACCATGCTTTCCACATCCAGTACATAAATGAAAATGTAGCCCAGCACTAACAGCAAATAGATCAAAAGATTGCGTAGAAAGCTATTTTTCATAGTAGGTTTTCATTAGGAATTGATTCACTAGTACCCAACCGTATTCGCCCATGTGCATGGAATCGTTCAACATGCCTGGGCGATAGTTTTTTTTCGTCGAGACAAAGAGGTCCAGTACGGGGAATTGCTGTTGTTTGCAATTCGTTTTGATCGCTTTGACAAAAGGCTCGAAAGACTCCAAGTTACTGTAGACATATGGGTTGAGTCCCTGGATCACAAAACTGGCATGAACCTCTTCTCGTTTCAGGAATTTCAATAAAGCCTTAAAATCGTCGAGTTCTTGATTGTCTCCGATTGCAGTAGGATTGAATGGGATAGTTTCTATCGTTGGGTTTCCTTTCGAAATCTTTTCAAAGATCTTTGAGTCGATGAAATATTGCTTATTGGCATTAGTAAGGAAAAGATCTTGGCTTTCTTGTGCCAGTTGGGTCCAATTATGCGTGCTTTTAACAGGTTTACAAAGTGGTTGAGATCCCACCACTTCGAGGCGGTGAATCGCAATTCGCTTCCGGAGTGCGTTTAGGCGGTACGTTTTAAGAAAGGCATAATCGTTGGCAAGCAATTGAAAGTATTCCATTTCCGAACTCCAGCCATCGAGTTCATCTTGTCTTCGTTGTAAATAATTACCTATTCGGGATTTGTCTACAGGCGAGATTTGCTCATCCCAGGCGATATTTCCCAGCATTTCCGGTCGTACATATTCCAGGAAGGCTTGTACGTTCGTTCCTTCCCCTTCAAACCATCCGGGACTGACGAGGATGCAAATATTCGCTCCGCGGAGGTGTTCGCGAAACGCCATCAGTTGGCAGTGGATCGCAAAACTCTGGTAGTAGGCATGTCCAAAAGCCTTCAGTGAATAGGCAGTTTTTTCGTTGATAAATCGGTAAGGGATATTGGGAGAATCCGTAGTCAGTTCCGAGGAACCCAAAAAGGTTATACCGGATTTATGGTCCAAGGCACTTGTGAGTGCTCCGAATTCTTGTGGTTTGGTTCCCAGATTTGGGAAATAGTTTTTAGTGGTTTCTCGAACAGCCAGCAAGTTGATCTTTGCTTCTTGCTTTTTGCTGTTTACAGTAAGTTCGAGAACGGCATAGCCGACCACACAAGCGATTAGGAGTGGAATGATATGTTGAGTTAGAAATCGCACTATTTATTGCGTTCGATGTAGTTCGCTATCAGGCTTACTTGTTCGAAGTTTTCCAGTACCACGTCGCTCATCGGAATTTTGATTCCATATTCACTTTCCAGTTCAACTACCAGTTCGATGATGGTAATGGAATCCAGGATCTTGTTGGTCCACAATAGATCGTCGTCCGATACTTTGGTGAATGTGATCTCTTCGATCTTTTCTTTGATAAATGTTTCAACTGACATAGGAACAGAAAATTGCGGGTAAAGATAGGAGAATTTGAGGAAATGGGGCGGTGTTTGCAAAGGAGCAGTGTTTGAATGATGCAAAATAACAACCTTACAACAATTGAAAGTTGGAACGTAGCGACGTTTCAAATGTGAAATGTTGCAACTATTCATTATTCGAACTTAGCAAAG
>CAYRVL010000033.1:16256-26282 GCA_964427665.1 uncultured Fluviicola sp. | reverse complement strand
GATTACGAAGGAAAAGGTCCTCACGGTGTTTTGGTTTATGTGGAGTGTGCTACAGACAACCCAACACGTACTGTGGCGAATGTCAAGTCCTATTTCAATAAAGCGGGTGGTGGTGTAGTGCCGAATGGATCTTTGGAATTCATGTTTTCCCGCAAATCCGTTTTTGAGATCGTGAAAGCGGAAGGATTAGATCCGGAGGAATTGGAATTGGAATTGATCGATGCCGGCTGCGAGGAGATTGATGTGACCGAAGACCGCATCTTCGTTTACGGAGATTACACTTCTTTTGGAACGTTAGCAAAGGCGATCGAAGATAAAGGCTTGGAGGTGGCGAAGTCCAGTTTGCAGCGCATCCCGACCAGTCCGGTGGAATTTACAGAAGAACAATTAGTCGACATTGAAAAAATGTTGGACAAAATCGAAGACGACGACGATATCCAGCAAGTGTTTACGAATATTGCGTAAAGATTGCCCAGAAAATCTAATAGGAGAAAGCAGCTTGGGCTGCTTTTTTATTTTGCTATCAATAGGTTGCTGTTGATACTTATTTATGAATGATTGGAATCAAATCCTACTATCAGGTAATTTTCCACCATGAACTTTTTGGATATTATCATTGTCGTTCCAATCCTTTATGCAGCCTACAAAGGGTTTAAACATGGATTTGTGATCGAACTGTTCACCTTGCTTGCCTTATTTGTGGGGATTTATGCCGGAATCCACTTTTCCGATATGGTGGCTAAATGGTTAAAGGAAAGCGCCGGTTGGGATTCTCCGTACATTCCGGTTGTTTCCTTTACTCTGACGTTCTTAGCTGTGGGAGCGATGATCTTCTTTGGAGGGAAAGCCGTGGAGAAAATGATCAAGGTGGTACAATTGAACCCGCTGAATAAAGCCGCCGGAATCTTCTTTTCGGCAATAAAAATGCTGTATATCTTAAGTGTTATACTTGTGCTTCTCGAGTCTTATGACGAAAAAGGACAGTTCTTTCCGGAGGAGACGAAGAACAAAAGTTTACTCTATCATCCCGTAAAAGACCTTTCAACTAAAACGGTTCCCGGATTGGCAAATAGTACCATTTTCTTAGGAAATGCGTTGAAGGAAGAAAAGGATAGTACTGGTTTATCTGTGCAACAGATCTTAAGAGCCAAAGAGGTCGCTGATAGCCTTGGAATAGATGCGCAAGATGCAAAAACCATTCTGGAAATTCATGAGAAATATGGCCAAAAGAATTAATATTTTCCTCCTCGCTTGCCTCGCTCCCTTGCTGTGCCTCGGACAATGGAAAGGACTCGAAATGCCGGAAAGTAAACTCGTCATGGTGAAATACGGACCTTTCCTTGGTTTGGAACAGGGTTCGTACATGAATATCCATTTTGGGTTGGAACGACAAGTCAAGCAACTAAAGCTAGTCAAACCAAATACCTGGGCGGTCAATACGCAGTTTGATTACAACTTCAAACGATCCATGGCCGGCATGCAAGCTGGTTTCTGGTTCAAAACGAGTCGCGTAGACCTCACCTATGGCGCCCGCCTGGTCTGGCAAACGGATTTCGATCATCACCGCGTTGGGATCTCCCCAAATATCGGATATAAGATCTTACAAGCGCATTTTCAATTGGGCTGCAACTTGCTTTCTCGGAACGACCAAATGGCCAAATGGAATACCTTCTATGCCTCCTTGCGCTGGGTGTTCATTAATAACCGCGACATCAAAAAACGCGGAGAATAGTACGAGTCTTAAAATAAACGTCCCTGTGCCGGTGTTTCCGGGACATAAGGCAACAGAATATCAGGACTGTTCTTGCCCATGCTTCGCTTGTTCACGCGCGTTGCAGCTAAAAAGTCATTGGAAATCGCCGAGATCACCTGCGGGTCTCCAGTTTCTAACCACGTCTTTTCTTGACTTGGATCTACAAGCAACGGCATGCGTTTTTGGCTGTTGTGAATTTCGGCCATGAGCGGATTGGCTTCGGTGGTGATCAAGGTGAAACTGGTGGTCGAAGCTCCTGTCAACGGATGTGTCCACGTATCCCACAAACCGGCAATCGAGAATACGGGCATGTCCTTCGCGAAAATGCGGTAAGGAATTTTCTCTTTGCCCACCGTTTGGTATTCGTAAAAGGATGTGACCGGGATCAAACAGGGTTGTTGACCTACTAAATGCTTGAAACTTGGTTTTTCGTGCAAGCTTTCTACACGGGCGTTCAAGGTGTGCGTTGCAAAATCAGAACTGTGGTCCAATTTCAGCCAGTGCGGCAACAATCCCCATTGCATCCATTCAAATTGCGGTTTTTGTGTCACCACAGGCCACCGGGGAAAGTCAAATCCGGATGCGAAGAACGTGGGTTGATAGGCGTTTTTTCGCTCCATTTCACGTTTGTAGCGCTCCTTGAAAGCCTGTAATTGCGAAGTGTTCGAAATGCTGTAACACATACCCGTAAAGATAGGAGATTTTCGGTGCTACTTGGCATGGACCAACATTTTGTGCGACTTAAACAATATATTTGCAGCTAATTAGTTTTACTTTAAGCTAAAATTCTATTCCTGACATGAAAAACTGGCATGTATGGATCTCTGCAGGGCTCATCGTCTTGTTTATAACTGCGTGTTCCACGGAGCGCAATACGTTTTTGTCCAGATCCTACCACAGTACCACCGCACATTACAACGGTTATTTTAATGCGAACGACCTGTTAAATCAAGCGATTTCCGGTTACCGAAGCGCCTTGAAAGAAGATTACTATTCGGTGCTCGACTTACGTCCGCTTCCTACCGAAGAAGAAGTCAAATCTATGTACGCACCCATTGATACAGCCATTGCGAAGTGTACAAAGGTCATTCAACGACACGCCATGCCGTCCATGGACAAGCCCTCGCAGAAACGGGAGGAACACAACAAATGGATCGATGAGAACTGGATCACGATCGGTGTTGCGAATTACTACCGCCGAGATTATACTACTGCCCTGAAGAATTTCGAATATACCAAACGCTTTTTCAATAGCGATAAGTCGGCTTACGTGGCAGAAATGTGGATGGCGCGCGTGTATATCGAAGAAAATCGTTTGACAGATGCCGGTTTTGCCATTGCTAATCTGCAAAAAGCAGCCGATGAGGTGACGGGGGATGGAGCAGGCGAAAAAAAGTCCAAAAAATCGGCTTCAAAGTCCAAAAAGAAATCCAAAAGCAAAGCAAAAGAAAAAGAAGCGGCTCCTTTTCCAAAAAAGCTACTGTACGAATTTGCTGTAACGAAAGCACTGTTTGCTGAGGCAAAAAAGGATGAAACAAACATGATCCTTGCACTGGAAGAAGCGCTGAAATATGCCAAGAAAAGTGCAGATAAAGCCCGTTTGCATTTTGTTTTAGGTCAGTTGCTTGAAAAAAATGCCAAACGCGCGGAGGCATCTATGCATTATGAAAAGGTGTTGAAGTACAACGCACCTTTCGAAATGAATTTCAATGCACGCTTGAAAAAAGCATTGAATGCGGGCGGGGAGAAGGTGAAAAAAGAATTGAATCACTTGCTGCGCGATGCCAAGAATGCCGAGTTCAAGGATCAGATCTATTTCACCTTAGCGCAAATGGAACAAGGCGAAGGGAACGAACAGAAAGCCATGGAATATTACACGAAAGCTGCGTTTTATTCTACCTCCAATGCCCGGCAGAAAGGAATGGCTTATGAGGAATTGGGTGATATCTATTTTTCCAAAAAATCATACGTAAAAGCCCAAAAGTATTACGATTCCTGCGCGACAGTGGTTCCGGAGGATTATCCAAATTTTATTGGCGTAAAAAATAAAGCGCGTAAATTGGAAGATCTCGTTCTGGCTATTGAAACCGCTCAATACGAGGACAGTGTGCAGCGCATTGCCGGTATGGACGAAGGGGAGCGACTTGCATTTGCAGAAAAAGTATTGAAACAAATGAAGGACGATGAGGAGCGTCGTAAACGTCAGGAAGCAGAGAAATTGGCTGCCCTTCAAAAAGCGCAACAAAGCACTCCTGCTGCCGGTGGAGGTTCTAAATGGTATTGGAATAACGAACGTGCCAAACAGGAAGGATTCGAGGAGTTCAAACGCCAATGGGGACAGCGCACGAATGAAGATAATTGGAGACGCTCCGAAAAGATCGTGTTCGCGGCGTTCAATGGCGAAGAAACGGATTCCATGCCCGTAAAAGGGAATGCCGAAGTTCCGAAAGATTCGCTGACAGCGGAAATGTTGCTGGCGAAATTGCCCACATCTGATTCCTTGTTAAAAGCGTCGCAAGAACGCATGATGGAGGCGTACTACAACGCCGGGAAATTGTATTTCGATCAATTGAAAGAACAAGAATTGGCTGAAAAACAGTTTGTAACGATCATCGAAAAGCCTTTCGAAAGCGAGTATAAACTGCTGGCTTCGTACCAGATATACCGCATGTACCCGGCGTCGGATCCAAAAGCACAGGCACAGAAAGATTTTATTTTGGTCAATTATCCAACATCCGATTATGCCGGATTTATTCGTGATCCGGATTACTTCATCAAAAAACGCGAACTGCTCAAACAAACGGAACAAGAATACTTAACTGATTTGCAACGCTACGAGCGTGGCTTGTATTATCCGGTGATCACCAAAGCGAACACCGTCATTACAGAGCAAAAGGATAATCCCTTCCGTCCGAAATACTACCTGTTGAAAGCACGCGCGCAGGCAAAGATCAACGAGGACAAGAAAACCTTGCTGCCTACCCTGGAAGAGTTGATGGCGCAATATCCCGGAACGCCGGAAGCGGAGGCGGCAAACGAAATGAAACGCATCATCGAAGGAGGGTACAGCAAGAACGAGCCGGTTGAGTTCAAAAAAGAAGGCATTTTTGTCTACAAAAAGGACGAACCGATGCAGGTGATCATTTTCCTGGATGAAAAAGTAAACGTGGGCGTAGCTAAAACGCGAGTAGTTGATTTCAACAAAGAGTTTTTTGGACGCGAGCGATTGCAGACTTCCTCCAAGATCTTTGGGGAAAAGACCAATATTGTATTGGTGAAAGAATTCCCTTCGGAAAATGAAGCGGCTTCCTACCTCAGTACTTACAAGCGTACCAAGAAGCATTTGATGGACATGCAGAAAATGAAGATCATGTACATTTCTCAAGACAACCTGAAAAAACTGTTTGAAACGCAGAAATTAGCGGATTACGAATTGTTCTTCGATGAGAACTATTGATCATGGAAGAAAAGCAGAAGAAACAGATCAATCAATACGTGCGCTTCTCGGGGCTTGCTTTGCAGATGGGCGGGATCATCGGATTCTTTGCGTGGCTGGGGGTGTTTCTGGATGGAAAATACAATGCCGGTGGAAATGCCTGGACGCTCGGATTAACGCTTTTTGGTGTGGCCGGATCCATGTTTATCGTTATCAAAGAAGTTATTAAAATGTCAAACAACGACAAATGATCACAGGTTTACTACAAGTTTTTACAACCGGAGCAGTGTTTGCCATCGGCTTGATCCTGTTCAATGGTTATCCCTTGTTGACGGACGATCTGTTGGCATTAGCCGGAAATGGGGTGATCTTTTTGCTGAGTACCAGCTTGATCCATTCCGGTAAAGATAAAGCACCGGATGCGCGTGTTCAGCGCTTCATTTTGGGAACCTCTGTGCAAATGATCCTTGCGCTTTTCTATCTGTTGCTGGTACGCTACAAATTTGCGCCTTACTTCCGCGATTTTGTCTGGGACTTTCTGATCTTGTTCGTTCTCTTGCTGGTTGTGCAGGCAACTGCTTTGATCTTGAAAGCGCGAAAATCCGCTTAGTCCCAAGATTTTGAGAAATCACAACGAACCCGGGGATTGTTAAAATCGGCTATTTCCTTACTCAAATCCGCATTCACCTGTTTTTTTTGTTTGTGTTTGTGAAAGATTAACTACCTTTGCGCCAAAATTTGGGTGTTTATCTAAAGATTACAAAGCGATGTCTCTAATTTTCAGTGCAAAACGTTTTTTTACAGTACTAACTGCGATCCTGGTTTTGACTCCTGCTTTTGCTTCAGAACACGAAGAAAAGAAGTCAGAGTTCAATGTGGGTGAGATGATCATGCATCACATCTCGGATGCGCACGAGTGGCACTTGTGGGGTGGACATCACAATTCTGTTTCTATTTATTTGCCAATTATCTTGATGGATGGCGGGTTGAAGACGTTTTCTTCTTCACATTTTTATCATGGAGAGCACAAAAAGGCGATCGATAAAAAGACCAATGAAGAGGTAGAATACATTGCTGGTGTTGGTCCGGCTGCCGGTTACGCCATGTTCCATGAAGAGATCTACAAAATGGGTCCAAATGGGTTGGAGTTTGAAGATGGTCACGTACACGGCGCAACTTCACCTTTGGATTTCTCGATCACGAAAAACGTATTGGCCTTGTTCTTTGGGGCGATCTTCATTATTCTGATCATGTCTAGTGTAGCGCGTTTTTACAAAAAGAACGGTTCAGTTGCCCCGCGTGGTTTAGCGAAATATTTGGAGGTGTTGATCTTGATGGTTCAGGACAATATCGCGAAAGAAAATATCGATCACCACAAATACAAGAAATACGTTCCTTATTTGTTGACGATCTTCTTCTTCATTTTTATCAATAACTTGTTGGGATTGGTTCCGATCATTCCGGGTGGAGCAAACTTGACGGGGAATATCTCGGTGACTTTGTTCTTGGCAGTATGTACCTTGTTGGTTACCTTGTTCTCTGGGAACAAGAATTACTGGGGACACATTTTTGCTATGCCGGGAGTTCCGTGGCCGGTATTATTTATCTTGGTTCCTATTGAGATCGTGGGGATCTTCACAAAGCCTTTTGCATTGATGGTTCGTTTGTTTGCGAACATTACAGCGGGACACATCATTATTTTGGCTTTGATCTCAATCATTTTCATTAACGAAAACGCAGCTTGGGGAGGTTTGTCAGTGCCGATGGCCTTGTTCATCTCTACCTTGGAGTTGTTAGTAGCGTTCTTGCAAGCGTTCTTGTTTACGATGCTTTCAGCATTGTTCATCGGAGCTGCAGTGGAAGAAGCGCACCATTAATTAGTAATTTTTTAATACATATACAGATGTACGGAAGTATCGCAGCAATCGGAGCAGGTCTTGCAGTATTAGGCGCAGGATTAGGTATTGGTCGAATTGGTGGTTCAGCAATGGACGCTATCGCTCGTCAGCCTGAAGCTTCTGGAAAAATTCAAACAGCGATGATTATCGCTGCGGCGTTGATCGAAGGGGTTGCCCTTTTCGGTGTAGTAGTTGGTCTACTAGGAAACGCGAAGTAATTGAAGACGCTTGTTGCAACGGTTGGTTGCGACAAGCTCTTTTTTTAAACGGAAAGATTTACACTAAATAAAAGAACAATGGGTTTAATTACACCGGATTTAGGCTTAATATTTTGGACAGGATTGGTTTTCTTGTTGTTGTTGTTCGTGTTAACGAAGTTCATTTGGAAGCCAATTTTGACATCAGTGAATGCACGTGCTCAAAAGATCACAGACGCATTGGAGTTGGCTGAAAAAACAAAAGCTGAAATGACTGCGTTGCAAGCTCAGAACGAACAGTTGTTGGCTGAAGCTCGTGCTGAACGCGATGCGATCGTGAAGGATGCGAAAGTTACTGCTACGCAAATGATCGAAGATGCGAAATCAGTTGCGAAGACGGAAGCGGAAAAAATTGCTGCTTCTACTCGTGCTGCATTGGCTGCTGAAAAAGCTGCCGCGATCGCGGAATTGAAAACGCATGTGGCTGCATTGTCTTTGGAGATCGCTGAGAAGATCATTCGTGGTGAATTGGCATCTGATGAGAAGCAAAAAGCATTGGCTGAGAAATTGGCCGGAGATATTAACATGAACTAAGAAGCACGATGAAAAGTTCAAAAGTTGCAACCCGTTACGCACAAGCGCTCTTGGAATTAGCCATTGAGCAAAATGTGTTGGATGCAATTGCAGGTGACATGCAACAGATGTCGCAAGTGTGCGCTGAGAATCGCGACTTGGTGATCATGTTGGAAAGTCCAATTGTAAAAGCTGACAAGAAGATCGCTGTTTTGCGTGCGGTATTCGATCAATTCAATACGCTAACGGCTTCGTTCGTGGAATTGATCACACGCAATGGACGTGAGTCTTTGTTGGTTCAGATCGCTGATGCCTTTACTGCATTGTTGAAGGCGCACCAGGGAATTTTGCCGATCACTGTGATCAGTGCAAAACCGTTGGATGCAGGTGTGAAGAAAGCATTGTTGGAACGCGTGCAAAAGCATGTAGAAGGAAAATTGGAAGTATCAGAAGAGATCGATGAATCACTTATCGGTGGTTTTATTGTTCGTATGGGTGACTTCCAGATCGATGCGTCAGTGGCATCGCAATTAGGTCAATTGAAACAACGTTTAACAAGATAGAGGAGGAAACTCTTTTAAAACAAGAAGAACATGGCAGATGTTAAACCAGCAGAAGTTTCTGCGATTTTAAGAGAGCAATTATCAGGGTTCCGTTCGGAAGCTGAATTGCAGGAAGTAGGTACAGTATTGCAGATCGGTGACGGTATTGCACGTGTGTACGGATTGAAAGGTGTTCAGTACGGTGAATTAGTTGAATTCGACGGGGGATTGCAAGGAATTGCATTGAACTTGGAAGAAGACAACGTAGGGGTCGTATTGCTTGGACGCTCTTCAAGTGTTAAAGAAGGAGATACAGTAAAACGTTTGAGCCGCATTGCATCTGTGAAAGTAGGTGACGGTGTTGTTGGACGTGTTGTAGATACAATTGGTAACCCAATTGATGGTAAAGGACCAATCTCTGGCGAATTGTACGAGATGCCGATCGAGCGTAAAGCTCCGGGTGTAATCTTCCGTCAGCCGGTAACTGAGCCTTTGCAAACAGGTATCAAAGCGGTAGACGCGATGATTCCAATCGGTCGTGGACAACGTGAGTTGATCATTGGTGACCGTCAAACCGGAAAAACGACGGTTGCGATCGATACGATCATCAACCAAAAAGAATTCTATGATCGCGGTGAGCCTGTATTCTGTATCTACGTTGCTGTAGGTCAGAAAGGTTCTACGGTGGCTGGAATCGTGAAGAAATTGGAAGATGCGGGTGCAATGGCCTACACAGTGATCGTTGCTGCAAATGCTTCTGATCCTGCTCCAATGCAGTTCTACGCGCCAATGACTGGTGCTGCGATCGGTGAGTACTTCCGTGATTCAGGACGTCCGGCTTTGATCGTATTTGATGATTTGTCTAAGCAAGCGGTAGCTTACCGCGAGGTGTCTTTGTTGTTGCGTCGTCCTCCAGGTCGCGAGGCGTACCCGGGTGACGTGTTCTACTTGCACTCCCGTTTGTTGGAGCGTGCTGCGAAAATCATCAACGATGACGCGATCGCTGCAAAAATGAACGACCTTCCGGAGTCTTTGAAAGGAATCGTGAAAGGTGGAGGTTCTTTGACAGCTTTACCGATCATTGAAACACAAGCGGGTGACGTTTCTGCGTATATCCCAACTAACGTGATCTCGATTACAGACGGTCAGATCTTCTTGGAAGGTGACTTGTTCAACGCAGGTATTCGTCCGGCGATCAACGTAGGTATCTCTGTATCTCGTGTAGGAGGTAACGCGCAGATCAAATCGATGAAGAAAGTTGCTGGTACTTTAAAATTGGATCAGGCTCAGTACCGTGAGTTGGAAGCGTTCGCGAAGTTCGGTTCTGATTTGGATGCGGCTACGAAGTCTGTTTTGGACAAAGGAGCTCGTAACTTGGAGATCTTGAAACAACGCGAAGGAGATCCTTACCCGGTTGAGAAGCAAATTGCGATCATCTACGTAGGTACAAAAGGATTGATGCAAAACGTTCCTGTGAATCGTGTGAAAGAATTCGAGAAAGAATATTTGGATTTCTTGGAGGCGAAGCACAAAGATGTATTGACTCGCTTGAAGGCTGGTAAATACGAAGATGCAGACACAGACGTGTTAGGAAAAGTTGCGAAAGAGATCGCTGCGAAATATTAAT
>CAYRVL010000033.1:7271-16156 GCA_964427665.1 uncultured Fluviicola sp. | reverse complement strand
GCAGACACAGACGTGTTAGGAAAAGTTGCGAAAGAGATCGCTGCGAAATATTAATAGAATTATGAATGAATAAATTATCAATGATCAATTATCAAGTCGCTGAGTCTTCTTGATAATTGTGACATTGATAAGTCATAATTAAAGTTATGCCAAGTTTAAAGGAAATACGCAATCGAATCACTTCTGTAGGTTCTACCATGCAGATCACTTCAGCAATGAAGATGGTGTCTGCTGCGAAATTGAAGCGTGCGCAAGATGCAATTACACAAATGCGTCCCTATGCGGAGAAATTGCAGGAGATCTTGGGGAACTTAAGTGCTTCATTGGATATCTCGGAAAACGCGCTTGCTGCACAGCGTCCAGTAGAGAAAGTGTTGGTGATCGCCATTACATCCAATCGTGGATTGTGTGGTGGTTTCAACAACAACGTGATCAAGCGTACGAATCAATTGATCATGGAAGATTTCGCTGGTTCAAACGTTCAGTTGTTGTGTTTGGGTAAAAAAGCAAAAGATGCATTTAAGCGTTCTGACTTTTATTTGAATACCACGGGAACTGCAATTGTTGAGGATATCTTCGCTGATTTGTCTTTCGATAATGTTGCTGCTGTAGCACAATATGCAATGGACAATTTCTTGAATAAGTCTTTCGACAAAGTGGTGATCGTTTACAACAGTTTTGTGAACGCGGCAACGCAGTTGGTTAAGGCTGAACAATTGTTGCCAATCGAAGCAACTGTGAACGATTCTGCAAGCGTTGGTGATTATATTTTCGAACCTTCGAAAGAAGAGATCGTTGTGGATTTGATCCCGAAATCGTTGAAAGTACAGGTGTACAAAGCGGTTTTAGATTCTCATGCTGCGGAACACGGAGCGCGTATGACTGCCATGCATAAAGCGACCGATAATGCTTCTGAGTTGCAACGTAACTTGAAATTAACTTACAACAAAGCGCGTCAAGCGGCCATTACAAACGAGATCTTGGAGATCGTTGGTGGTGCAGAAGCGTTGAAAGGATAAAAAGGATTTAATACCATATAGAAAGACTCCGGACGATTGTTCGGAGTTTTTTTTTGACCCCTGTTTGATCTCGATTTTGTAAAAAGGCAATTTTACCTGTTACGTACCGTGCCAAAAATTCCCATCATAATAATCCATCACGAACGATTAACAAGGATTGAAAATAAATGAAATTTAAAACGATTTAGGTGTTCGTTCGCTGCAACATCCGGTGAACTCTACCCATCAACAGCATGGCAATGATCATCGTCACCGCAACCACCATACCAAGTACCGGATAGTTTTGAATACTGCCATCCGCAGATTTATACACGATCATGCCGGCAATCGTGGAGGCTATTCCACCAGATAGTTGCTGAACTGCTGAATTGATGCTCATGAATGCTCCGCGATCTTCCGCAGCTGGAATCTGAGTCATCATCGTCTGAGCAGGTACGATCCGGAAGGTGATCCCTACGAATAGGACTATATTCAGGACAATAACTAACCACAGATCGCTTGCTCCCAATCGGGTATAGGTCAATACGATGATCATGGAAATTATGGTCCCACTTATGAACAAAGAAAACCTGCCAAATTTGTCGGATAGGATGCCCGCCAAAGGGCCGGTCATGAACGTAAAGATTCCGGTGGCCATGTATAGTAAGGGCAATTGTTCTGGTGTCAGTTTTAAATTTTGAACCGCAAAATCACTGCCAAATGGCATCAGCATGTAGCCGCCTGTTGTTAGTAAAGCCGTCGCTAGAAATCCATTTAAATAGCGTTTCGTCTTGAAAATGTGCAAGAAATGGTCCAGGGCTTTCGGTCGGTCGGTGGCAGCTTGTAAATGCCCACGCACGGGTTTCATGACCACTAATATCGTCACCAATAAACACAGCGCAAAACCCACAATCACGTAAAAGGGCAAATGCCAATCGACTAATTGCGTCAAATATAGTCCGAGCGGAATGCCGACGATCTGACTGATCCCAAAGGCCATCTGCACAAATCCCATCACACGTCCACGCTGATTCACCGCAAACAGATCGGTAATGATCGCGTAACTGATCGAACTGATCACGCCGCCGAATAGTCCCGTAATCACGCGAGCCAGGAGCAAGGTCCAGTAGGAAGTGGAAAGCGCACAGAATAAGGTTCCCAGAATGAATCCCGAGAAAAAGAAAACCAACATTTTTTTGCGGTCGAAGCGATCTGCAAAACCGGCAGTGGCAATAGCCGACACGAACGCACTGAACGCATAGCCGGATACCACCAACGAAAATTGATTGGGTTGAAGACTCAGGTCTTCCATGACAAAGGTTCCTAAAGGCGAAAGCACCATGAAATCTACCACAACGGAAAATTGGATCAAGGCAATGATGCTGGTTAAACCGATCTGATAGCCCGAAAAGGGGGCGGATTGTTTCATGATTTTAAAAATGAATTTTATTCCACAACATAGGTACGTGCCATACGCTTTGAAAGTGCAGTCATGACTTCATACGGAATGGTTTCCAACCAGTGTGAAAATTGTTCCATGGAAATATGCTCTCCGATCAATTCAACCTTGTCTCCTACGCTCACTTGTTCCGGGACTTCCACCATGATCATGTCCATGCACACGCGACCAACAACCTGGCATGGCATTCCCTTGATCCATACGCTTCCTATCCCATTGCTGAGTTTTCTGCGATATCCATCTGCATAGCCTACCGGAATAATCGCAATACGCATCGGTTTTTCAACCTGAAAGCTGCATCCATATCCGATGTATTCGCCATGTTGCACAACTTTGATCTGTGAAACGGTGGAATACCATGAGATCGCTTTTCGCAATTCCGGCTTCAGTTGCTCATTATCGGTATAACCGTACATCGAAATGCCAAGTCGGACCATGTCGAACGAATGCGCTTGGTAACGCAATGCTCCCTCCGAATTCAGTAAATGTGCGACAAATGGTTCGCTGGTGCGTTTCCGAAAATAGGCAACGATCGTTTCAAAGGTGCTTATTTGGTTCAGGGTGAATGTGGCGTGTTCGGCATTATCGGCATCCGCCAAATGGGAATAGATCCCGACAACTTTCAATTCCGGTTGTGCTTGCAAAATGCCCCATACGGCAGCCACGTCGCTAGGTGCAAAACCAAGTCGGTGCATACCGGTGTCGAATTTCAAATGGATCGGAAATCCACTCACACCCCGATCGATCAGTGCGCGAATGAGTTCATCCATCTGCTCGAAGGAATACACAGCGGGTTGCAGCTTGTTTTCGATCAACAGATCCAGGTGCTCCGGGTCGGGATTCATCACCACGATCGGAAGTTGGATCCCGTGTTTGCGCAATGACGCGCCCTCATCGGCAAAGGCAACACCGAAAGCATCCACACCGCACTGTTCTAAAAAGGATGCTACGCGATCGGCTCCTGCTCCGTACGCATCTGCCTTGACCATGCAAAGCATCTTGACACCGGAACGCAAATGGTGTTTGAAAAAACGAATGTTGTGTTCAATCGCACTCAAATTTACCTCCACCCGCGTTTGATGGCGAAGCAGTTTCCCTTTTTTGATCTGAAATTCAAGCTGACAGTCGCGGTGAGCTTTCACAAGGATTACTGCATGTGAAAAAGAATCCCACGGAATCTCTTGGTGGTCCTCCAAAAACAATAGTTGGTCGGGCTGTGATTGCTGAACAATGGCTTCCAACACCGGTTTTTCGCTGCTGCGTTTAGAAGAAATACCTAAAATGACGATCCGTTTGTGGTCTTTTCCGGCAAGGGAACGCTGCAAATGCAAGGCTTCGCTCAAAGCCTCCGGATCTAAGTTATATGTATCGTTAATGATCAAGTTGTGCTGCCTTCCTTCCAGGATTTCCATGCGCATGGCGAGCATAGGTAATGTCGACAAACCGCTGGCTATCTGCTCTTCGGTCAACTGAAAAAAGCGCAAAAAGACGCGCAACAATGCTTTCAAATGCGACAAGCCATCTCCCTTTCCCGCGGGCGCTACCTGAAAAGTTTCCGGTAATTCGAACGTTTCCGGAAATGTAGCCGCCGAAACAAAGGTACGCTGGCAGTGTACAAACGCACGTAATTTCTCGGATAAATGGTGTTCAGCATCCTGAAAATGTTCCCGGTGCGACTTTCCAAAATGGGTGAAGACACCAATCGTGGGGGCAATAATCTCCTCCAGTCGCGCCATTTCACCAGCCTCGGATATGCCCGCTTCGATCAACGCCATTTGGGCATCGTCGTGTAGTTCTAACAAGGATAGGGCAACTCCTAATTGCGAATTGAAACTTTTCGGACTGCGAACGATCTTGAAATACGGTGAAAGACAATGAAAAGCCCATTCCTTAAACGTAGTTTTCCCCAAACTTCCGGTAATGATCACTACCGGATAATGAAACTGCTGGCGGTGCGCCTTCGCCAGTTCTTGCAGGGAAAACAGGGGGTCAGCTACACGCCAAATCGTAACGTCCGATCTTTGAAATGTCGGATCATTTTCACCGAGTACGAACAAGCGTACACCCAGCGTATAAGCCTGATCCAAAAAATCTGCACCACTGCGATTCGGTGAATGCAAGGCAAAGAACAAGGTATTGGCGCCCGAGTCGATTTTGCGGGTATCCGTGCTGACGCGAATAATGGAGTCGTGACAAGCCTGAACTTCCGGTTCACCGAAAATGCCAGAACAAAAATCAACCGAATAATCGAGTTTCAATGCGCCAACTTATTATAGCACGCCCGACAGAGGGGTTGGTAGGTTTCAACAGCGCCCACCAATACCTGACCGTCTGTTTTGATCGTGCGGTGTGAGTACTGTGCTAAGTTACCACAAGAAACGCAAATGGCATGCACTTTCGTGACATATTCTGCCGCACACAACAATTCCGGCATCGGTCCGAATGGCTTGCCCAAATAGTCCATGTCAAGGCCCGCAAGTATCACACGCACTCCGTTTTTTGCCAATTCGTTGCATACGGATACCAGGTCATGATCGAAGAATTGCGCTTCATCAATGGCAACGATGCGTTCATCCGACCATTTTTCTAAGATGTCTTTCGACGATTGAACCGGGATCGCCTCAAAGGAGGAACCCTTATGACTGACCACGTGTTCGTCGTGGTAGCGGTTATCAATAGCAGGCTTGAACAACAAGAGTTTTTGCTGGGCGAATTCCACGCGCTTTAAACGACGGATCAATTCTTCCGTTTTTCCAGAAAACATCGAGCCGCAAATGACTTCGATCCATCCATTTTGTCTTCCCTCTCCTGGAAATTGTTCTAAAAACATGCTGTTCAAGGTTATCAACAATGCGCGTTAAACAACTATTTACGGGTCGTTATTTGACGGCTGCCTGATTCGTTAATTTTATACCTGTAATTGCCATGGGCGTACCTGCACAAAGGTGTCGAATTTAGCTGATTTGACGCCGTTGTTGGTGCACAATTTGGTAGAATTGTTGAAAAGTAAACTAAGAAATACTGGAGCATATGGATATGCAATCATTGATCGACGAAATGGTAGCTTTGTTGCAAAAGATCAAAGCCGGAACCGCAACTTTGGGCGAATTGGAAACCTTTGCAGCGGCTGCATCGCAGTTGAATGAGCGTGCGATCATTTTGAAATACAAAGCCTATGAAGCCAAAGTGTATCAGCAACCTTTCGAAATGGCTGAGGCACACACGCCTGCAGCAGCAACGGTCCAGGCTACGGCTACTTCCGAATCCTTCTCGGCACCCGTAGTGGAAACACCAACTCCGGAGGGGGCAACGGAAGACGACGACATGAGCTTTGACCTCTTCTCCCTGGAAGACAATGAATCGGAGATCGAAATGGAAACGGAAGAACCGGTTACCCCGGATTTGCCGCTTGCGACCTTTGAACAAGAAAATACGGAGTTTAACGTTTCAGATCACGCTCCCGCTCCGGAAGAAACGCCCTTCTTTGAACAGGAAGTAAGCCCGATCCACGCAACACCTATGGCGGCTCCTTCTACTGAGGATGCTTTGTCAAATGCACATGGACAACACCCGATCTATGCGCGTTTGGTGGTGGATGACAATTCGTTGGCTGCGCGTTTGCTAAATGTTCCCTTGGCTTCGTTACACGGTGCTTTTGGTTTCAACGAACGTTTGCAGATCATTCAGGAATTGTTTGATGGCAATGCGGATGCATACAACGATGCAATCCAGGTATTGGACCAACAGCCGAATAAAGCACATGCACGTGCTGTGGCCAGCGGGTTCGCTTACCAGTTCGGTTGGGATGAAAACAGCAATACCGCTCTAGATTTCATTCAAAAAGTGGAAAGAAGATATGCGTAAGCTTCTTTGGCTCTTCGGATTCCTGCCGCTGTTCTTACAAGCGCAGGTAGATCAGGCACGCGTGCATGTGGAGAAATTGTGCTCTCCCGAATTTCACGGTCGCGGCTATGTGAATAACGGAGATGCCATCGCAGCTGACTATATTGCGGAACAGTTCAAAGTAGTTGGATGCTCCAGTTTTTCTTCCGGATTCTTCCAGTCTTTTGAGTTTCCGGTGGTGGCTTTTCCCGGTAAAATGGAAGTTTCGATCAATGGCAAAAAACTTGTTCCGGGAACGGAATTTGTCGTAGATCCAGGAAGTAAAGGCGGCGAGATCGCTAACTTGAAAGTGGCGGTTGTAACCCTGGAAGAGGCTTTCGATCCCAAAAAACTCAAAAACAAGATCGCCCAAGTCAACATGGATGGTGGCGGTAGAAGCAAACAACAACTGGCCTTGCTGTTTTCTACGTGGCAAGTGAAAGGCGATTCCCTGAAGCAACTGAAAAAAATGCTCCGCGAATTGGTGACGACTTTTCCGGTGATCGAAGTGGTTAACGACAAGTTTACCTGGTCCGTGGATCAGGAGCAAACCAACAATCCGTTCATTCAGGTGCAATACACAGCCATTGAACTGGGTGAATCGAATTTCATCACGTATTCCATTGAATCGGTGGTGAAACAACATACAGCACGCAACGTTCTGGCCTTTGTTCCTGCAAAGAAACGATCCAAGAAATATTTGGTGTTCACGGCGCATTACGACCACTTGGGTAGAATGGGACAGGAAGCGTATTTTCCGGGTGGAAACGACAATGCATCTGGCGTGGCTATGCTTATCGAACTGGCGCGCTATTACAAGGAGAATCCGACAGATGTGAATGTGGCCTTCATCGCTTTTGCAGGAGAAGAGGTTGGTTTGCTCGGATCTAAGTATTTCACAGAAAATCCGATTTTTCCGCTGGAGAATATCCAATTCTTGTTCAACACGGATATCATGGGAAGTGGTGAAGACGGTGTGACGATCGTGAACGCAACCCTGTTCCCCAAACAGTTTGAATTGCTCCAGCAGATCAACACTGCAAACAAGTATGTGGTAAAAGTTGGCTCGCGTGGACCGGCTGCCAATTCGGATCATTATTTCTTTACGGAAAAAGGGGTGCCCGCATTTTTTATGTACACCATGGGACCGAATAGACATTACCACGATGTGGGCGATACCTATGAAAACTTGTCCTTTGCAGAGTTCAATGATCTCTTCGGATTATTGACAAAATTCGGCGCGCAAGTATCCGGAAAGGCTTACAAGCGTGGCAAGAAAAAATAACTGCTCGAATCATCCGATTTCACTATCTTCGGTTTGATTTCGCGAATCTTATGCAAAAAAGTTACCTCCTGTTTGTTCTACTCATGCTTGCTCTCGGCAGCATGGCTCAACCGTATCAAGGCAAAGAAAAACCAGTGATCAAGGCACAAGCCAAAGGTGCAAACTGCGCTCCGCCAAACAAAACTACGTTCATGGAGTACAACAATGTACGCGCTATGATCCATACTGCCGGTAACTTGTGGCAACGTCCGGGGCAGAATTTGGCACAATACGAGGTTCCTAAGAATTCCGGTATCATGGCCTTGTTCACTTCGGCGCTGTGGTTGGGAGGAACGGATATCAATGGTCAATTGAAATTGGCGGCGCTGCGCTACCGGGAAGGACAGGATTACTGGACCGGACCACTCGCTCAAGGAACGGCAGATATCGACCCGAGCGACTGTTTGAAATACGACGAACATTTCAGTAGTTCCAAAGATAAAGTGAGCGAATTCAATGCTTGGTATCAGGCAGGTGTGAACGACCTGGCAAATGGTACGAATACGCAAGCAACCAATTTTCCAAACTATAAAATCCCGGATTTCATCAAATCATGGCCCGCGCACGGCGATGTTACCAAAGGTCAGGATTACTATTTAGCACCTTTTTATGACCGCAACGGCGATGGCGATTACCGCTGGGAAGATGGCGATTATCCCTGGTATGATCTCAACAATGAAAAGGAATGTAAAGTGGATCGACGTGTTTCGCTGTACGGAGATTTCAACCTGTGGTGGGTCATGAACGATAAAGGAAATATCCACACAGAAACAGGGGGTGATCCGATCGGCATGGAAATTCGCGCGCAAGCCTTTGCTTTTGCTACGAATGACGATATCAATAACATGACCTTCTACAATTATGAATTGATCAATCGCGGTACTCAAACCCTGTACAATACCTATTTTGGAATCTTCATCGATGGTGCACTGGGTGATCCATTCGATGATTTCACGGGTTGTGATGTGAATCGCGGATTGGGATACTTGTATAACGGGGACGCGTTCGATGCCGATAACGTCGGTTTTAAAGGATATGGTTCGAGTCCGCCGGCCGTGGGTGTCGACTTTTTCGAAGGTCCCTATCAAGACAACGATTCGATCGACAATGCCTTTGGGATCGGAGCAGGCGAGGCCTTGAACGGAATTGGTTACGGAGATGGGATCATCGATAACGAACGCTACGGAATGCGCCGTTTCTTGTACTACATCAATACAGGTGG
>CAYRVL010000033.1:1657-7171 GCA_964427665.1 uncultured Fluviicola sp. | reverse complement strand
AACAATATCACGGTGGGTGTTGTCTGGGCGCGTGCACTGGGTGTAGAACCTTTCGAATCCGTAAAGGCATTGCAACGTGCGGATGACAAAGCGCAGGCCTTGTTTGAGAATTGTTTCCGTGTTCTAGAAGGACCACACGCTCCGGAAATGCAGGCACAGGAATTGGACCGCGAAGTGATCCTGACCTTGTCGAACCAAAGCCCGTCAAATAATATGAACGAAGCATACGAAGAGTTTGATCCGTTCATTGTCGCTGACCCCGGTGCTGATAAGTACTACCGTTTTCAAGGCTACATGATCTACCAGTTGCGTAGCAAAGATGTGAGTGTGTCGGATATCCTGGATCCAACAAAGGCGCGATTGGTGGCGCAATGCGATAAAAAAGATGATGTTTCGCGTTTGGTGAACTTTGAATTTGATCAGGAATTACAGGCTACGATCCCGGTAGAGCGGGTGGATGGCGAAAATAAAGGTATTCGGAAGTCTTTCCGGGTTACCGAGGATCTGTTTGCAACCGGAGACCGGCGTTTGGTGAATTTCAAAAGGTATTACTACCTGGCCATTTCCTATGCGTATAACAATTTCAAAACCTATGATCCTACGGATCCACAAGCATTGGATGGTCAGAAGATACCTTTCCTCGGCTCTCGAAAAGCGGCCATAGGTGAGATCAAAGCCGTTGAAGTGATTCCGCACAACCCGAAACCTGAAGCGGAAGGAACGCAACATTATTCGGCCTACGGATTCCAGCCGCCGATCACACGGATCGATGGTCGTGGAAATGGGATGAACGACCTCCGTTTGACCGAAGAAAGCGAAGAACAGATCCTCACCTTCGGGAAACAAGACAATCCGACCTATCAACCCAATCAAGGACCCATTCGTGTGAAAGTCGTAGATCCATTGAATGTGGCGGACGGTTATTTTACCTGCAAATTTACCAAGGATGCTTCCGATCCGATCGATTCGTCGGCTTGGGTCATTTATCGCTACGCCGATCAGGGAGGTACGCTGTTAGATTCCGTGAATTCGGCGGTTACCATCGCACAAGACAATGAACAATTGATCCCGCGTTGGGGAATTTCTGTGCAGATCTACAACGATCCGTATTACGTGGTAGGAGCCACCGGACCGGAATACAAATTGTATGCAGAGCCCATCACGGCAAACATGGAATATGCAGATTCTTCCAAGCAGTGGCTTTCTTTTGTCTCGGATGATAATTCGTTTACACCTTTGAATTGGATTCGCTCGGGGTCATACAATCCGCAACCGGATGAAGACAATCCCGCACTTGGTTTCAATAATCCTACCTGCTATCCGGATTATGTAAGTCTGGATCCAGAACAGAACTACGCGAAGTTATTGGGCGGTGGAATTACGCATTTTTCGCTGGTAGGTCGAAAATGTGATTTCATGCCTTACCGTATCCCGAGTTTCTTTAACGCTTCCGGAGCGATGTTTGCACAGGCGACCATTGCGCGGGCTCAAGGAGTGGATATTGTCATTACAAGCGATCGCTCCAAATGGACGCGCTGTGCGGTGATCGAATTGTGCGGTGACCAAAATTTGGCCGTTGGAAACGCCGAAGCCGGAACACTGCGAAATCAACCGAGCGTTGATCAAAATGGAAGTCCGGATAACAGCGGAACGACAGGAATGGGTTGGTTCCCGGGATATGCTATCGATGTAGAATCTGGCTATCGTTTGCACATGGCTTTTGGCGAAAATTCGTTCTTGGGCGGAGAAAATGGCAGCGACTTGATCTGGAATCCGACCAGTACCTTGTATGATAATAACGGCGTTCCGGTGTTGGGCGGTCAACAGCCGATCTACGTTTTCGGAGTGAATATTAACAACACGGGCTGTCCGGTTTATGACGGCGTAAATACGTGGGTGTACGACCAGCTGGTGACCCAATCAAATACCGCTTTCCGCAATGCGTTTACCAATTGTATGTGGGTTGTCAATCCTTTGTTGAAGGAAGATCATTCCTTGTTGGAAACGGATGTGCGTCTGCGCGTTCGGATCAACAAGGAATACGAAGTCTTTACGGCCACGAATGCCAACAACGGTTTGCCGATGTATGGTTGGAATATGGATCCGTATGCCACCGACTTAACGAATAATGAGGCCCTGTCGGATGTGCTGAGTATGATCAATGTGGTGCCCAATCCGTATTATGCGTTTTCGGAATACGAACGGAACAAAGTCGATAACCGCATCAAGTTTATCAATTTGCCGGAGAAGTGCACGGTGAGTATTTACAACTTGGGTGGAAAATTGATCAATCAGTTTAAAAAGGACAGTCCTACAACTTTCTTGGATTGGACCCTGACCAACAAGATTGGAATTCCGGTGTCATCGGGCGTTTACATCATTCATTTCGATGTGCCGGGAGTAGGGGAAACGATCCGAAAATCATTCGTGGCCATGCGTCAGATCGATGTGGAAGGATTCTAACCTTTTTCCTCCAGAAAGATCAGCAAGAAAATGATTCCGAGTAAGACCAATAACAAAAAGAGCTTCGGGTCCTTGTAAAGCGGCTTTTTAGGTCGCTTAGCAATGCGTTCATACTTGGTTGAGATGGACGCAAAATCCTTGTATCGAGCGATCTGTTCTTTCGTTGGTTCGTTCGATTTTGTTTGCTTGTTATATTTAAATGTCCGTCTCATAGTTCTTTTTTCCATTTCAATTTAAGCTTTTCCAGAAGACGGTACACACGCATTTTGGCATTTGCTTCCGAAATTTCTAAAATATCTGCAATTTCTTTGAAGCTCATTTCCTGAAAGAATCGCATATCGATCAATTCCACCTGGTCGTCATCCAGACTATTGAGCATGGCAACCAATTGTTCTTTGTCGGCATCATCCATTTGTGGAACCTCTTCCTCTTCGAAAAGGCTGAGCAATTGGCGGTCATTGATCTCCACCGTGTAGTTGTTCTTTTGTTTGCGAAAGTGCATGTTCACCTCATTCAAGGCGATACGAAACAACCAGGCGGAGAATGGCACCCCGCGATCTTCGTATTTGCCAATATTGGCCATCGCTTTCATGAAGGTCAATTGAGCAAGGTCGCCGGCCATGGCTTCATCACCGCCTAATTTTTTGAAGACGAAGCGGTAGATCTTGTCGAAATGCAACTCGTATAAAGGGGAAAATTGCCGGTGATCCCGCTTGGCATTTTCGATCATTTCTGATTCTGTGAGGCTATGTTTTCTTTTTCCAAACAAGGGTTGTCGTTTTCAGTCAAATGTTGTGGTTTGCAAAAGTAACAGCTTGAAGAAATTTTTTTTTACATCGGTAAGCTAATGCGGAAGGTAGTTCCTTTACCTACTTCCGAATCCAATACAAAAACTTTCCCTTTGTGGTATTCTTTCACGATGCGTTTCACCAAAGACAAGCCCAAGCCCCAACCGCGTTTCTTGGTGGTAAATCCGGGCTGGAAAATTGTTTTGAATTGCTTCACGGGAATGCCCTTACCAGTGTCTGTAATGTCGATATGTACCCATTCCGGAGTAGTGTGCACCGAAACATGGATCTTACCATTCGATTCCATAGAATCAACGGCGTTCTTGATGATATTTTCCATGACCCATTCTAAAAGAGGTGGGTTGTGCGGAACGATAATCTCCGAGCTTTCCGTTTTTGTTTGCAGTTCCACCTTTTTCGAAATGCGCGGACGCAGATAATCCATCACGCGATGAACGGTAATGACCAGATCTTGCGGTTTCAATTGGGTTTCTGAACCGATCTTCGAAAAACGCTGCGACACATTGTCCAGGCGTTCGATGTCCTTTTGCATCTCTGAGACGATTGCAGGATCGACGTTTTGCGCTTCCAGCAATTGTACCCAAGCCATTAACGAAGATAGCGGAGTCCCTAACTGGTGTGCGGTTTCCTTCGCCATTCCGGCCCACACCTGATTTTGCTCGGCCTTGCGGAAGGTGCTGAATAGCAAATAACCGATCAGAATGAAGAGGCCAATGATCAGGAATTGAATGTAGGGATAGATCTGCAATTGCTTCAATTCCTCGGAGTCATCGTAATACAACAAATTCTCGTTGTTCTTCCCGAAAGAAATGCGCAATGGCTCGTTCATTTTCGAAAAGGTACTGAGCGTTTTGGTCAAGGCTGCACCGGTTGTTTTGGATGCAGGTAAATTGGTCGCGATCAAGGAATCCGGATTCTGCTGCATGAGCAAAACGGGAATCAATTGTTTGTCATTGATCAACTCGCGGTTAAAGGATTGAATGAGTGAATCGCGTTCGTTTTCCAGTTGAATGGTGCGTTTCGAATCCGAATAGAAATAGGTCATTACCAACCCTTCAGTTACTTCAATGCGGAAAGGCGGATGGCTTTGCTCCCAGATCTTGGTTAGCGACAAAAGACTGTCATCAAAGCGTTTTAACAATTGCTTTTTCGTGTATGCCGGATGCAATTTTCGGATGTCGCTTGTGTCGAAATCGAGGTTATTAAAACCGGAAACGGCATCTTCGTCATCCACCAAGATCACCGGAATGTCCTTGTTGTCATTGATAATGGCCAGAGGAAACGAGTAATCCGGAATGGCATCGCCGAAAATAGGTTTGGAAATTTCCTTCGTTGCATCCAAATAGAGTTGGATCTTATGTCGCTCGTAAGCACGCAACTGATTGAAGGTGCTATTGGTCAATGCCACCAACTCCGCTTTCTTTTTGATCGCTTCAGCCCATTGCTTGGCGCGCAGACGTTCGCGATCGGAAACCTTTTGTACCACAGAATTGGAAACCCACAACGAGGCCGCTACCATCAGGAGGGCTACAACGAGTAGGACAATTTTCCACTTCTGTTTATTGGAGTACAGGTTCATGCAAACGAATGTACGAAAAACGCGGGAAGTGCGCAGAAATTGTAATTGAAGAATACAAATGGGGGATTATTCCGAAAAAAAACGTTGAATTTAGGATAAGTTGAATTTTTGATGATTGAATGGAAGGATGTTTTTGTGTAAATTAAATAGAAAAATGATGCACAATGATCACAACTAAATCACAATTAGAACAACTGACCTATTCGATAATTGGTGCTGCAATAACCGTTCACAATCAATTAGGACCGGGTTTACTGGAAAGTATATACCACGAGTGTATGAAAATAGAAATTGAAGCAAGAGCACTGCAATTCCAGAACGAGTTACTAATACCAATCTACTACAAAAACCGCAAGTTGGAAACAAACTTGAAATGTGACCTATTCATTGAAAACAAGATTGTTGTTGAATTGAAATCTGTAAAACAAATTGACCCTATTCATGAAGCTCAATTGCTTAGTTACATGAAATTACTTAAGGCCCCAAAGGGAATCTTGATCAATTTCAATTGCACCAACATTTTCAAAAATGGACAAAAAACGTTTGTCAATGAATTTTTTCGCGAACTCAGAGATTAAAACAACCTAGTTACATAGTTCACATAGGGATTTTTGGTTTGGAGCAAGCTCCTGCTATCAAAATAGTTTTAAATATCCACACAGA
>CAYRVL010000033.1:0-1557 GCA_964427665.1 uncultured Fluviicola sp. | reverse complement strand
TTTTTGGTTTGGAGCAAGCTCCTGCTATCAAAATAGTTTTAAATATCCACACAGATGTGGAAACAAAATGTTTCCTGGAAAGTGCTATGTGTTCTTTGTGTCTATGTGGTTCAAAAACATTTGTCAATGAATTTTTTCGTGAAATGAAGGATTAATACCACCTAGTTACATAGTTCACAGAGGGATTTTTGGTTTGGAGCAAGCTCCTGCTATCAAAATAGTTTTAAATATCCACACAGACGTGGAAACAAAATGTTTCCTGGATATTTTCTATGTGTTCTCTGCTTCTATGTGGTTAAAAAAAGGTTATCAATGATCCATTTTTAAACTCACAGAATAATTATCACATAAGCTACTTGGGAGATATTGGGTTTAAAGCCACTTCCATTATTTTCTATGCGTTCTCTGAAGTTAATCAATTTTTCCGGCAGTGATTTTTCCATTTTTCTGCTTTTTATTGGGGAATTCTGGCGCTTTGGGCTTACAAAACCACTATTTTTGAGTCACAAAATTTGAACAATGGCTGAGTTTCATTACCAAGATCCGTATCCAATTCTTAAGGATACAACCGAATACCGAAAGATCACTTCTGATTATGTGACCGTAGAGAAAGTGGGTGACCGCGAAGTGTTGCGCATCGATCCGAAAGGATTGGAATTGTTGGCACAAGAGGCCCTGAGCGATGTGTCCTTCTACTTGCGTACTTCGCACCTCGAAAAACTACGTCGTATTTTGGATGATCCCGAGGCTACGGATAACGATCGTTTTGTGGCGTATAACTTGTTGCAAAACGCAACGATTGCGGCAGAAGGACAATTGCCTTCTTGTCAGGATACCGGAACAGCGATCGTCATGGGTAAGAAAGGTGAAGATGTATACACCGGAGTGAATGATGCGGAGTGGCTTTCTAAAGGAATCTACAATACTTATCAAGAAAAGAACTTGCGTTTCTCTCAAGTAGTTCCGCTTTCGATGTTTGAAGAAAAGAACTCGGGAACAAACTTGCCGGCGCAGATCGATATTTACGCAGGACAGGGACCGAAATACGAATTCTTGTTCTTGGCGAAAGGTGGTGGTTCTGCAAACAAATCGTTCTTGTACCAAAAGACCAAGTCGTTGTTGAACGACAAAAGTCTGGAGGAATTTGTTCGCGAGAAGATCAAGGATCTGGGAACTGCGGCCTGTCCGCCATACCACTTGGCTTTGGTGATCGGTGGAACGTCTGCTGAAGCCAACTTGGCAGCAGTGAAAAAAGCATCTGCCGGTTACTTCGATCATTTACCAACTGAAGGAAATATGGGTGGACAAGCCTTCCGCGATTTGGAGTGGGAAAAGCGCGTTAACCGCATCTGTCAGGAAAGTACGATTGGGGCGCAGTTTGGTGGGAAATACTTCACGCATGATGTGCGTGTGATCCGTTTGCCGCGTCACGCTGCTTCTTGTCCGGTTGGATTAGGTGTTTCTTGTTCTGCCGACCGCAATATCAAAGGAAAGATCACCAAGGATGGAATTTTTGTAGAACAATTGGAGAAAGACCCACGCCGTTTATTGCCGGAG
>CAYRVL010000032.1:21095-28581 GCA_964427665.1 uncultured Fluviicola sp. | reverse complement strand
TTGCCGCTGTTGCTTTGCATCCACAATTCATCGATGCTGATCTTGCGAACCGCGTGCTGAAAAGGAAGCATCAGTTGCAGCAATTCTTTATGGCGGACTTTCGGTGAGTAGGTGTTTACGATCAATAAACCGCCCGGTGCGAGAATTTGCAGGGCTTTTTCAATCAAGCTTGGAAGCAGGTCTTCCAATTTCCACTTTTCACGTTTCGCACCCATTCCCCAAGCCGGTGGATCCATTTGGATCACGTCGTACAGATTGCCGCGTTTGATCTCTTTCTCTACGAATTTCAAGGCATCGTCGTGCAACCAGCGGATATCTGACAAGCCCGACAACTCCATATTACGCTTGCCCCAATCGTTCATGGCTTTCACAGAATCTACGTGCGTTACGTGCGCTCCTGTGGAACGTGCGTAGCAACTAGCTGCGCCGGTGTAGGCGAATAAGTTCAGGAAGCAATGGTCGGAATTCAATGCCAATAACTCTTGCCAGTGGATCTGTTGCTCCGGAAATAAACCGACGTGTTTGTTGGATGTCAATTCCAGATGAAAGGTGCAGGGACCCGACTGAAATTCCCAAGAATCCGGACAAGTAGCCTTCAATTTGTGCCATTTACCTTGGAGTGAACCGCTGGAAACGGGAATAAATTCCGCATCAGCGAGTTGTTTCCATTCCGTAAACGGGATGCCGGATTTGAAATATGCTTGGTGTTCCGGACGGATCGTAATGATCTCACCCCAGCGCTCGAGTTTGAACCCGCCGCCGGCGTCCAGCAATTCGTAATTTTCAGGAAACGGTGCGCGAACCTTCATGATCAACGCATGCGCGGCATCTTCTTGCGTCCACCCATCATTTGCGCCATACGCATTTGATTCTTCGAAGGTGCATTTTGCAATTGCCCTTGCATCATTTTGATCTGTTCTTTCAACATGCCGCTATCGTCCATTTTCTTCGCTTCAGCCAATAACTGAACAGCTTCCGGACGACGACCTGTCTGTGCGCAGATACCTGCCAAGTGCATACGCGCCATCGCTTTGTCGTGTCCACGCTTCAAGCCCATTCCGATTGCTTTGCGCAACAATTGCTCGCAACGTGCCGGTGGAAACGATTGCGCATTCAACAAGGCTTGCATGTAGATTACGTAAGCATGTTGACGCTTTGGTAAGAATTGCGGGTGCGTGATGCGGTTGATCGCACGCGCCGCTTTCTCTTGGTTTCCGGTACGCATGTGGTTCAAGGCAAACGCCAAATTTTCATTGTAAATGAACGTTGCTCCAACGATGATCAAAGGCAAGATCAGGGTGATCCCCCAACCCCAGTAACCGGTTCCGAATGAAAATACTGTCAAGAATAAAATGCCCAAAAACAGGACACTGCGAATGATAAATGCGATCATAATCTGTATGTTAATCTATGGTTGCAATGCACTTTAGTTCAATAGCGATCGGTGTCGGCAAGGAGTTGATCTCTACCGTGGTTCGGCAAGGCAAATTGTCTTTGAAATATTCTGCATAAATGCGGTTGTAGGTATGGAAGTCGCGCTTCATGTTCACCAAAAACACTGTCACGTCTACCAATTGATCCCAGCTTGAACCGGATTCTTCCAAGATGATGCGCACATTGTCGAACACGCTGCGGCATTGTGCTTCAAAATCGAACTCGATGAAATTTCCGTTCTTATCCAATTTCAATCCCGGAACTGCGGAATCAGTTGCATCGGAACCAGCTGTGCGCGGTCCAACACCCGACAAGAACAATAAATTTCCAACTTTACGAGCATGTGGATACAATCCTACCGGTTTGGGAGCGCGTTCCGTTGATATGCGAGAAGAATCAGACATCTGTGCAAAATTTGGTGCAAAGATAGAAGGAATAGTTGATTTTGGAAATTTTAAAACTCAGATGTTTGCCCTCAAAACCGGCAGCATTTCCTCCATTCTCGGTTACACAACATGAATTTATAGTATCTTTGAGCCCCATGAGTAAACGCATGCAATCCGTTGGTGTCATTGGTGGCGGTAGCTGGGCTACGGCGCTGGTGAAGATTCTTTGCAACAATTTGGAGCAAGTGAACTGGTTCATGCGCAACGAGAAAGCGGTGCAACACGTCCGTAAATACCGACACAATCCCACGTATTTGCAATCTGTGGAGTTCAATCTGGATAAGATCCATGTTTCGGCAAATTTGATAGAGATCATCGAACGCTCGGATGTATTGATCATCGCAACGCCATCGGCATTTTTGGTGAAATTATTCGAAGGGGTTTCCCAAGACTTGTTCAAAGGAAAGGTCGTTTTTTCTGCTGTAAAAGGAATTGTTCCGGAATACAATGCGATCCCTGCGCGTTTCATCCACAAAACTTTTGGTACGCCTTACAAAGATATCGGGATCATTTGTGGTCCTTGTCACGCAGAGGAAGTAGCCTTGGAGCGTTTATCCTATCTCACAGTTGCTTGTCAAAGTGAGCGTATTGCGGATCACATGGCTACCTGGTTGGCTTGTCGCTACATCAAAACAACGGTTTCGGATGACTTGTTCGGTACGGAATATTCAGCGGTTTTGAAGAACGTATATGCCTTGGCCTCCGGTATTTGCAGTGGTTTGGGTTATGGAGACAACTTCCAGGCAGTATTGATATCGAATGCCATTCAGGAGATCGAAAACTTCATCGATGAGGTGAGTCCCATCCACCGCGACGTGAAAACGAGTGCCTATTTGGGAGATTTGCTCGTAACGGCTTATTCTAAATTCTCACGCAACCGCACCTTCGGATTCATGATCGGAAAGGGCTATTCGGTGAAATCTGCGCAATTGGAGATGGAAATGATCGCCGAGGGATACTACGCAACGAAGTGTTTGGCAGAGATCAATAAGAAGTATCAGGTAGAGATGCCTATTTTGGAAGCGGTGAACAATATCCTGTACGAAAAGATCTCGCCGGTGATCGAAATGAAGATCTTGAGCGATAAATTGTCTTAGACTACTGACTCAGTAAGAACTGTTTGGTGGTAATTCCTGTAATTTTCTTGAAGATCGTGTGGAAGTAATCTGGGTTTTCGTACCCCAGTTGCAGGGCAATTTCCCGAACTGTCTTCGATTCACTCACCAACTGTCGCTTGGCTTCCAATACAATGCGCTCCGCAATCAATCGCGAGGGATTTTTGCCAGTATTCATTTCACAGATCCGATGCAGATGCTTGGTAGTGATCATGAGCGAATTGGCATAAAACTGAGGACTGTGCTGTTCCCGAAAATGAAGCTCCAGTAGTTTGCTGAAATTCTTAAAATGATCGTGATACGGTTTTTTGGCAGCTGATTCCGGAGGAAGGATTCCCGTAATGATCCGTTCCAGTTCAATATACAACAGCAACAGGTGACTGCATATTTTCAAGAATGAATGCGTTTGGATGGCCTTGTATTCGGCAGCGATCTGCTCGAAGTGTTTGCTGATGTTCCGGGTTTGTTCGGATGTTAAAGTCAGTTTGTGTGTGGCGTTTTTCGGCGAAAAGAACGACCAATTATCCAATTCGAAGTGGGGGACGTGGAAGGAATAGAAATCTTCCGAGTGGAACAAGATCCAACCGGTCGCTGGTTCGTCGAATTCCCAGTGATGGATCTGTTCAGGACGCAGATAGAACATGGAATTCGCTTCTACGGAATACGTGGTGAAATCAATGGTGTGCGTGCCTTTGCCGGCGAGGAACAGAACGGTGATGAAAAAGTCGTGCTTGTGCGGGTGGCTGATGTCTGCATGAAAGGTGCGCAAATGTTCTTGCAGGTCATTCACGTAAACTGCCTGAAACAATCCGTTTTCGTCAAATTTTCTAATTGGCAAGCGTGGGATAAGCATAAGCAAAATTACAAATTGTCTGAATAGTATAGTTTAATACGTGTTTCTTCTAAGGGAGAAACGCCACTAGTTGACTAAATTTGCTGAAAATATGTGAAATGATACGTCCATTGCTGCAGGGTGTTTGTCCGAAATGTCACGGCGACAAGATTTTCAAGACATCGGGTTCCTTTACGTCGTTTAAAATGCCTGAGATGAATGAAAAGTGTTCCAAATGCGGATTGGTATTCGATAAAGAACCGGGTTATTTCTTGGGCGCGATGTATATCAGTTACGGTTTTGCAGTGATCCAATTGATGGTCGTATTTCTCATTTTTGTCAAATTGGTCAGTCTCACATGGTTGTTTTTGATCATGTTGGCCGTTCTGATCGGTTTCATGTTCATCAATTACCGGTACTCCCGAATCGGATACATCTACATCTTTCACAAATATTGATGATGTTTGTGCTGAATTTAGTTAGTTTACTGTAATACAGGAAACTACTAAATCATTTTACTGCTTATTTTCCTTGTTTGTGCAGTTGTGAATTCGTTATTTTGTAGCAAACTGCAATCTCATGAAGCACTACTACGGATTACTATTCACTGTGTTGTCTGGACTATTCAGTCACGCACAAGATGCAACTTTTCTTTCGGCTTGTCAGCAAGCATATCAGGCTTGTCCGCAGGTGCCGCGTGGCGTTTTGGAGGCTGTTTCGTTTACCCAAACGCGATTCGCTTATTTATCGGATGCCGAATTAGAGTCGTGCAGCGGCTTACCCAAATCATACGGTTACCTGGGAATGGTGCAAAACGGCAAACAATTCTTCCGTTCGAACTTGCGTAAAGTGGCCGATCTTTCTGGGATTTCTCAGGTAGCGATCCGTCAGCAACCACAGCAAGAGATCTTGGCTTACGCGAAAGCTTTTGAAGTGGTTTTTCAGGAATCATACGGCGATCCACTTCCAATCCGCATGAAGAAGGCGTTTTCAGCCTTATCGTATCTGCCGGATACCGGAATTGTACATCAATTTGCCTTGCAGTCTGAATTGTACGAATTATTCCGCTTTTTGAATAAGGCAGATCATGCAACCCAATTTGGTTTTCCGAATTACCAATTCAATTTGGAACAGGTTTTTGGGGCAGGAAATTTGGTCGTTTTATCCGCACCGAAAGTAGTTTTTTCGCCTACCAGTATTTTTGCAGGAAGCGTGGCTTTCATTCCGGAAAGCAAACAATTGAAATCAACAGAATACGGTCCAGCCATTTGGAATCCAGCCCCTTCGTGCAATTTCAGTTCACGGAATGGCGTGGCGGTTTCGGCAATTACGATCCATACCATTCAAGGAACGTATGCGGGAGCGATCTCGTGGTCGCAAAACTGCAATTCAAATGTGTCTTTTCATTACGTGCTGCGCTCCAGCGATGGTCAGGTAACGCAAATGGTGAACGAAGCGAATAAGGCTTGGCACGTAGGATCAGAAAATCCATATACGATCGGTTATGAACACGAAGGATACGTCAATAATGCCAGTTGGTATACCACAGCGATGTACAACTCTTCTGCAGCGCTATCCCGCGATATTTGTCAAAGTGGTTATGGCATCAATCCATTGCGCACCTTTTCCGGGACAGCAACTTCTGGGTCGAATGTATTGGGTTCCTGTATTCGGATCAAAGGTCACCAGCACTATCCAAACCAAACGCACACCGATCCGGGGATCAACTGGAACTGGGCGTTGTATTACCGATTGATCAATAACAATCCGAGTCAAACTACGATAACAACGGCAACCGGTTCGTTCATGGATACCGGTGGTGCGGGTGCGAACTATGGCGATGATCAGCGCTATTTTACATTGATCCAACCTGCTAGTGCAAGTTCCGTGACTTTGACCTTCAGTAGTTTCAACCTGGAAGCGAATTGGGACTACATGTATATCTATGACGGGGCAACTACTTCGGCACCACTAATTGGAACGTATACCGGAACCACTTCTCCGGGAACGATCACGTCTACAAGCGGTTCCTTGTTGATCGAATTCCGTAGCGATTGCGCGACGACAGCTCCGGGATGGCAAGCGACTTGGTCGAGTGTGATCCAAACACCAACACCGGTGGATGCCATTGCACCGACGACAACCATTAGTGCGCCAATGACATGGGTGACCCAAGCTTTTACAACGACGTTCTCGGATAGCGACAATGCCGGTGGAAGTGGAATTGAAAAAGCGTACTACCAAGTATTGGATTTTGACGGCAGCGATTGGCGTGCGAATGCGAATAAAGGATTTTTTAGCGATAACTTTGATCAAGCGACACTGCATGCGGATTGGACCAATCAAGTGGGTACCTGGAATTTGAATAACGGCTATTTGGTACAAAGCGACGAGGCCAATGGCAATACGAACGTTTGGGCCGGGATCAACCACGCTTTAAGCAATCGCTACTTGTATCATTGGGCAGGAAAATTGGATGGTGCAGGAACAAATCGCCGTGCAGGAATGCACTATTTCTGTTCGGATCCCACATTAACCAACCGCGGAAATTCTTACTTCGTTTTCTTCCGTCTGGATGATGACAAAGTGCAGCTTTACGAAGTAACGAATGATGTGTTCACTTTGGTGAACGAGGTGTCGTACAACTTTGTGGCAGGTACGTGGTATGATTTTAAAGTGATCTACGACCGTATTTCCGGAAAGCATCAAGTTTATGTGGAGAATGTGCAAGTGACTACCTGGACGGATCCTACTCCCCTTGCCGGAGGAAATTATTTGTCATTCCGAAGTGGGAACTGCAATTATGCGGTAAACAACCTGAAGGTGTATCGTTCTCGAGCTACAAGTGTTTCTGTGGGCGTTGGAGCAACGGAAATGTTGCGTTACCAAAGTGCAAATCCCTCAACGGCAGCGGGACGCATTAAAAGTATCGTACAGGACAGCGCAGCGAACTTGTCGGCATTGGATTTTGAAGATGTGTTTGTAGACTGGACAGCACCGATTGCACCGACCTATGTATATGATGGAACTGGTGCGGATATCACGACGACTACAAACAATAACTTGATCGAAGCGAATTGGGATGCCGGTTCGGATCCGCATTCGGATGTCGCTCGCTATTGGGTCTCGGTAGGAACAACACCAGGCGCAACGGACGTAGTTGCTTGGACGGACAATTACTGGTACACGAGTTTTGCCTTGAATGGCTTGAATTTGCTGCAAGGAACGACGTATTATGTGAATGTGCGCGTAGAGAATGGCGCTGGATTGTTGTCTCCGGTAATTTCCTCCAATGGTCAGCTGGTGGTGCCGCCTACAGATCCACCGGTAGCTTCCTTCAATAGTACAAATACGTTTGTGTGCGCCGGCACTCCAATCGACTTTCAAAATACATCTGTAAACGCGACAAGTTACGCGTGGTCATTCCCGGGTGGTAGTCCGGCGAGTAGTTCTCTGGTGAATCCACAGGTCTCTTATTCGACAAGCGGAACCTACACCGTTGAATTGATCGTTTCCGGTCCGGGCGGATTAGATACCATCCAACAGCAAGTCCAGGTTCAGGTAAGTCAGCCAAATCTTGCCGCATTTTCTGTGAATGCAGACACATTGTATTTGCCGGGTGCCATTCTGACTTGTTCGAACACCTCGCAGAATGCGAA
>CAYRVL010000032.1:0-20995 GCA_964427665.1 uncultured Fluviicola sp. | reverse complement strand
CGCGGGCGTCAAGTTGCGGTACATCCGGTAAAGAATACGCAGATCACTTTCTCAACACACGATTGGTCCGCCGGAATTTATTACATCACGTTGGTCGAAAATACCGGAAAAACTGGTCAAACCAAGAAAATTGTGAAGTGGTAATGTGAATTGAAAAAATTAAGAATTGCCATACAGAAAGCGAATTGTGCTTTTGGAGTAAGTCGGGCTGTTTGAAAATGAACAAAACGCGATATTTGTTGTGTTGAGTTGTTAATGACATTTAAATCATAAACACCCTACTATTCTAAGTCAATGAAAGAACCGGAGATCACTTCGGTTTTTTTGTGCTTTGTACTTTCAAATAAAGTTCTTTCAAAAAAAGTACGTTCAAAAAAAATCCCGCTAACCAAGGGAAAGCGGGATCCAAGATCTGTGAGAACGAATTATTCTTCGTCTTCGTCGTCGATTTCAGCTGCTTTAGAAGCACCACGAGCCATTTTCACAGCTACAACTACTGCATTCTTAGCATCTACGAATTTCAAACCTCCTGTTTCCAAATCACCTACGCGAACAGATTGTCCGATACGCAATTTAGTGATGTCGATTGTAACGGCGTCTGGCAATTCACCTGGCAAACCAATTACTTTCAAACGACGGAAAACTTGCATCAATTTACCTCCGGCCATTACACCACGAGATGAACCTGTCAAACGAACTGGCAAAGCAACTTTTACTGGCTTCTTGTCATCTAACTCCAAGAAGTCAACGTGCATGATTTTATCAGTTACCGGGTGTTGTTGAACCTCTTGAATGATTGCTTTGGTTTTCTTACCATCTACATCCAATTCGAATTGAAAAACATCCGGATTGTAAACCAATTTCTCGATAGAAATGTCTTTTACAGAGAAATGCGTTTGCGTGCCTTGTCCGTAAAGAACGCAAGGAACTTGTCCTGCATCTCTCAACGCTTTAGCATCTTTTTTCCCTACGTTCGCGCGAGGCGAACCGCTCAATTGTGCTACTTTCATTTTTGTTTATTTTATTAGATTATAAAATGCGTACTAATGGATTCGTTCTTCACGAGTTTATCGATCACATCGGCGAACAAATCGGCAACAGAGACCACGCGGATCTTGTCGCTGTGTTGTTTCAATGGAATGGTATCTGTTACGATCAATTCAGTCAATACGGAATTGTTGATGCGTTCGTAAGCCGGACCGGAAAGCACGGCGTGTGTACAAAATGCACGAACGCTTTTCGCTCCTTTTTCCATGAATAATTCAGCAGATTTAGTCAGTGTGCCTGCTGTGTCACACATATCGTCAATCAGGATCACGTCCTTGCCTTCCACATCACCGATCACCGTCATTTCAGCTACTTCATTTGCTTTTTTGCGGTGTTTGTGACAAATGGCAAGACCTGTGTTCAATTTCTTTGCATACGAATTGGCGCGTTTTGCACCTCCTGCATCCGGAGCAGCCATGATTAGATTTCCGGTATCTAAGCGCTTCATTTCGTTGTAGAACAAGGTAGAAGCGAACAAGTGATCCACCGGAACTTCAAAGAATCCCTGAATCTGATCGGCGTGTAGATCCATGGTCATGATGCGGTCTACACCGGCAGCTTCCAACATGTTTGCTACCAATTTAGCTCCGATCGCAACACGCGGTTGATCTTTGCGGTCTTGTCGTGCAAATCCAAAGTAAGGGATCACAGCAATGATCTTGCGCGCCGAAGCTCGTTTCGCTGCATCTACCATCAAGAGCAATTCGAACAAGTTTTCTGTTGGCGGCATCGTTGATTGCACGATGAAAACATCTTGCCCGCGTACTGTTTCTTCATACGAAGGCTGAAATTCACCATCGCTGAATTCCTGTACTTTCACGTCGCCTAAAGACACGCCAAATTTGTGCGCAACTTGTTCCGCTAATTTCTGAGATGCGCGTCCTGCAAAGATTTTTACTCCGTATGACATACTTGATCGATTTACCTGCTGGTGCTTTTTTCGCGATGAAAATCACACTTTGGGGCTGCAAATGTAGCGTATTTTATTGAATTTGAAAGGGATTTAGCCAGTTTTCAACCGGTATGCAGTGAATTTT
Organism: uncultured Fluviicola sp.; assembly: GCA_964427665.1. Taxonomy (GTDB): domain Bacteria; phylum Bacteroidota; class Bacteroidia; order Flavobacteriales_D; family Crocinitomicaceae; genus Fluviicola. The sequence goes on along the minus strand of CAYRVL010000032.1, from coordinate 18,911 downwards.
TCCGACTCCAATCGCTTAGGGTGTGACAATGAAATCCAAAATGCTGTCTAAATACGGCTGATAACCCATCACAAACGGAGTGTTTTCGTGATCACCTCCCGGAACTTGGATTGCGCGTTTCCACACACCGGAATGGTTGTTAAACACCACCTGACCATGGGTTTGCATACTTAGAAAATGATCATCGGTCCCGTGGATCCACAACAACGGTTGCTGCACCTTTTTGATCTCTTCTGCATTATCGATTAGAACGTTTACAAAATACGACCCCGGTAAGGAAAGTACGGCTGCATCCTGGATCATGACTTCTGCCGAAGCAAACGGTGCCTCCAGTACGATCTTCGCCGGTTGCATGGGATACTGAAGGGGATGCGCAGCTGTTTCACACACGGGTGCAGTACCCAGAGAAAATCCGAATGTTACCAAACGCTCATTCGTCAATCCCCGGTCTTTTAACCAGTTCATAGCGCCTCCAACACTGGCGTACATGTTCGATTCCGTCGGTTTTCCATCCGACAAGCCGTATCCCGGATAATCGATCATCAACACGCCGTAACGGTGTTTACCTCCCAAGTTGGCATAAAGTTTTTGACGTGGCCAATAGAAATCCATGTGCTTGGCAGTACCGTGACAATACAAGATCACCGTATCGGTTGCGATGGCATCGAGATCTCCAACATAAATTCCCGCGATCTGTAAGGTCTGACCATTGTCTGAGATCGGAAATTGAATGAAATGGATCATGGAATCGGCAACGGCGTATTCGTCGCCCACCTCCAAGGTTTGACTTTCCGGATAATCATCCAGTAAGTATTCGGTAATGGTGTTGTCGTTGTTGAATAAAAAGTCGTCCAGACGTTTTTTACAGCCCAATAGCACGAACAACGAGAATAAAATGATGTATTTTTTCATGCTTACCATTTAAAGGAACAACCAACGTAGACTCCCAATGCGCCTTTATCACGCAAGGGACTTATGTAATCTACCACCACTTTGTCGTTGGCTTTTCCGGGACCTAATAATTTGAATTCCGTGAAAATATCCCAGTGTTTGCCTTTGAACACGTGTCCGATCTGTGGCGCAAAGATCAGTCGGTTCGTTTGTTCTAAACCATGTGCTTTGGTCGCGCGCAGGTCAAACCAGTTACTCATGCCACCGTACACGTAGTTGTTCCATTTGCGTTCACTTTCTGTGCGTTTTTGAGTGGTTTTTTGCAAATAATGCCAGTAATAATTGGCATCCAGAGTAGGGTACAATCGGTGATTCTTCTCGAACACATCCATCATCCAGTGAAAACCGTGTTGTGTGCTAACACCCATGCTTCCGTTTTCATGTTGCCACCAGCGAACCGAAGCTCCAAGTTCCAGTTGTACGACACCAAAAACAGCTGCTGTTGTGTGCCAATTTCCATAGACGGTTGCGTTTTTGTGCAGTCCGTAAGCATAGCCAAGCGACGAAACGGGAAGCGGCATTACCCCAATTCCTGGAACGCGAGCCAAAGGTCCGCCAACGCTAGCATTCACAGCGTGTTGCTTGTGTTCTAAGGGTTCTACATACCGACTTACAGAACAAGCTGAAGCGCTCAGAAGCAGTGCTGTCCAAATGGTAATACTCCAATTCATAATACGAAAGTACAACGCTTGAATGGTTCAAAACAGAATGAAAATCAGTTTTTTCGCTTTAACCAACGGGGTAAGATCAAACTTCCGATGATCAGATAAGGGAAATAACTGATGAGTCGCCAAATAACGGCCATGGCGCCCAGCAACACAAAAGATGTCGTAAAGTCTGCCAACAGTTCTCCAAATGCCCATTCTGCAACACCGCTTCCGCCAGGTGTGGGCGACACACGCAGAAACATCCACAACACGAATTGCTTGGCCAAAACATGCAATTGTTGTAGCATTCCCAATTGCAAGAATGCTTGCAAGATGAAGTTGATCACCAAGAAGCGTGAGGTCCAGGAAGCGCAAGTTGCCAAAAAGGTTTTTACCCAGAAAAGCGGACGTTCATTGCGCATGATACGCGCAGTTGTTGCGATCTCATCTCCAGTTTTCTGAGCGCTTGATTTCCATCGATTCAAAACCGGTAGTGAGCAAACAGCACCAAGTATCGATTTGATCAAGAGGGGAAATCGGAAAATGCTTAAATACAAAACCAAACAAAGTACAGTGAAGATCCCGTAACCGGTCCAAAAGATCGTGCCGGCACTTGATCCGGATATGTGTTCTGGAAAGAGAGAAGCCGTTCCAACGATCAAAACAACCAACGGGATCATTACTACATAAAACAAATTATCAAAAAGTGCGGTGATCACGACAATGGCGGTTGCTCTGCCCATGGCGATGCGTTCCCGGTTCAGAATGAACATGGCTACCGTTGCTCCACTCACTACTCCCGGAGCGAGTGCCGAGGCGAATTCCCAGAGCATGATGACGTCGAAGCTTTTCCGCCAACTCAATTCCCGATGGGTCAAGATCCGAATGCGCCACATGTATGCGGCGTCTCTGCCGACCATCCCCAACAATGCCATCCCCAACCAAAAGAAGGTGTAAACAGACCAGTCGATGGACCCGATGATCTCCCATGCAGATTGTAGGGCATAATCGCCGCCTGCCTGTTCTTTGAATTCTGAAACACCTGTGTGATCGACGATCCCGTTGTTATTCAGGTCCACCCAAACGTGCGTACCCGTTCCTGCTTTAACCGCTTTGAATTCTTCTTGATTGAAGGTGTAGATCAACAGTCCAAGGCTTACCGACAAGCCGAATGCGATCGCCAAGAGGATCTTCCATCGGCTAAATGCATGGCGGATCTGTAAATCGTCGCTCATGGTTCAATTTTTAGTGTCTCTTCGACAACCCAATTGGCTTTTAGGCGCTGTTTGATCGCGAAACGCAAAACTTTTTCTGCCTGGGCATCTGGATAGGAGCCACTGTCCCACTGTCCATTGTTATTGCGGTCTTCGATGCAACGCAAACTGTAATTGCCGGGTACTAGTCCGTTGATCGATATCTTTTGTTCCTCGGCAGATTTCTGAACAACACGCACCAAGGTCTGTCCATCCAGCACTTCGATCAGATAAATTCCGTTCAAGGCGCTTGCATCCAGTTCCAATGTTGCCAATTCTTTTTTGCCCAAGTATTGCACTGCCAAAGAACAGCTATCCGATGCGGTGATCCCGTCCGAGAGCGCGAGTCGTTCGAACCGCAAACGCAATGAACCGTTTGTGTTTGTTGCAGGAATCAATTGCAATTCATTTCCACGCAGTGTACTTCGGTAAGAAATGCGTTCGCCTTTTCCGTTCAGCAGGGCAATTTTACTCGTGTCTATGCTTCTTGGAAGTAGATTCATAACGCAGCGGATCGTGTCGGACTCCGGCAGAACGTTTTTGGAAACCAGGCGTATTCCTGCAAGTTTAACACGCTCTTTCGGTTGGATGGTTCGCTGCAAGGTATCTTTTCCAACTATTATCTGACTGAAAGATTCGGTGAGCTCCGGCAAGGAGACCAAGATTGAATCTGTTGAAACAGGGAGTATTTCAGTGGCTAACTTCCCGTTAATGCGCAATTGCTGCTCAGCAACCCGATATCCGGCAATGGAAAGAAGTCCCGGCAGCAATGGTTGAATGCGTGTTTTTTGCTGTGGATTTTCCGGTTGGAACATACGCAGATCTGCCTGTAAGGAATCACTCACGGAAATAGGTTCAGCCGAAAAGGCGATGGTTTCCTGTGGATCAACCAGTTGATTTTTGTTCTGATCCAGAAATGCAAAGAGCTGGTACGGCTGATCTTTGATGTAGCTGAATTGATAAACGCCTTTTGCATTTGTGCGCGTGGCATAAAGCGGTGTACTGGAACGCGGATCGGAACCAGCAGGAAACAACCCGACCGTTGCGCCGGAAATCGCGTCATTGCGAAAGGCATCAATGACCTTGCCACTAGTTTTCGCGCTGTCGATATGATTCCCTGTCGCAAAGACGATCTGTAAAATAGAATCGTTTCCTTCGTTCACATCCCGCACGGTTCCGTTGAGCTGTAAAATATAGGTCGTGTTCGGTTGCAATGCCTCGTTCCAAGTTACAGTGAGTCGGCGCTTTTTCAGGGTGCTGGTTAAAGGTCCAACTGCTGGACTCATGCTGATTGTGGTGAGTGGGTCTTGCAGTTTGACGTATTCATCAAAATCCAGCGTGATGCCATTGGGTGAAATATTCGTGCTGCCCTGCACGGGTTCTTGAGCCACAATTTTGGGTGCAACGGAGTCGCGTTCACCACCGGTAAGCGGAACGATCTGTGCACACCCTGTGAGGAGTAGTATCAACCAAAACAAGTAGCTCCGAGCCATTGACAAAGTTCTGTTAAGTAAAGTGCATCCACGTCATCGAAGTCGTTGAGCTCCGAGCTGTCTACATCCAACACCGCAACCACGACACCATTGTGATTGATCGGTACGACGATCTCACTTTTCGAAAGACTGGAACAAGCAATGTGACCCGGAAATTCATCCACATTCGGTACGACGATCGTTTCGTTCTTTTCCCAAGCAGTTCCGCAAACGCCTTTCCCCGGTTTGATACGGGTACATGCGATCGGTCCCTGAAATGGTCCTAAGACCAATTCGTTGTTTTCTACCAGGTAAAATCCGACCCAAAAGAATCCGAAGGCTTCGCGCAAAGCAGCAGATACATTGGCCAAGTTAGCGATCAAGTTCGGTTCGCCGGTGAGCAGCGCACGAATTTGAGGAAGGAGTTCCTGATAAACTGCTTCTTTCGTGTTCCCGGATATGTGTAAGCTTTCCGCCATACTTTTTTTACAAAAATAAGGAATAGAATTCCTTTTCTTTGTAAACACTCATTTTTGCCAAAAAAAATACATCCATGTGGATCATGGAGGAGATATTTTTAATTAACTTGAATGGAAAACGATTGACTATGTACGATTTACAACTTGACAAGATCTTGTTCCTAGACATTGAAACAGTACCTGAAGTGTATCATTATCATGACTTGGACGAAACCACCGCGCATTTATTTGATGCGAAAAATGCCCGTTTTTTGACAGAAGAAAAAAAAGAGGCCGATGTTTACCGTGACCGCGCTGGGATCTATGCCGAATTTGGAAAGATCGTGTGTATTTCGGTTGGATTTGTGCATGCTACGGCAACCGGACGAACCATCCGTATTAAATCCTTCGCACACGACGACGAGGAAACCTTGTTGAGACAATTTTCGAGACTCTTGGAAAACAACTACAGTGGTCCGCAGCACAAATTGTGTGGACACAATGCCAAGGAGTTCGACTTTCCATTTATTTGTCGCCGCATGCTGATCCACGGATTGCGTTTGCCAAACGTGTTGAATCTGGCCGGAAAAAAACCCTGGGAGATCCAACATTTAGATACCATGGAATTATGGAAGTTCGGTGATTACAAAGCCTATACCTCGCTGGCCTTATTGTGTCACGTGTTCAAGATCCCAACCCCGAAAGACGATATTTCCGGAGCGGATGTGGCACGTGTCTATCACGAAGAAAATGACTTGCCACGCATTGCTGCATATTGCGAGAAAGATGTGGTAGCGTTGATCCAATTATTTTTGCGTATGCATGGAGAAGATATGATTCCAGATGGCGAAATTCAACATGCTTAAAATGACTTGTTAGGCACTAAAAAAGGGGAAGTTTTTGCTTCCCCTTTTCTGTAGAACATACCTACATTTATTTGATCACAAACTGCAAAGTTTGGTTGGTGTTTCCGGAAAGTAAATTCACGAAGTATACCCCATTCGCATAAGCTGTTGTATTCAATGCTACCAAGTTCGCTCCCGTTTTTCCGTGGATCAAGTGACGTTCGATCACTTTTCCGGTTACATCCGTAACAGAAACCCAAACATCTTGAGCACTTCCTGCATTGAACGTAACACTAACTTCGTCGTCAGCAGGGTTCGGATACAAGTTGATCCCATTAACCGTTTCCTCATCCAAACCAACGATCACCGGGGTGTCAGATGGCAAAGACTCATAGATATTAATGTCATCCAAATAAACGTTATTTCCACCACCAGATTCGAATTGGAATTTGAAACGGAAGTTTTCTACCCAATACTGAGAGGTTACGTTTGTCATGTGCACGGTTACCCAATCGTTCGCCGTTGGTGTCCAAGCAGTGCTCGCTGTTGTAGAACCTGACATCGTAGTGGCAGATAAGTTTCTGCGAACTTCCCAAGAAGATGCACAGTTGTTTGTCAAGTAAACACGCAAAATATCGTTGCTGGTGCTGGTGCGTTTTCTGTATGCGTAACGGAAAGAAAGCGTTACGGTATCTACGTTTGACAAGTCAATCGTTTTGGAGATCAATTCATCCAATTGATCTGCAGCCTGACCGAAGTTGCTCAATTTTGCCGATTTGACACCGGAGTGCGCCGCTGTATTGGTTACTTCCCAAGCGTTTCCACCGGTGTTTTCGATGAACCAACGGGAAGAAGTAGACAAGTTTGTTTCTGTTTCAAAACCTTCGTAGAACGGCAAGGTTTCTTCGCCAGCAGGCAATACAGTAATGTAATTCGTAATGGTTTCTGTATCATTACTAGAACCATCTGTTGCTTGCAAAGTTACCGTGTAAGTTCCTGGTGTTGTATACGTAACACTCGGATTTTGTGAGCTAGAGTTCGCTGGAGATCCTCCGGCAAAAGTCCAGTTCCAACCGGAAACAGCGTTGAACGACTGATCTTTAAATTGGATGGTTTCTCCGGCGCAAACTACTGTTTTAGGCGCTGTGAATTTAGCGCTACATAAAGTTAAAGGATTTGTAGCTCCTGTAAAATCTAAGTTTGTTGTAGTCCACAACTGATTTCTTCCGGATACCGAAGATGCAGCTGCATTGCGCATGCGCGTACGCTGACCCGGAGTGAACATTTTTGAACAATAGGAGTAGTCCATGTAGTTCTCTGCATTGTCAATCACGTTTGTTGTCCAAGAACTGTATCCGTTCGGATCATTGGTGTCATCACACGTATTTGCGTTCAAGTTACAAGACGTAAGTCCAGTACACATTGGTGTATCCTGAACACCATCGTCATCACCGCAACTAGCAGCATTACCCGGACTGTTGTTCGGTCCCCACGTGTGCTCCAAGTTCAACCAATGTCCAACTTCGTGTGTCAAGGTGCGACTCGTGAAGTTGCTAGAAGTACCAATTGATCCGGTGTAGTTGTGCAATACAAAGATCCCGTTGTAATACATGTTCGTCGCGCTTGCCGTTGTACCTCCCATAGGATTGAACGTATAACCGGCTGCACCATCGATCTCGTCACACACGTAGATGTTCAAATATTTTTTATGATCCCAAACTCCTTGAAACACGTCGTTTCCATTTACAACTGCATTGACTTGTGCCTGACCATTAGATCCGTCAAAGGTCAAGGTTGTTTTGGTACGGGTAATTCCACTAAAACATTGTCCATTTGGAGCCTTGCGCGCCAACGCAAATTCTATCTCGATGTCAGATGGCATTCCTTGGAAAGGTGTTTGCACTGTGGCAGCATCTGCGTTTAACAAACGAAAATCACGATTCAAAATTGCTACTGCATCTTCGATCTGCTCTTTTGATATGTTTTCTACACCGCCATTGTGCAATACGTGAAAAACTACCGGGATCGTGTAAACGGTCGCCTTAGTAGTTCCTGAAGGTTCTTTTGATTTTTGAGCTGCCTCATCAGCTAATTGTTGCTGCGCTGCACGATACTGAGCCGCAAAAGCAGGATCTTTCATGGCTTCTGCCATGTGTTTGTGCTGTGTACAGTATTCAACGTGCTCTCCGTCGCGCATGTTGGATTTGTCCAGTTGGCGGACAGGTGTTTGTGCTTGCAGCATACAAGTGGAGAAAATGCTGATACCAAGCAATGAAAAGGAAAATTTTTTCATACGTTTTAGCCAGTTTTAAATTCTGATCCAGACGATTGATTATGGTTGTAATTGGTGAGTATACAGTTTCTGAGCGAATCAGCATTTGTGAATGCTCTAAATTAATAAATGTTAAACCGAAAATGAATTTTTTTGGCTGAACGGGGTAATTTATTGATTGAATGGTTTTTTGACAGTGACTTGCAGTCTTGGCAAGTATGTCGTTTTTACTTAGATAGCAACCACTATTTCCGTGGTGTCTGTCTCTGAGATTTTTTTCGCAATTGCCTGTGCCACCATGTCCGGAGAGCGCAACTCGTTGTTGGCGTGTAATTCAGAAAAACGTTCATGGGACGAAAAATCATTAACATTTGTTGCTCGAATTGTCCGCTGCATATCGGTATCCACCACGCCGGGCGAAATGGCCAAACAACGGATATTTCTGCCTTTTTCTTGTTCCTCCTGACTGATCGTTTGCAACCAAAGATCCACCGCTGCTTTTGAGGCGCAATAAGCCGCCCAAGATGGAATAGGACGTTTGCCGGCGCCGGAACTGATGAAGACAACGGATAATTTTTGTGGCAGATCCACCGACTTCAACAGTTGATGTAGTAACTGCGCTCCTGAAAATAAATTCACTTGCAACACGTCCTGCAGATCAACGCTTGTTTGGTCGCTGAAACGTTTGATCTCTCCGATCGTTCCGGCATTGTGGATAAAGATCACTTCTTCCTCTTTACTCAAATCGGGAAAAACGAGGTGTGTTGCAGCGTTCGTATCGCTTAGATCGAGCACAACGTGTGTGTAGTTGGGATGCTTCAGGGAACACGTTCGTGAAATGCCCAAAACGCGTTTTCCTTGACGCAAGTACAACGCTGCTAGGGATTTTCCTATTCCTCGGGATGTACCGGTAATGATGATCATATGTAAATGTTTAAAGTTTCGAGATTAAAAAAAGGTCCAACAGCTTTGAACTACTTGAACCTTTTAAACGCTTATATCTTGAATTGTCTTATGCCAGTGCTTGTTCCAGATCTGCGATCAAATCTTCTACGTCTTCCACACCAACGCTCAAACGCAACAGGTTGTCTACCACTCCTGCTTTTTCGCGCTCTTCTTTTGGAATAGATGCATGCGTCATGGTCGCCGGATGATTGATCAATGATTCTACACCCCCCAAGGATTCGGCCAATGAGAAAACATGGAACGACGAAGCTACACGGAAGGTGTTTTCAATGCTTTTGTCTTTCAAAACGATGGAGATCATTCCACCGAAATCACGCATTTGTTTTTTCGCGATCTCGTGGTTTGGATGCTCCGGAAAGCCTGGCCAATAAACTTTTTCAATGGCTGGATGTGCTTTCAGGAAATGCGCGATCTTGCGTCCGTTCTCACAGTGACGTTGCATACGTAAATGCAAGGTTTTGATGCCGCGCAAAACCAAGAATGAGTCCATAGGTCCCGGATTTGCTCCTGAACTATTCAAAATGAAATACAATTGTTCGTGCAATTCATCGCTATTGGTGATCAAGGCACCCATCACAACGTCTGAGTGTCCACCCAAGTACTTGGTTACTGAGTGCATCACGATATCCGCTCCCAAATCCAATGGATTTTGCAAATAAGGAGATGCAAAAGTGTTATCTGCTACCATCAACACGTTGTGTTCCTTCGCAATCGCCGAAACCGCAGCAATATCGATGATCTGCATCGTTGGATTGGTGGGCGTTTCTGCCCAGATCAAACGGGTATTGCTGTTGATGTATTTGCGGGCATTTTCTGCATTCGTCAAGTCGATGAAGTGGAATTTGATCCCAAACTTTTCATAGATCTTGGTAAACAAACGGTAGGTACCACCATAGAGGTCATCCCCGGTGATCACTTCGTCGCCCGGTTTTAGTAATTTCAAAACGGCATCAGTTGCGGCTACACCACTACTGAAACACACACAGTGTTTCCCGTTTTCCAAGGCAGCGATGTTTGCCTGTAATGCTTCACGAGTGGGATTTTTTCCACGGGCATATCCATACCCTTTGTTCACTCCCGGTGCTTCCTGCACGTAAGTGGATGTTTGGAAAATTGGTGTCATGATCGCCCCGGTTGTTGGGTCTGGTTGAACGCCGGCATGGATTGCCTTGGTTCCAAATTTCATGTTGTGTTCCATCTCGTGTTTTTTACGTCGTTTACAAAAGTAATGGCATTATTTAAATGTTGGCGCTGTCAACTGATTCTTGTCGAGAATTATTGTTTCCCGAATCCGATTGGATTTGTCGATGAGTTGCACCACCAGTTTTTGATCTTTTTCGGTGAATTGGAGCAGTCCAAAGTTGTTTTCCATGATCGGTTCTCCCACACGGTTGGCATTCGGCGCGGCACTGTGCCATGTCGAACTCAAACCGCTGCTTGTGATGTCGTAGATCGGATAGCCAATGTTCGCGGTGTCTTTCGAAATTTCTCCGTAATGGACATCCCCGGAAATGAAAACCACGCCTTGTGCACGTGTTTCCCGAATAATGCGGATGAGGCGTTCTTTTTCCCAAGGGAAATTATTCCAGGATTCATACCCGTTGTAGGCGTGACCAAATTGAATGCTACTGCACACGATCCGATAATCCGCCGGCTCGCTGAGTTTGTCGCGCAACCAGTTCCATTGTTCTGTTCCCAGGAGGGTTCGAGTGGTATCCGAGCAGGGCGAGTATTCCGGCCAATAGGTGAAGGCGTTTTTGGGCATGGGTGTTTCGTTGAAAACACACAAAGAATCTCGAAAACTGCGGGTGTCGAGCAACAAGAATTGCACGCGCAAACCGTTGCGTTCCACGATCTTCTCGCCATAGATACCGGGGCGTTTCCACCGACAGCTGCTAGCTGGTTCATCAAAGGCATCAAACAGCAACAATTTGGTCAGTTCTTTTTCGGAATACTCTTTTCCGGCATCGTTCCAACCGTAGTCATGGTCGTCCCAAACCGGCCAGATCGACACGCGTTCCTGCAAGCGATGAAAACAGGGATGAGTAAGCAGGGAATCGTATTTGGCACACATGACGGATTTGTCGTAGGTATCCAGATAAACATTATCACCAAGTAAGATCATGACGTCCGGATCGTGTGTTAAGATCGTATCGAAAATGCTTAAGTCGAATTTTTGATTGGAACAGGAACCAAAAGCCACCGTGAAATTTTGCGCGTGGAGCGACAGACTAAATCCGCAGAAAATCCAAAAAAGCCAGCGATTCATGCCCACAATATACAGCGAAATTTCGGAGTTCATGGCTGTAAAACCTTGATTTTATATGTACATTCGTTGCATGCAAGTCCTAGATGCCAAACAGCTCATCGCCCAGAATATACTGGATCTATCTGCGATCCCGGCAAGTGATGCGTTGGTAAATTTGGATTCAGCATCTGGTTTACTTTCACTTCCAGATTTGCCAAATGCGTCTTTCCGACTTCCACTTTCAAAGGAATTGGATAAACTCTTGAAAGAGGCGCAACGCAGTGTTCGCGAAACGGATGTCAATTCATTCACACTGGCTTTCGGCTTGGTGAAATTGGAGATCGATCGTAGGGAACTCGCAGCACCATTAGTATTGATCCCACTTATTTGGCAAAAAGTGCCAATGAAGGACCTAGTGAATTTGGAACCGATTTTCGAAGCCGCGGAGATCAATCCCTATTTGAAACACGTTTTCCGCGAGTTGCCGAATTTTCCTGGGCTCCACGACGAATCGCTGCCTCAATTTCCGGAGATCTTCCGCGCATTTTTGAAAGAACAGGAACTGGGAGCAATCGTTGAACCACAGGTTGTCATTGGCAATTTGCATCACGCCCGGTTTCATTTTCTGCGCGAGTTGGAAGGAATTCTAAAGCAAGATCTCTCACCCTTGTTGAGTCGGTTTTTAGGAAATGAAAGCCTCCCGGCGAGGAATTTACCGAATAGTGAAGTTCAATTGACTCCTCTGGATTCTGATCAAAGCCGGGTCTTGGAACAGTTTCATCAAACGGATTGCGTGATCCAAGGTCCGCCCGGAACCGGAAAATCGCAGGTACTTACCAATATCATCGGACGCTGTATCGATCTGGAATTGGCTACGTTGGTACTTTCGGAAAAACCGGTGGCACTTGACGTGTTGCAAAAAAAGTTGGCCGTGCATGGGTTGGACAAACACGTTGCCGTGGTTCATGCCAATTACCGTTCACGGGATTTTTTACAGCAATTGCGCGCTGCTTGGGAACATTGCGAGAACTTGAAGCTTCCTGTGCTTCCTGTGTTGCCGCTTTCTACAATGCGCTTGCAGTCCTTGCAATTATTACTGGAGCGCTTGAATCAGCCGGATCTGATAGGTGGAGTTTCCCGAAGTGAATTCAAACTGTTGTCCGAATCTGTTCCATGGCAAGAAGCCAGCCTGAGCATGTCGGTACCGGATCTTGCTACTTGGAAACAATGGCGTCCCCGATTGCTGGAACTTGCACCTGTTTTTAAAGCGATTGCCGGATATAGATCGGCCTTTTTCACCTTGGAACAGCCGGATGCGAAATTGCGCGAACTACAGGAACGCTTTCAGGAATGGAAACCTTGGATGAATCAGGGAACTTGGGAGGAGTTCACGCACTTCGAGCAACAGTTTCACCAGTGTCAATTGGTAGAAAATGAACACTTTCACCGCTTTACACAATTGTCCGATAAGCCCCGTGAACAGCGGAAGTTCGAGAAAACGATTCGCAGCTACCGCATCCGTCGGATTGAATTGGAAAAAGCTTCCTTTGAATTGAATGTGTGGCAAACGGTTCCTACGCAAACTCAGATCGATTCCTGGCAAGCTGCTCGTGGGTATTGGAATAAGAAACGCGCCCGGAAACAACTATCCGGTATGTTGATCGATCCAACGGTTTCTGTCGAATTGGCGATACAACGATGGGAAGAATGGCATGCGATCCGACAGGAGTTGTATGACCTGGAATGTACCTTGCTGGAATTCGGTTTGCAGCCTGGATATGCTCAGATCGAAGCGTCTTATCAATATTATGAGGCGTTAAAAAAACACGCGAACGGGAATTGGAACGAGGTGCAGTCTTGGCCGCGCGAAAAACGACTTTTTTTGATCAACCAGCAACCGGCGTTTCATCATTTACGTGCCTCTCTGAAGCAGCTGTGCTATTGGCATGATTCGGATCCGATTGAATTGTGTTTGCAGGCAAATGTGCAGGGCTTGGAGCAGTTGTTGCCATGTTGGAAGCAACTTCAGCAAGTGCCCGAATGGTTCTTTGATCTCTTGCCACAAGCGGAAACTTTTGCGGAGATGGAGGCGATGATCCTCAAAGGAAATTACCACCGAACGCTTGCCCTCTTTCCGGAATTGTTGCAATCTTCCGGTGAGAAGTTGAAAGATCGTATCGAACACATCAGGGCAGATGAAGATGCTGAAATAGCGCATTTTGGCAAGTATTTGCAAGCAAGCATTCGTTATCGCTTTCGGGTTTACACCGAATTGTTGCGCACCGTTCCGGCTAAATTGAGTGTGGAACAACGCCAATTACGTTCACAATTGAAAAGAGGGAAGGCCTTGTTGGTGAAGGAATTTGCTAAAAGTCGTTCCCATTTGTCGATCCGGGAATTGCTGGAAAGCGATGCGGCGCCATGGATCCGTGTGCTTATGCCGTGTTGGTTCACTACGCCCGTGCAGTTAGCCGATCACGTGCCTTTGCGATCAAATTTGTTTGATGTGTTGATCGTGGATGAAGCAAGTCAGATGCCATTGCCTGCGGTGTTTGGCGCCATGCAACGTGCCAATCGCGTGGTTATCGCCGGGGATGAACAGCAAATGGCTCCGGCGCAATTCTTTGGTCGGGCGATCAGCAGTTTCGATGTGTTACATCAAGGGATGTTCTATTTCGAAAAATACCCGCTTCGGCATCACTATCGCAGCAAACAACCCGACTTGATCGCTTTTTCGAATCGTCATTTTTACAACGAGCAATTGGTGGTTTATCCAAGTGTGCAGCAGGAACAAGCTGTTTTTGACCATTTTGTCCCGAATGGGGTGTATCAAGAGCGGGTCAATCTTCCCGAGGCAAGGGCGTTGGCCGACTGGTTGCAACAATTCGATTTTAAACGGACGCTTGGAATCGTTGCGTTTTCGAAAGAACAGCTGCAGACGGTTTTAAAGTCCTGCGATCCTGCTACTCAAGAAAAGATCCAGTTGGGAGAGGAACAGGGAACGGTGTTTGTCAAAACCTTAGAAAACGTTCAAGGAGACGAAGCTCAAGTGCTTGTGGTCAGTATGGGATATGGAAAGGATCCGGATGGTAAATTTGCCTTGCGCTTCGGTCCTTTGAACCAAGTGAATGGATTTAAGCGCTTAAATGTGCTGCTGACGCGGGCTCAAGAGGAGTTGCATTTTTTCTCTTCGGTGCGTGCTTCAGATTTTCCATTGAGCGCGAATGAAGGAGTGGGATTGCTGAAACAATGGCTCTGGGAATTAGAAGTGCGTTTCCGGGAAGCAAGTTGGGACTTTCCTCACAAGGTGCGTTTCTCTGTAGATAATCAGGATCTGTTCGTTTACGATGTCGAAACGGCGATCCATCAAGCTCGCGATCTGGTCGTGTTTCAACGCTTGATGCAAGATCGCGGTTGGAAGCTCCATTACGTGTAACCGTTCGCTCAGAGATCGCTATCGTATCCTCACTTTTTTTATTGTTCTAGTGTTTTCAAGGGAGTATACGTAATTTTCAGCAGATTACTCTTCTATGAAACGAGCTTTATTTTACTTCTTGCCACATGGAGTGGCGTTACGTTTGCTCAACAAGAGCAACTCATCATCCAGAAAGGACTTCAGGATCGTGCAAATTCATTTGGGTTAACGGCAGCAGATTTCGGTCAGATCGAATGTACCTCTTCAGCTAGTTCTCTGGCTCCCGGTGTCAAACATGTTTACGTCCGCCAAGTGTTTCAAGGGATTCCCGTGGTCAATGGCGTGGGTAGTATCACCTTGAAAAATGAAGCTATCGCGCATGTAACGGATCGTTTTGCCGATCTTTCGGAAGGAACTGTTGTTCTGCCACAAAAAGACGCTGTTTGGGCCTTGAGCCAGGCTGCGCAACACTTCTTTGATCGCGCAAAACCGGATAACGAGTTGATCCAGTTGTCAACTTCAGGCTGGAGCCGCGGAGTATACATGCTGGTTTTGGAAACAGCAGAAGGCGTGGCGACTACTCGTATTGTGAAACAATAGACATTTCAACGAGAACAAATAGAAAAGGCGACAAAAACTGTCGCCTTTTTTAGTTAATGTGCGTCCAACCAATTATCCGCAACTTGGATCTCAACTTCCATCGGCACGATCAGATCCACGGCTTTTTCCATACTCTCCCGAACCAATTTCTGCATCACGTCCACCTCGTCCTTGTGAATGTCAAATACCAATTCATCGTGAACTTGCAAGATCATTTTTGATTTCACCTGCGCCTCCTTCATGGCTTTGTGAACTGCCACCATGGCCAATTTCACGATATCTGCTGCCGACCCCTGGATCGGTGCGTTGATCGCATTTCGTTCTGCAAATCCTCGAACCACGGCATTCGCGGAGTTGATATCCGGCAAATAACGACGGCGTTTCATGATCGTCTCAACGAATCCCTCTTCTCGCGCTTTTTGTACCGCTTGATCCATGTACGTCTTGATCGTTCCGTATTGTGCAAAATAGGCGTCGATGATCTGCTTGGCTTCCGTGCGACTGATTCCCAAATTCTGGGATAATCCAAATGCACTTTGTCCGTAAATGATTCCGAAGTTCACTGCTTTCGCTGCACTACGCTGTTCTTTCGTCACGTCTTCCAAGGCAACGTGGAACACTTTCGCAGCAGTTGCCTTGTGAATATCTACTTTTTCGCGGAAGGCACGGATCATGTTTTCATCGTTCGCCAAGGCAGCAATAATGCGCAATTCGATCTGCGAGTAATCGGCTGCCATCAAGTGATGGTCTTTATCGCGTGCAATGAAAGCTTTGCGGATCTCTTTACCGCGTTCGGATCGGATGGGAATATTCTGTAAGTTCGGATTGTTCGAACTCAAACGTCCCGTAGCTGTCACCGTTTGCATGAAACTTGTGTGCACACGGCCATCAACCGGGTCCAGCATTGTCGGTAGTGGATCTACGTAGGTAGATTTTAATTTTTTCATCTGACGATAATCCAGGATCTGCGCAATGATTGGATGATCGTTCTTATGTTGTTGCAAGATATCTTCCGAGGTGGCGTATTGACCTGTTTTTGTCTTCTTAGCTTTGGACGATATCTTTAAATGCTCAAAAAGCACATCGCCTAATTGCTTCGGGGAATCAACGTTGAAATCCATACCGGCCAGTTCCTTGATCGATGCCTCCAACACCTTGGTTTCGTTCTCCAATTGCTCAGAATACGCTTTCAGATGAGGTACATCGATCGCGACACCTTCCATTTCCATTTCAGCCAATACGCGCACCAAGGGCATTTCCATATTCCAGAACAAGTCGCGCAAATGTTCTTTTTCGATTTGTGGTGCAAACAATTGCTTCAATTGAAAGGTGATATCGGCATCTTCACAGGCATAATCCGAAATCGCTTCCGGTGGCAAATCTCCCATGTTCCCTTGATTTTTCCCTTTCTTGCCGATCAATGTTTCGATAGAGATCGGTTGGTAGTTCAAGTAGTATTGCGCCAGGAAGTCCATGCCTTGTTTCGCTTCCGGTTGGATGAGGTAATGGGCGACCATCGTATCAAACAACGGACCGGCCAATTGTACGCCGTAGCGGGCCAATACCTGCATGTCGTATTTCAGGTTGTGCGCGATCTTTTCGATCTGTTCGTGGTGAAAGAATGCCTTGAATTCGTCTACGATGGCCTGCGCGAGAACTTTGTCTTGCGGAACGGCTACATAATAGGCTTCTCGAGCTGCAAAAGAAAACGACATCCCCACCAATTCTGCTTGCAAAGCATTTATATCGGTGGTTTCTGTATCGAAGCAAACCGACGTTTGTGCTAAGAGTTTATGCAAAAGAACGGTGCGCTCTTCCGGCAAGGTGACCAAATGGTAACTCGGTTTTTCGGTTGCGATCGTTTTTAATCCGGCTGTCGGTTCAGCTTGCTGCACTTCCACCAGACTTTGCGTTCCAAATAAGTCCAACTGACCGTGATCCTGTTTGGCAGCTGCTGTGACTACGATTTCCTCTCCGGTAACGCGTTTCGCCAAGTTGCGGAACTCCAGTTCGGTGAAGATCTCCAGGATCTTATCTTTGTCCGGCGCATCCAAATTGAGGTCGATCGGATCGAAAGGAACCGGTGCATCGGTAATGATTGTTGCCAGCATGCGAGACAAGCGTCCTTGTTGCTCGTAATTGATTACGTTCTCCTTCATTTTGCCTTTCAGTTGTTCTACGTTTTGGAATACGCCTTCCATAGAACCAAAATCAGCAATGAGTTTTTTCGCGGTTTTTTCACCAATTCCAGGGATTCCCGGAATGTTATCCGCCGCATCTCCCCAAAGACCCAAAATATCGATCACCTGGGAAGGGTCTTTCACTTCGAACTTCTCGCAAACTTCAGGAACACCCAGAATTTGAGCAGGATCGCCTCCGCGTCCCGGTTTGTAAATGAAAATGTTTTCGCTGACCAACTGCGCAAAATCCTTATCGGGCGTCATCATGTAGGTGATGAACCCTTCTTCCTCTGCGCGTTTTGCCAATGTACCGATCAGGTCATCTGCCTCAAATCCTTCTAACAACAAAATTGGAATGTGGAAGGCACGTATGATTTCCTTGATCGGTTCGATCATGTTGCGGATATCTTCCGGCATTTCCTCGCGGTGTGCTTTGTAGTGTTCGTAATCTGCCGTGCGGTTCGTTGCTCCTCCGGGTGCATCGAATACCACCGCAATATGTGTCGGTTTCTCCTTATTCAAGATATCGATCAGAACATTCGTGAACCCAAATGCTGCCGATGTATTTTGCCCTTTCGAATTGATCCGTGGATTTTTTGCAAATGCAAAGTAGGCCCGGTAGATCAAGGCAAAAGCATCAAGTAAGAATAATTTCTTTTCCGCTGGAGGAGTAAGCATCGTTCAGGATTTTTGATAAAGGACAAGTTTACGGAAAATCCCTGAAAACACCCGCAATCTTGAAACCAAATGCGGTGCTTTTCGTACCAGTAGGAAGTGAAAAAGCGGTTCTATATTTTCCTCATCTACGCAGGTTTGTTTTTCCTGGGTTACCTGGGTCTTGGGATCGTGGTTTATTATTACAAACCCGAAGTTCACATGTTGCCCGGTTTCGTGGAACGCATGCTGGATAGGGACAACTGGGGCGTTCAAAATGCAGCCGAAGGTACGTTTGAAGACCTGAAATACGAGATCTTGGGTGAAAATGCCCAAAAAGACCGTATCGTTTTCACCAACGATTACAATTCCGAAAATGGGATCTTTTGCTTTCGCGGAAATGCGCAACGCAATGCGCCCACTCGTGGCGTAGTATCAGGTCGACCTTCCAAGATCGAAGTGGATTGGGAATTCACTACCAACGAAGATACGACTAGTTCGCGTCTGGGGGTATGGCGCGGCGGAACCGGTTGGACAGGCCAGCCTTTGCTTGTTCGCTGGCCCAAGCGCACAAAACAGATGTTGCATGGTATGGACATCGCCTTTATCAAAAAGAAGCAAGCTACGGAAGTGATCGTTGGATCCTTGTGCGGCGAAATTTATTTCCTGGATTTCGAAACCGGAAAACCAACCCGTCAGGCACTCTCCATCAACAATCCGATCAAGGGCACGGTCAGCGTGGATCCGCGCATGAATGGTTTGCTCTACGTGGGACAAGGAATTCCGAACCGTGGCAGATTTGGCGCCTACGTATTCAACATGTTTGCCGGAGAAGAAGTGAAATTCCGTTCGGGATTGGATCCGGATGCCTACCGCCAATGGGGAGCGTTCGATAGTAACGCGCTCATTGATCCCAAAACGGGTTATTGGATCCATCCTGCAGAAAATGG
>CAYRVL010000031.1:0-29437 GCA_964427665.1 uncultured Fluviicola sp. | reverse complement strand
ATCGCATTTGCCGAATGCGACGCGTGTTTATTTGGATCAATTGCTGATCTGATCCAATGAAGGTGGTGCACTTCTAAACCGTACCAAAACAATCACATTTTTTACAAGTTAGTCATGGGTTCATTAACCGAGTTGGATGTATTGGCATCTACAAAGAACGAAGTCGTAGCGGCAACATTATCAAATCGATTGCTGCAATTGGAAGAACAAGCACAGCGTTTACAAGACAGTATGCGTTACGCCGGAAGTTTGCAACGGTCCATTCTACCAAATGAACGTATTTTTCAGAACATTTTTGCTGATGCATTCGTGATCTTCCAGCCAAAAGATATTGTTAGCGGCGATTTCTATTGGATCTTTCAACACCATGATGATATTTATTTCGCGGTAGGAGATTGTACCGGTCACGGTGTCCCCGGAGCGATGGTGAACATTGCCGGAAATGCCTTGTTGCGTCAGATTATTCGTATAGAAGGACTTGCAGACCCTGCAGCGATCATCCGTATGTTGGATGCTGAATTGACATCATTGTTTAATGAACACCTCACGGAGGGTACAACACGCGACGGAATGGATATCGTATTCTGTAAATTTAACTTGCGGAGCATGACAGGTTCGTTCTGTGGTGCTGGCCGACCATTGATATTGATCCGAGAAGGGGAGTTGGTGGAATTCAAAAAGGGTCCGGATGCCATCGGACATGCTTCCAAAGAAGCAAAGGAATTTGAAACGATCCACTTTTCCTTGCAGAAAGGCGATTCGTTCTATTTGTTCTCAGATGGATATACCGATCAGTTTGGCGGTGAAAATGTGAAGAAATTCAATCGCGCACGCTTTCGTTCGGTATTGCATTCGATCAATGAATTTTCCATGGAAAAACAACGGGAGCAACTGCTTTTCACCTATAACAATTGGAAGGGAAAACAAGAACAGGTGGATGACATCTGTGTAGTTGGTATACGCATTTGATTTCTACAATTCTTACCTTTAGGGCAATGAATATAAAAAATGTGGTTCTGTTGCATGGAGCACTTGGTTGTGAGCAACAGTTGATGCCGTTAAAAAGTGCACTTACAGCTTCGGGATTTAAGGTGCGCACCTTGAATTTCTCCGGACATGGTGGAACGGAATCAGCTGCACTTTCGATCCAATTGTTTGCGGATGAACTGGAGGAGATCATGTTAGATCTAGATCCGGCAAATACAGCGGTTTTCGGATTTAGCATGGGTGGTTATGTAGCGTTGTTTTTGGCAGCAGCAGGAAAATTGAATGCCGCGGGGATTATAACCCTCGGAACCAAATTTGATTGGTCGCCTGAAAGTGCGGCAAAGGAAGTTCGTCATCTGGATCCTGTCAAAATTCAGGAAAAAGTTCCTGCCTTTGCAGCGTATTTGGAATCTTTACACGGGAAGAATTGGGATGTTTTGTTGCGTAAAACTGCGGACATGATGCTGGAAATGGGATCGAATCCGCCATTGACCACTAAAAATTTACCCTTGGTTCATCAGATCGTGCGCGTGATGCGTGGAGAAAATGATGCTATGGTAACGGAAGAGGAAACAAGATGGGCGGTGAATTTGTTACCCAAAGCACAATATATTTCAATTCCGGGTTGGCAGCATCCAATTGATCGGATTCCCTTGGAGGTATTAGTAGAAGTAGTAAAAGAAGAATTATCATGCATGTAGAAATAGAAATTTGGTCGGATGTGATGTGTCCGTTCTGTTATATTGGAAAACGCCATTTGGAAGAATCGCTAAAGTCGTTTTCTGACACTCCGATTCGGATTTCCTGGAAGAGTTTTCAGCTGGATCCAACGATTGAATCACAACCCGGCAAGGATGTGTACAGTTATTTGGCGGAACGCAAAGGCATGTCTGTAGATCAATCGCGCGCCATGCATGCCGATGTGGTTGCACGTGCAGCTGAGGTTGGATTGGATTACCAGTTCGACAAAACGGTGATCGCGAATTCCTGGAAGGCGCATCGATTGATCCAACTAGCGAAGCAGAAAGGCTTGGATGACGCGATCGAAGAGCGCTTGTTTTTGGCCTATTTTACGGAAGGGGAGGATCTTAACAACGATGAGACCCTGATGCGTTTAGGTGTCGAGATCGGATTGAATCCCTTAGACATTCGCGAAGCGGTGCAAACCGAACTGTTCGATGGGGCAATTCGTTCAGATATTCGCGAAGCACAGGAAATCGGTGTGCGCGGCGTTCCGTTTTTTGTATTCAACCGAAAGTATGCAGTGTCCGGAGCACAACCGGTAGAGGTGTTCACGGAAACCATTCAAGCAGTGCTGAAATAATGCTATTGCGCTAGCCAAAGAGTAGGATTCATTCGTTGCACAGATCCATCGATAACTTGGTGGATCTCAAAATGCGCGGTTGAAAGTCCTCCGGAATCGTCCGGTAACAAGGAACCAATGGCTTGTTTCGTACTTACTTTTGTACCAACAGCGACAAACACCTCCTGGAGATTGGAGTAAACAGTGCGGTAATTTCCGTGTTTGATGATGATCACTTTCCCGGCACCCGGAATGCTCAGCACACTGGTAACCTCGCCTTCAAAAACAGCGCGAACTTGTGCTCCTTTGGGAGCTCCGATATCGATCCCATTATTGTTGGTAAACACATTCGCTAGAGACGGGTGTGGATTTTTTCCATATCCTTCTACGATGGTTCCTTTCAATACAGGCCATGGTAATTTCCCGCGATTGGATTCAAAATTTTTTCCGAGCGCTGCGCTTTCCTTGGTTTCTGTAACAACAACCGGTTTCTTTTCTGGAGTCTTGGTCTCGGAGCTGGTGCCTTTTGACTCGGTTTTATTAGCCGAACTGCTGGTAGCTTTGGCCTCTGCTTTCTTCTGTTCCTTGCGTGCTTTTGCTTCAGCTTCTGCTATTTCTTTGTCAATGGCTTGTTTGATCCGACGTTTCAATTCTGCTTTTTTCTTTTCGGCAGCTTGAAGCTCGGCGCGCAACTTGTTCTCATCTTTCTTCAGCTTCGCCAGTGCCTTTTCTTTCTCTTGTTTTTCTTTTAAAATGCGTTCCTTTTCCGCCACTTTGGTTTCTAACAGGCTTAATTGGCGGGTTTTTTGTTGTTCAATGGATGCAATTTCTTTGTGGATGGTTTTCTGACTCTGTAATATCAGCTTGAATTGTTTGTTTTGGATATCCGCGATACGCTTGAGGTATGTGGTGCGTTTTACCGCCTCAAAATAATTGGACGAAGAAAAGATATACATCATTTTCCCGTATTTATTGCGGTGTTTATAAGCGTACAGGAGCATAGAGCGGTATTGAGCTTTCATCCGGACCAAGCGTTCTTGCAGCTGTTTTACCTGACTGGATTTGGAAGAGATCGTCAATTCGGCCCCGCGGATCTGGTTATCGACGTTTTGTACCAATTGTTCCCGATCACGCACCTGATTTTCGATCAAACGCAATTCATTCATCGACAACTCGGTACCCTTCTTTACTTTGTCCAGCAAGTTTTTTGTGGTGCTCAATTTACTTTCCAAACGCGCTTGTTCGGCTTGTAACTGATCACTTTTCTTTTGTGCCCAGATCGTTGCGTTGACGCAGAGAGTCAAGAGCAGTATCCAACTATTCTTTCGTGCCACATTCCACATATTCTTCCGGTATTACAAAAACAATCTCCTGAGGTTTATTCACTTCTGTTTTGTCGTAATCCATATCCAAAACGATATGGTTGCGGGGCGTTACAATTTCAATATGGACTTCATTCGGAGTCAGATAGCTATCAATTGAATCACGACTCAAATATTCGATGCTGATGTTCGTTGTATCTTCCGGCGAATTGATATCGATCCGATCGATGGAACGGAGATCTTTACTCAAAAAATACTGCAAGATCACGGACTCTTCCTCCTCTTGATTCTCCCGGCGATTAAGCAGTCGGTCGCGTTCGCGTTCTGCGCGTGTTCCTTTCAATTCACGCTTGATCTCGCGCTTACGTTTGCTTGAAATGATATAGTGGAATGGATCATTGATCTGGAAATAACGCTGACTTGTATCAAATCCGATAGGTAATCCCAACAAAAGTTCTTCAATATTTCTGTGGGTGAAATCCACACCAAATGATTCGCGAATGTAGGTCAAATCAGTTTTTACAAAGCAATTTTCGCGTTTGTTTGATACGAGAATGGAATCCGGTTTAACCAATACCCCAACTACCGGGATTGCTGCGTAGGTGATAAGTGTATTGATCACACTATCCTTTACCAGACGGATCGATGCGCGGAAATTGAGACTCCTGTTCGTATCAGCGAAACTGCATTTGATCTTTGAATAGAAGGTTTCAGGGCGCAAATCAGATATGCTATCCAAAGCTGCCACGAGTTGCTTTTCCTTCACTTTAGGCAAACGTTCCGGTTTTTCCGTGTCCGGCAAATGGCGATTTGCACATGATTGAACGAATCCTGTAAAGAAGAACAAGAGCGCGATCAATTTAATAGATTGGCGCCACATACGATTTGGATTGAATTTTTTTGTCAAGCGACTTGTTTTTAGATCCCAGTTCTTTTGCCTTTTTCCACAATTCAACAGCTTTGATATTGTCTCCTAATTTGGAATAAGCATCTCCGAGATGTTCAACGTAATTTTTGTCATTGGGTTGCAGTGTATTGGCTTGTTCGAACGATTTTTTCGCTCCTTCGTAATCTCCGGACATGAATTGAACCATGCCTTTCGTATCTATGAACGGCGCTTGTCCCGGTGCAGCTTGATTCACCTCTTCGATCATCGCTTTTGCTTTACTCAGGTTGTGATTCGCCATTGCCATGCGCATGCAATAATTATTTTTCGTTAACAGATTAGTGCGATCTAACTGCAGGGACTTCTCGTAATAAGCTTCGCCGTCTTTCAGTTTGTTCAAATGAAAATAGGCATCTCCTGCTTGTGCATAGAATTCTGCCTCGGTCTGTGGATCATTAATCACCAGTTCTTTGCCGATCTCAGCCGCATCGATGGCCTCTTGATAGCGACCAACTTGAACACAGGCAATGGTGTACAATAATTGAACGTTCACCATGTTTGGGAACAAAGCTGCCCCGGCACGTGAATCGGTGTATAAATCATCGAAGCGACGTAATTCGTATTGTAGTAACAGCACTTGATTCCAGATCGGATATTTGCTATCGTCCAATTTCAATGCCTTTTGGTAATTTTCCAGCGCTTCTGGTTTCAGTCCATTTTGGAGCAAAAGATCACCGTGGATCGAATACGATTTGGCGTCATCAGGATGTTGTTGGATCATTAATCGGGCTAGTCCAAATACTTCTTGTTCTACTACGGCTTGTTGTTCCATGAGTGTCAGCAAGACCTTCATCTTGGTATCTATATCTACGCCAATACCTTCAAAAGCCAGTTTAAAGTGGTAGTATGCTTTTTCTTTGTTGAATTGGCGTAAATACAGGTCGCCTAATGCTAAATGAGCTCGTCCGTTCGAGGGATCGTTTTTGACCAATTCTACGAGCATTTCCTGAGCTTTATCAATTTCGCGTCGTGCAAAATAATGATCAACTAAGGTGCCGATCAAATTCAGGTCGTCCGGATAAATTTTGCGGGCTTTTTCCAGTTCCTGAACACCTTTTGCCTCTTGGCGTGCCGAAACGTATAACTCGTATTTTTGAATGGAAATATCAGGAATTAGTCCCAATTGACTTTCCATTTTTTCCAATGTTTTGATCGCTTCCAAGGGCTGGTTCAATCGTCGTTGTATGTCCGCATAACCAAACAACCAGTCAATGTTTTTGGGTTCTTTTTCGATCATTTTCGCGAAGCATTTTCCGGCTTCGGTGAATTTTCCCTGATTGTAGTACATGTAAGCTAATTCCTGCGTGTACCAGACGTTGTTCGGGTCTAGTTTCGCGGCGATCTCCGTATACGTTGCGGCGTTCGTACGGTCGTTGAGCAGCAAATAACATTGCGCTAGGCCAAATGCGGCAGCATCATCTGTTGGTCGTGCCCGAAAACAACTGTCAAAAGCTTGAACTGCCTCTTTCAGCTGTCCTTTCACCTTATAGCGAACAGCACTATGAAAGGTGCGGATGTACGGATAGTCTGCCGGTGTAAGCACGCGATTGGCACTCACTTCTTTGGTGGGTTTACATCCTGTGAGGGCAACAAGACCAAGGAGTGCTATGATTATCTGGCGCATCAACTAATGATAGAATAATCGCTTAAGCTCAAATCTCTTGCCAGTCCTTTGTATTTGGAATGTGATCCCAACATGGAATCTTTTAGGTTGGCGTCTATAATGATGGAATATTGTTGGAGAATGCTGTTTTTAATGATGGAATTCGTCACCATGGATCCTTTTCCAAGTGAAACGTGCGGACCAACTACGGAATTTTCCAGGATCACGTCCTTTCCGATATAACACGGAGGAATGATGACTGAATTCAAGACCTTAGCACTTGGATCTACCAGGTTAAGTCCTTTTTCTTTGTCGTATTCCAACACACGTTGGTTGGTGATCACGGTAACTTCTTTATTCCCGCAATCCAGCCACTCGTCTACCTGTCCCGGTTTGAAACGCATGCCTTTTTCGGTCAAACGACGCAACGCATCCGGCAATTGGTATTCACCGCTTTTAATGATCCCATTTTCTACGAGGAAGTTCAATTCTTTGGCTAAGGCCTGCCCATCTTTGAAATAGTAAATACCGATCATGGCGAGGTCGGAAACAAACTCTTTCGGTTTCTCAACGAAATCGACGATCTCACCGGCGTCATTCATTTTGATCACACCAAACGCACTTGGATCTTCGATTTGTTTTACCCACAAAATACCATCTGCCTCGGGATCGATCTTGAAGTTTGCTCGGAACAAAGTGTCTGCAAAGGCAACCACTACCGGACCCTCCAATAATTTCTCGGCACACAATACTGCGTGTGCAGTACCCAATGGTTTATCTTGATAAAAGATACTTCCTTTAGCGCCTAATTTTTCTGCTACTTTGATCAATTCTTGCTCGATCTCCGGACCGAAGTCGCCAATCACAAAGCCGATCTCATCGATCGGTTCACTGCAAACCGCTGCAATATCCTCGACCAAGCGATGCACGATAGGTTTTCCACCTACGGGAACCAGCGGTTTCGGGACAGTCAAGGTATGTGGTCGAAGACGGCTACCACGGCCTGCCATTGGAACAATTACTTTCATAGCGTTTATTTTTTTCCGGTACTTCCAAATCCGCCGCTTCCGCGCTCGGTATCCGAAAGTTCGTTCGTTTCAGTTAATGTTGCTTGTACATATGGAGCCACGACCATCTGCGCGATGCGTTCTCCGTGTTGGATCTCAAAAGCTTCGTTGGAGAGATTCACCAGAAGTACGCCCACTTCGCCGCGGTAATCTGCATCGATCGTACCGGGACTGTTCAGTACAGTGATCCCGTGTTTAAATGCCAAGCCACTTCGCGGTCGGATCTGCACCTCAAAACCATCCGGAATTTCCAAAAACAGACCTGTTGGGATCAGTTTGCGTTCCAGAGGTTGTAGGATCAATGTTTCTGCAAGGTTCGCCCGAATATCCAAACCAGCAGCTAGTGCAGTTGCATAAGCAGGCAATTCATTCGATGAGCGATTGATGATCTTGATCTCCATTAGTTTTGCGTTGGATCTTTAGTAACGGTGTAGGAAATATCCATCACATCTTTCAATACTTGTTCTGTTATTCCTTGTTCAAAAGTAAATTGATAGGTTCCGGCCTGTGGAAACTTTCGATGAGCGAATTGCACCTTGGTTTCCACCACCGTACCGGATTTTTCTCCGATCCAGGAACCATCGGGATGTGATATCTTGATCTCGATCGGTTCTTTACCCACTTGCCCTTTTGGTGTTTTGGAATGCAGGAAGAACCACAGATTATTGAAGCCGTAATCGGTGGTCGTGCGCAACATGATGGTAATGGTGTAAAAATTCGTGGTGTCGGGAATCTTCACGTCAAAAACAGGCTTCACATCTTGAGGCCACTCATTGTTCTTGAATGAATAAGACTTGGTGTACACGGGTTGTTCACCGCATGCACCCAACACCAAGGTCAACACGATACTAAGCACCAGTAGTCTCATTTCCTGCTTTATTTGGTCTTGGTGGTCGGCGGCGATTATTGCGTCGTTTTTGACCACCTTGTTTTTGTTCAGCATTCGAAGCTTCAGCACCCGTTTCCGCGTTTACCGGCTTTGGAGCTGGTTTCGGTCTGTCTTGCTTTGGACGATCCTGTTTCGGGCGATCTTGATTCGGTCTTTCCGGTCTCGCTGCCACTTGTGCCTTTTCAGCTTGCTCACCTTCCGCACGAGGTCCTTTTCCTTTTTTCTTCTTGCGTTTTTTCGATTTGAAGGCGCTGTCGAAACGGTTCAACGAATCTTGTCCAACCACATTGTCGTAATCGGGCTCTTTGCGCACAACTGCCTCTTCGAAATCTTTCAGATCGGCTGGTTTTTTACCGTTCTTATTCATTTTCGCGATCTCGCGTACGCGTTCCGGAGAAAGGGCGATCAGTCCTGAACCAACACCTGCTTCACCTTCATACAAGTACCACAATTGACGTTTGAACACATCCGTTTTGATGTGAAATGCCATTCCCTTTTCCGTGTACAATTTGGTGTCGGAGGTTGGAAAGCTCTTGATCGATTCGAGGTACATATCCAACTCGTAATTCAAACAGCACTTCAGTTTTCCGCATTGTCCGGCTAATTTTTGCGGATTTAGCGATAATTGTTGGTAACGTGCTGCTGAGGTAGAAACGGATCTGAAATCTGTGAGCCACGTGGAGCAGCACAATTCACGGCCGCATGAACCGATCCCACCTAAGCGTTGTGCTTCCTGACGGGAACCGATCTGACGCATCTCTATACGGATCTTGAATTTATCCGCCATATCCTTGATCAACTGGCGGAAATCCACGCGACCTTCAGCGGTGTAATAGAACGTGGCTTTGCTGAGATCTCCTTGATATTCTACATCAGAGATCTTCATTTCAAGTCCTAAATTCACAGCCAGTGTACGCGATTGGTACATCACTTCCGATTCCAGTTTGCGTGCCTCGACCCATTTGTTGATATCTTCCTGCGTGGCAATGCGCATGATCTTCTTCACCTCACCCGGTTTCAGGTTCGGCGCTTTCTTTTTTACCTGTATTCTGGCTAATTCTCCAACAATTGATACTACCCCAATATCATATCCGGGACTCGCTTCCACTGCAACCACATCACCCACCTGTAAGGTCAGATTCTTGGCATTTCGGTAAAATGCCTTGCGGCTGTTCTTGAAGCGAATTTCAAGTATATCATACGGAGCCTGACCGCCTGGCAATTGCATGTTTGCCAACCAATCGAACACTCCAAGTTTGTTGCATCCACCAGAACTACAGGTTCCATTATTTTTACAGCCTTTTGGTGTACCACCTCCGGAACTGCACGAGGAACATCCCATAGTCTACTTATTTTGGGTTAAAATTACGGATTTTATTGCTTCCGTTTACGTGTTTATGTGCGGGTTGACAACACTGAATTGTGAATTATTCGATAGTTGCAAGGGAGTAATTACTTGGATCAAGCGACGAAGTTTCAAAGATTTGACTACATTGCAGAGTAAATGATAACCAATGACTATGAAGCAGATCCTGATTTTTTGCCTTGCCTTAGCGACGTTTTTTTTGGTGGCATGTGGTCCGAAAGATTCCCGTCAATCATTTGATGATCCCACAGTGTACAACGATTTCGTCGTAGATGCATTAACCGAGTTGGATCTGACCTATGCCAATGCCTTAAACATGAATCAGGGTCAGGAAAAATGTCTGTTGATGTGTGATTCTTTGGTGTTTAAATCAGAAGCAACGTTAAAAAAATTGGAGGGGATCCAGCCGTACGAAGGAGACAGCTCATTCACCATGGCAGCCCGGGATTTTGCGCAGTACATGAAGCGAATTGGGAAAAACGACCTTCCGACATTCATACACAAGGTGTTTGACCCCGAATTGATCGAAACGGATCGTGCAGAGATCGATCGATTGGCAGCTGATCTGGACAAAACCTATAATGCGAAATTGAATGAGATCAATACGGTTCAGAAAGCACTGGCAAAGAAATTCGATTACACGATCGTCAAGTGATCAGGCTTTGTGGATGAAGCGCATGACTTGAAAGCACAATTGAGTAAACAACAACTTGGCATACGCATTGCGATCCAAATGATAATGTGCGTCGTTGAATAATTGCATGAAATCCAGCGCGTTGTTATTCGTAATGAATCGGGAGAAATTCTTGAGAAAATCGGCTTCTTCAGCAGATATACGCGTCAACATATCGTCTGTGTAGTTCTTCAACAGACTTTGTCGGATCATGTGCAAAGCGTATTGAATGAACAATTTTTGTCCTTCTTTGGATAGCCCTGAAACGGCATCCGTCCAATCAAGCATGGCATTCACATCCTTTTTGAAACACACGCGCATCAATTGGATGAATAATTCCCGATTTAAGTCAACTTCCTCTCTATTTTCTAGCAATTTCAACGCTTCCAACAAATCACCCTCGCTACGTGCAGCGATCGTCTCGGCTTGTGATCTTGAAGGCGTGATCTGTTCACAAAACCGAATGACCGTATCCATGTGCAGTGCCGGAACACGGATGATCTGGGTACGCGATAAGATGGTATTCAGCATGCGATCTGCCGCCTCTGCAACCAAAATGATGACTGTTTTTGGCGGTGGTTCCTCTAAGATCTTCAGCAGTTTATTGCTGCACTCGGGATTCATGGTTTCTGCCATCCAGATCAACATCACCTTGTAGCCGCCTTCATAGGATTTGAGCGATAATTTTTTTATGATCTCCAAACTTTCCTCGGTACCAATGATCGGTTTACGTTCTCTGCTATCGATACGTTTGGTCCATTCAAAAACATCGAAGTAAGGTTTTTCATGCAATTGCGCCCTCCACTCCTTGATAAAGTGATTCGAAGTTTTCGCGATCGCTTGAACAACCGGATAGGCAAAATGAACGTCTGGATGTTCCAATTCCGACATCCGCTTGCAGGAAACACAAATGCCGCAACTATCATTTTGTTGCTTATCACTGCAAAACAAGTATTGCACAAACGCTAAAGCCAAATGCAAGGTACCATAGCCGTTTTTTCCAAGAAACAGCTGTGCATGACTGATCTTGTCGTGCCGCACTTCCTGCAACAGATGGGCTTTGATATCTTCCTGACCGGGTATTTGTGCAAATTGCATGGGATAAAGGTACTATTTATCAACGTTCGTTCCATTGCAATTTATGATCATTTGATGAAAGAAATGGATTTTCATAGCCGCAGTAACAGTTACCAAAACGAACAACACCACTCAAAGAAAATTTGTAGCTTCGTGCCTCCAATACTATTTTTTTATGAGATCAATTATTACCGGCCTCCTGTTTCTTGCCTTTTCGGGATTGGCTTTTTCCCAAGAAATGAAAACCAGTTTTTCAGATAAAATGAAATTAACCCAGAAAAAAACAGGTTTTTTGGATGAGGTTATTGGTGAAACAGAGCGATACATCTTTGTGGATTACAAGACCTACAATAAAAGAGGACGTCTTTGGTTGGAACGCATTGGGGTCATCGACAAAGAATCCATGAAGGAAGTCAATTCCATTAAGATCGTGGACCCAAAAGATAAAGTTCGCAGCGCAGAGATCGGTGATCGCGTGAAGGTTTATGAACGATTTGTTGGAGACAAAATTTTTGTTTTCTACAAAGAAGAAACTAAGTTGGATGTAAAAATGTTTGCCGAATGCTACAGCGTTAGTTTAGATCGCATTATTGGTATGAAAGAATTGGTTTCTTTCCCGAAAGATTCCAAGCGCGAATTCGTATTCCCAGCTGTTTCGATCAATGAAAATGAAATTCTCGTATCAAGATTTGACAACAAAAACAACGCAATCGATTTCATTTACAAGGTATTTGACCTCGATCTAAACCAAGTTATCGATAACACCGTGACACTTCCAAATCCGGATGGAGCAGAAGACGGGAATGTCTTTAGTGTGAATGATTTTAATTTTTCGAAAACAGGGATGGTATATTTTCACCAGTCCTTGTCCATTCGCTCAGGGAAAAAACGAAATTCTCTTTTTATGCGCGCCGATGCCGTAAAGTTGGAGTACTATTTGACCATGTTGAATTTGGAAACAGGTGATCTGAACATGTTGGATCAAAACGTTCCGAATAAAAGTATGTACAACGTGCGTTTGGTTGAGGAAAACAATCAGGTGAATTTGGTTGGGTTTTTCTGTGATTTCGAAAAAGATCCGGACGGACTAAGAACTCACGGGTTTTTCTTCCAAAAAGTGGATGAGAAGAATCTAACGGCGACAGAACCAACCTTTTCGTATTTCGACCAAAAATTGTTGGATGAATTATTCAAAGAAGATACAGAGGACAAGCTAAAAACAGCTTCGAAGAAGAAGAATAAGGAGGAAAATCAGGAACGTGATAAAGATGCGCTTTCACGTGCGTTTAGAATTGAAAAGGTTCGTACAGACGCCAATGGCAACTTGATCCTGTTCTGTTCGAAAATGTTTAACTACTCTTATCAGGTGTGTAGTACAAACTCCAATGGTGGAACGACATGTAGAACGGTTTATGTGTGTGAAAAAGGCAACGTGACGGTATTCAAAATCACCAGCGAGGGAGAATTTGTTTGGTCATCAAACCTTGATCGCTACAAAAGCTACAGTGGCTGGAACATTTACGACTTGGAAGTGATCGAAGATGACGACAACTATTACGTGTCGTTTGGTAATTCGAAAACGGAGGTGACGGAAGGAAAGAAAAAATCCAAAAAAGAGGTGATCGGATATTTTGAGTACGGAATTTTCAACAAATCTACTGGTGACGTATCGCGCGATAAGATTGTGATCAATGAGCAAGGAGCACCGAAGTCTGAGAAAAAATACATCTCTGCAAAAGACGTGAGAGTATATAACAACCAGTTTTATTTGGTTTCAAGCATCACAAAACCGGCAAATTGGATTTACTTCACATGTGTATGTCCTCCGGCATTCGTGATCTCACTCCTGACGAAAGCTTCCAGTTTTCAGGAAGTTTACATCGGAAGAATTCAGTTGGATAACTAGTGAAAGTTTAAGGGATATTTCTCGACTATTTTTTCAAGTAGAAGCGCACTTTTTTGAGTGCGCTTCTTTGTTTTATCCAATTGCTTTTGGTCAATCTCTTTGTCAAGCAACCGAAGTCCTCCAAAATAGAATTTCCCACCCAGATTCGTTCCCCAAAAAATGAGATTTAACCACGCTTTGTGCACGTATAAATAGTGCATAAAAACGGCTGCGGCTGTATTGATTCCCAGCGATAAAGCGCCTTTGGCAACATTTCCGTTGATCATCAATCCGCTGCCTGGAATCAATATCGAAGCGATTTTTTTCAGGGCAACAGCTTTTACGGCCGTCGATTCATGCAACTGATCATTCCATGCAACAAACAGACTGTCTTTTCCATTCAAGGATCGCGACAAGGAAGCTTGCACCACGGAATCGTTTTTATAACTCAACAAAAAACCCAACAGTTGCGACTGGATGGTACTGTCTTCAGTAAGTTTTAGATAGCGTTTCCAGTGCACCAAGCCCTCCTCGGTAACTTGGTTTAAATAGGAGATCAGCGAAGCATTCCAAAGAAATCGCACGGCGGTCGTTGAATCCAGATTTTTGTAGTGTATACGTCGCGCCGTTTGCAGGGCGTGTTCATAAGTGGAATCGGATTTTATTTGGAACGCAAGTTTTTGACACAATACAGCATCGCGCTGCTCTTCGGGGGCCTGAAAAACACGCCATTCAAACGCAAGTAGTGAATCTGCGTAACCGACTTGGGCATGCAGCGAGTTATCGGACCCGAAAAGCAGGAGAATCAGTGTAATAGCGCGAAGCATGGATCAAGAATTGATTGCGTTTTTCTAGTTTGTTTTTCTTTACTTCAATGGCCGAACCGATAACATTGACCAAATAGTAGCCGAGTAGAAAGGAGCCGTTGACAACCGTTAGCGGATGCTTCCAACCAAAGTGGTTCACCGATTCGGCGGTTTGTACTCCCAATGCGCCAACAAATACAAAGCTGGATAATGCCGATCTTGGTTTGTTGATGTAGAGCAGACCCATCCCCGGCACGATTGCGGATAATCCGGCGGCAATCACAGGCTTTTTCCTGTTTGCGCGCAACAATTCGCGGTAATCAGATTCGAGGGGCGTGGGAACGGTAGCTTGAGCAGATGGATACTTGGAAAGGTAGTAGGTGAAGTGGATGGCTCGAAGCGCATCGTGTTTTAACATGCTGGAGTCCAAAAAACCTTCAAACCACGCCTGTGACATCTCCGAACGCGGGTCCAAATAAGAGATCGAGTATCTAACCAACGATTTCGGATCCGATAACAAGACCTCACGTGCACAATACGCATGCGTTAACAGTTCTCCGGAAGTGCCGAAATCAAAATTCCACTTTGTTTGATAATAGGAAGCACTGTCTTCGGGCAACGGATGCTGATCCAGATACGATTTTAGTTCAACATGAAGCTTGTTCGCTGTCAAATGCTCAATAAACGCTTCGTTGACCTGCCCATAGACGCCGAAGTGCAACAAACACAGAATGACACTAACGCATCGGATGTACATGATTCGCTATTTTGGTGGAATACACCGTGTACATGTAAGGAGGAACTTCGTGTACCGTTCCCGGAGTGCAGTGCATTAACTGGTGGAACCCGAGGATCGACCCGAGGATCAAGCCATTTTTCTCGATATTTAATTTGGTGTATTCCGAGCAACTGATCTCGTACATACATTGCGCACTGATCTGTTCCGAAAACACGTTTTGATACAGGAACATCAATGAACCAAAAACTACCTTGGCAGGATGGCGTTTGGAACCGGGTGTCTTTGTAAACATCATTCTGCGCTTCTGATGAGATCCCGCGGGACTTGATTCTTCCATGAAGGCCTGAGTTATTTTAGCGCCTAACGGATTTTCCTGACTTCGGGAAGTGTGCGATAGCATGATTAGGAAGATCGGTAAGATCCACCTGAAATCACTTTTGAAAAAGTTGGAATTGATGTGTCGGTATGAATCGCTTGAAATCAAAATCATTACTCGGGTAAAAATAATGCTTCTCGGTGAATATTCTGGATGAAAAAAGCCAGTGTTCACAAGACCGAGTGTTTTCTGGCAGATATTTTGTAACTTGGGAATCCAAAATTCAAAACTATGAAACAACTATTGATTGCTGCTACGCTATTTCTAAGCACGCTTTCCTTCGGTCAGGAGATCAAAACTACGAACGAATCTGTATCCTTTAACAACGGAAGCCATCCGGCAGTTGTAGTTAGCATTCCTTATGCGAAAAAGGATCTAGTGGAAAAAGCATTGAAGAGCGAAATGAAAGACTGGGGCGGTAAATACGATAACAGCAAAGGAGAATACATGGCGATGCAAGCATCCATGAAAGCAATGGGCGATAAGTATTTTGATGGATACGCAAAGATCATGGAGGGAGGAGACGCAATTCGAGTGGCCTTTGCCGTTGACTTAGGCGGTGCTTATATGGATATCAAAGAACACAGCACACAGTGGAAAGTGATCGAGGAACGCGCGAAGAAATTTGCAGCAAAAACGGCCATGGAAAGTATCGATGATGAACTAAGTGCCGAAGCGAAGATCCTGAAAGAGATGGAAAAGCAAAAATCCGACATGGAGAGTGACATCGAAAGTTCCAAAAAAGACATTGAGAACTACAAAAAGCGCATTGCTGAAGAAGAACAAGAGATCAAGGACAACGAATCCAACATCGAAAAGAAAAAAGGTGAGATTGAAAGCCAAAGCAAGAAGTTGGAAGAAATTGAGAAAAAGAAGAAAAGTTTCAAGTGAACAAAAAAAGATCGTCGTAAAAAACGATAATCCAAAGGCCGGTGTGATCATCGGCTTTTGTTGTTTTTGTACCTTTACCCCGTGAAGATCTTAGTGGTTCGCTTCAGTTCAATTGGCGATGTAGTGCTTACTACACCGGTTGTCCGTTGCTTGAAAGAACAAGTTCCCCAAGCAGAGATCCATTTTCTCACTAAGGCGCCTTTCGCATGCTTGTTTGACAACAATCCACACATTGCTGCTGTGCATACGATCCAACGGTCGATCGAAGAGGTGCTTCCGAACTTGCAAGCCCAACAATTTGATTTTGTAGTAGATCTGCACAACAACGTACGCACACTTTCGCTCAAACGCAAATTGGGCGTGCGATCATCCGCTTTTCCGAAAAAGAACATCGGTAAATTCCTGTTAACCAATTTTAAAGTGAATACCTTGCCGGATCTGCATGTGGTGGACCGCTATTTCGAGGCTGTTCGTGTTCTTGGAGTAACGAATGATCAACTTCCTGGAGAACTATTTTTAAGTGAACAAGACGTCGTTTCTGATCTTCCGTTTGAGGTAGCCGAGTCCTTTGTTGCTGTGGCTATGGGCGCACAATTTGGAACGAAACAACTTCCGATGGATCTCTTGGAGGCTTCATTGTGCAACATCCAAGTTCCGATCGTATTGTTGGGTGGCACCATGGACGCTCAACGCAGTGCCGAATTGACCCACCGTTTTCCTGAAAAACGGATTTTCGATCTGTGTGGCAAATTACAACTTCGACAAAGTGCTTGGGTATTGAAACACGCTACCGTATTGTTGACCGGTGACACGGGATTGATGCACGTGGCTGCTTGTTTTCGGGTACCGATAGTCAGTGTTTGGGGAAACACCGTTCCGGCTTTCGGCATGTATCCCTATGCCCCGCAAGAACCAAGCTTGTTCAGTTTACACGAAGTTCCGGGATTGCGCTGCAGACCTTGCTCGAAGATCGGTTACCAAAGCTGTCCAAAAAAGCATTTCCGGTGTATGCAAGATCAAGATTCTGATGCAATTTCAGCCGCGTTGAAAGAACGACTGGACTAGATCGGGATCAATCGTTTCCCAAAAACAACTTTTTCAATTCGCTGGCTTCTGTCGGATCAAGTTTTCCGGCAAGGATAAGCGCCAACTGCTTTCTACGTAAGGCTCCGTTGAAGCGTTCGATCTCTTCTTCCGTTTCCGGGATCAGTTCGGGCACTTGGATCGGACCACCATTTTGGTCGACAGCCACAAAAGTAAAGATGGCTTCGTTCGAGCGAATGCGTTTTCCGGTCACGTTGTCTTCCACATAAACATCCACAAATACTTCCATCGAAGAATTGAAAGCACGAGAAACCTTCGCCTCGAGGGTAACGATCGATGCGTGATTGATTGGAGAATTGAAGCTCACATTATTGACGCTGGCCGTTACAACGACGCGGCGGCTATGACGGTGTGCCGATACACTGGCGATCATATCCATCCAGGCCATCAACTGTCCACCAAACAAATTCCCTAAGGTGTTCGTGTCGTTCGGCAAGATCACTTTTGTAGTGACAGCAAGCGTTTCTGATGCTTTTTTCCCCTTCATTGTTTTTTTTGTAAAAGTACCATTTTCAGCGTTGCGATCCGGAAAATTTAATTGGACGAAACAATAACTAATTTTTGAATCCTCCGTACACCGTTGAATTTGGTATATTTACCGCAGTTAAAAGAAACCATGGAGAAGTTAATCGCAGCATTTCCCGAAAATATTACCGAGGCTATATCTATTGCCCGATCCGTTCAATTGAAACCCGTAAAAAACCCGATCCAAAATGCGGTGATCTGTGGTATGGGAGGATCAGGAATCGGTGGAAAGATCGTTGCGCAATGGCTTCAGGATGAGATCGAAATCCCGATACTTTCTTGTCAGGATTATGAATTGCCGGCGTTTGTTGGACCAAACACCTTGGTGATCGGTTCGTCGTATTCCGGAAATACAGAGGAAACGTTACATGCATTAAGCGCGGCGCATGCACGTGGATCTCACATCGTTGGGATTGCATCCGGGGGAGACTTAAAAAGCTTCTGTCTAGAGAACAATTACGATATCATTACAGTTCCCGGAGGAAATCCGCCTCGTACAGCGTTGGCATTTTCTCTGGTACAATTGCTAGCCATCTTTGCACAATTGGGATTAACGAAGCAGGACCATTTGACGACCATGGCGAATGGAGCAGCCTTGTTACAAGCGGAAAAAGAAACTATTTTGGAGGAAGCCAATCGCGTTACAGATCACCTGAAAGATCGCGTGATCGTGACCTATGCAGGCGCAGAATACGAAGCAGTGACCATTCGCGCGAAACAACAGATCAATGAAAATTCAAAAGAACTGTGCTGGCAGCATGTGATACCTGAAATGAACCACAACGAATTAGTTGGATGGGGTGGAGGTGACCAACGCTACGCAGCTTGGTTCCTGCAAACAGGAGATCTTTCCGCCAGAAATCAAAAGCGTTTTGATATTTCTATGGACATTGTAAAAAGACACACCGATCAGGTTGTTCTAACACATGCCAAGGGAGCAAATAAGATCGAACGCAGTTTGTACCTGATCCATTTGATCGATTGGGTGTCCTTATTCTTGAGCAACCGCAAAAATGGAGATCCGATCGAAATTAAAAATATCGACTTCCTGAAAGGGGAATTGGCAAAAATGTGATTACTAAAAATGGGACTCAAAGGTCCCATTTTTTATATGCTATTTCTTGAAACTTCCTCCGGTGTACACTTGGTATTCCAATCCTTGGTCTGCCTCAACGACGAAGGTAACTTGTAACGGTTTCCCCAAATGAGATTCCGGTTTGTTCATCAAAGTTGATAGCAAGCCGTCTTTAAAATCGCATTTCAAAGAGCTGGTGTATCCGTTTTCTTTGTTTTCACCCACAATGAGGTACGTCAATGCTTCTTGGTATGCGAATCCCTGAAAGGTGGTTTCGAATTCTTTTTCTGCATTTAAAGCGCGCATAGCACGATCGATATTGACTTTGTTTGCTTTAACCGGTTTGTAAGTCATGGTTTCTGCAATGTCTTGAAAATCTGCACGGCGCTCCTTGGTTTTGATCACGTTCCCTTTACTGTCGTAATAGGATACTCGATCAAGGAATTGACGACTTTCACTTCCAGTTACCGGGATATCCAGGAGTTCTCGTGTAATGAAAGCTTTGCCATCATTCATGTAGTAAATGATCGATCCCAATTGCTGGGTACCAACGTCCGTGAAAACTTCTTCGATCTTCAGGATCTGGTTATCCTTGCTCAAAAATGCCAATACCTTCACCGCTGAACCGTCCTCTTTCATATAATGAAGCGAGGTGGCGTATTTGTCGTTTTGTCCTACCAAAGCATCGATCTCAACCATGCGGTTGTTCATTTCCACCTCATTTTCGAAAGATTTTACTACAGATTTATCTGCCGTATCGTTTTTGGATTGGTCCTGATCGCCACCTGAACATGCGGTCATCAATAATAGACTGAACGGAATTATATATCTCAACATAGCGCCTTTGTTTTCTGCTTAATGTGCCAATGTGTAAAAGTAACAGGATTATAACAAATGCCGATCGGTATTGCGACTAAATTTACGAAACGAACTAAGCTAACGAATAGTTGTTATTCAGGTATGAAAACGATCGCAATCGCCGGAGGAACCGGACTCATTGGAAGTAAATTAGTGACGCTTTGGAAAAGTCAGGGACACGAAGTACGTATACTTTCACGTGGCAAAACGAACGTATCACAAGGAATTTACCATTGGGATCCTATCAAGCGGGAATTGGATCAGGAAGCCTTGATCGGTGTGCACGTTCTGGTAAATCTTACAGGCTCCGGAATTGCAGATAAACGCTGGTCAGATGCACGGATTCAAGAATTGTACGACTCCCGTGTCAAGACAACCGAGTTCTTATTAACACAGGCACAGGATTCCACAACGCTGGAACATTACTTGAGTGCTTCGGGTGCAGTTTGTTACGGTTTTGAGCAACCGGATCGCGAACACGAAGAAACGGATCCCTTCGGAACGGATGTACTTTCTGATATCACCGAGAAGTGGGAGCAAGCCGCACAATTGTTCGCTTCCAAATGTTCCGTTACATGCGTGCGCATTCCGGTTGTCTTGGCTACAGATGGCGGGGCATTACCAACCATGATGGGTCCTGTAAAATTTGGTTTCGGTTCTGCTCTTGGTTCCGGTAAACAAGGTGTTCCTTGGGTGCATATTGATGATTTGGTTGCACTTTTTGATTTCTGTGTACAACAAAAACTGAGTGGGATTTACAACGCCAATGCCGGTAATACAACCAATAAAGAATTGATGCGAACGATCGCTCGTGTGCTGCGCAAGCCGTTTTGGGCTCCTGCCGTTCCCGGTTTTGCTTTGAAATTGATATTGGGGAAAATGGCAAGCGTGGTATTGGATGGATTGAAAACTTCCAACAAATTGATTCGATCCAAGGGGTTTGAGTTTCAATTCACAGATCTGGAAATGGCGCTTGCACAGCTACTGAAAAAATAAAATCCCCTGCAGAACAGAGGATTTTAGCTATTAATCGAAAAAACAAGAGCACCCCTACTCCTGTCACTCAAAAGAGTACAAATGAAATGGAATTCCCAAAAAGGGTTCCGCGTACGAAGGTGTGGTAAATCATCTGAAATGAAAAAATAAACTTTTGTATTTTTACGATAGCCAAAGCTGATTCAATAAGGCGTACACACCTGAAAAACAGGAGATTAAACAAGATTAAGCTATAAAAAAATTACAATGTCCACAGGTACAACAGATAGTCTTGTTCGCTTGATCCAATCCCTTTCCAAAGCGGAAAAGCGGAGTTTTAAGTTGTATGCGAATCGCAATTCGTCCACTGCGGATGAGCTCAAGTTTTTGCAATTATTCGATTTCATGGACAAATCGGAGCATTACTCCGACGAATTGGCCTTACAAAAGATCCAGGGAATCAAAAAGGCACAGCTTTCCAATATCAAGGCACATTTGTACAAGCAATTGCTGACCAGTTTGCGCTTGCAGCATGCCGCACATTTACCTGAGATCGAGATCCGAGAAACACTGGATCATGCGCTGATCTTGTATCACAAAGGTTTTTACATGCAGGCACTGCGCTTGTTAGAAAAAGCCAAACAACATGCCATTCGCCTGGAATCCGGATTGTTGCATCTCGAGGTCGTGGAATTCGAAAAAGTCATAGAATCCCATTACATCACACGCAGCATGGCTACCCGTGCCGAGGAGTTGACCCAAGAGAGCAAAGAACTGGAACAACAAGTGAGTGGAGCTGTAGATTTTTCGAATTTATCCTTGCAACTCTATGCACTGTATGTAAAAGCAGGTTTTGTCCGCGATGAAAAAGATTACAATTTCGTTAAGGAGTTCTTCGCCAATCGTTTACCTAAGCATCAGGTGTCCGAATTGTGCTTTGAAGAAAAAATGCATTTGTTCAATGCCTACGTGTGGTACTATTACATTACGCAGGACTTTTTGATGTGTTTTAAATATGCCAAATTGTGGGTAGATCTATTTGAAGAGAATCCATTGCGCCGCGAGTATAACAAAGAAATGTACCTCAAAGGTCTGTATCATCTGCAAAATGCCTTGTTCAATTTGCGTAATCACGAACGCTTGGCAGTGTCCATTGATCAAATGCAACACGTGGACATAGGAGCGCGTGACAATGAAAATGTGACTTTGCTTCGGGATCTGTACTGGTTGTTGGCAAAGATCAATGAATGTTATTTGAGTGGTACGTTTACCGAAGGATTGGTTTTGGTTCCCCAAGTGGAGGAATTTATCGAGTCACATGCAGATCGTTTGGATAATCACCGTATCATGATCCTCTATTACAAGGTCGCTTGTCTGTATTTCGGAAGTGGAGATAACAAGGCGACGATCCGCTATCTGAATAAGATCATTCACATGAAGGACATTTCGCTGCGTGAGGATATTCAGTGTTTTGCACGGATTCTGAATCTGATCGCACATTTTGAATTGGGTAACGACGACCTGGTGGAGTACCAAATCAAATCGGTATACCGTTTTCTCAGCAATATGGGCGATTTGCATGGCGTTCAACGCGAGATCCTAAACTTTTTACGTCAGCTGCCGTTCTCAGACAATAAAGCGCTGCTGCGCGGATTTCGTGTCTTACATGCCAAGTTGGTGAAACTCTCCCAATTGCCTTTCGAAAAGCGCCCGTTCTTATACCTGGACATCATTTCGTGGTTAGAATCTAAGATTGCCAACAAACCGGTTCAAACGATCATACGCGAAAAGTATTTGGTAGAAAAAGAAACCGGCACGCATGTATATTTCCCTTGAATATCAGCACAGTGCGCGTGAAGCTCCGAAAAAGGGATGCAGAAACAAATGCCTGATGATCACAACTTTTTTTTCGCCGAATTGTTGTTTGATTAAAATCAAATCGTATATTTGATTAATAATTCGTCAAAAAACTGTTTAAAATTTCATCAGATGACACCATTTAAAGTAGGAGATAAAGCTCCGGCCTTTGAGGCAAAAGATCAGCAAGGAACTATTCACCGTCTGGCGGATTATGCGGGGAAGAAACTAGCCGTGTATTTCTATCCGAAAGACAATACGCCGGGTTGTACGCAACAGGCGTGTAGTATCCGTGATCATTATGCGGAATTGCAGCAAAAAGGTTACGCCATTTTGGGCGTAAGTATGGATAGCGCAACGTCTCACGAAAAATTTGTTTCGAAGTTCGAATTGCCTTTTCCTTTGTTAGTAGATGATGAACGCAAGGTGATCGACGCCTTTGGCGTGTGGGGACCGAAAAAGTTCATGGGCAAAACCTACGATGGTATTCACCGCACAACCTTTGTAATCGACGAGTCGGGCGTGATCACGCATATTTTTGATAAACCGAAAACAAAAGAACACGGAGCTGAAATTTTGGCTTTGTGAAAATAATTAGTAGATCGTAAATAGCTTACGAACTACCCCCTTTACCTTTGCAGAAACGATAACACAAAATAATAACGGTATGGCAGTAAAAGAGATCAATCCGGAAAAACTGAAGGCGCTTCAGTTGACCATGGAAAAATTGGACAAGACCTTTGGAAAAGGTACTGTAATGAAATTAGGCGACGACGCGGTAGAACAAGTGGAAGTGATCCCATCGGGATCGTTGACTCTGGACTTGGCGTTGGGCGTAAACGGATATCCAAAAGGACGGATCATTGAGATCTACGGTCCGGAATCATCTGGTAAAACAACGTTGGCGATCCACGCGATCGCAGAGGTACAAAAACAAGGTGGCATTGCTGCTATTGTGGATGCAGAGCACGCGTTTGACCAGTTCTATGCGCAAAAATTGGGGGTAGACATTGAAAATTTATTGATCTCGCAACCCGACAACGGGGAGCAAGCTTTGGAGATCGCGGATAACTTGATCCGTTCCGGAGCTATTGACCTGATCGTGATCGATTCAGTGGCGGCATTAACACCAAAAGCGGAGATCGAGGGCGAGATGGGTGACTCACAAATGGGCTTGCAAGCGCGTTTGATGTCGAAGGCATTGCGCAAATTGACAGGTTCGATCAATAAGGCAAAGTGTTGTTGTATTTTCATCAACCAGTTGCGCGATAAGATCGGTGTGATGTTCGGTAACCCGGAAACGACCACTGGTGGTAATGCATTGAAATTTTATGCATCGCAGCGTATTGATATCCGAAAGTCTAGCCAGATCAAAGAAGGTGAGGACGTGATCGGAAACCGCGTGAAAGTGAAAGTAGTGAAGAATAAGGTGGCTCCGCCATTTCGCAAGGCAGAATTCGATATCATGTACGGCGAAGGTATCTCGAAAGTGGGTGAGATCATCGACTTGGGTGTGGAATTGAATATCCTCAAGAAAAGCGGTTCTTGGTTCTCTTACGGAGAAACGCGTTTGGGGCAAGGTCGCGACGCTGTCAAATCCATGATTGGTGATAATCCAGAATTGATGGATGAATTAGAAGCAAAGATCAAAGAAGCTCTTAGTGCAGGTCCTGCAATCGTGTTGGCCGACTAAGACATACTGCATATCGTTTCCAAAAAGTCCCGCATCTACTGCGGTGCGGGACACTTTGGGGAACAATGACCAACCGCCGCGTGATATTTCATGCGATACCGCCAAACTTTCATGCAGCTCCGGGTATGAGAACGCCTAACCAACTGATGTGTTCCTTTCATCCTTGATGGCGTATCTGAAGAGATGCTGATAGCGATCGAAGCCGCGCGTTTCGTTACTTTTCAGTACTTTTGCCTAAAGTTGTAGCTATGGTAGTATCGATGACCGGATACGGTAAAGCATCCGGGACCTTCGCGGGGAAGAAAATAGTAGTTGAAATGCGCTCGCTCAACAGTAAAAGTTTGGATCTGAACTTGCGACTGTTACCTGTATATCGGGAAAAAGAATTGGAATTGCGCGCATTGATCGGTGAACTTTTGGATCGCGGAAAGATCGAAGCTTCCATTTCGTTCGAAAATACCGGAGACAATAAGAATTATACGATCAATAAGGAATTGGCCAAATCCTATTACGAAGATCTGCTTTCGTTGAGTCAGACCTTGGGAGTTGAACCACAAGATCCGCTTGCCACGGTTTTGCGCATGCCCGAGATCTACTCCAATGAAAAAGAAGATCTTTCTGAAGAGGAGGCAGCATTTGTACTCCAATTGACTCGCGAGGCATGTTACCAATTGAATGCGTTCCGTGCACAAGAAGGTGAGCAATTGCGTGCAGATTTCGAGATGAACATCAACCGGATCTCTGCATTGTTGCAAGAAGTTCCGAAATATGAGCAGGAGCGTATTCAAATTGTACGCGAACGGATGCGCGCCGGATTGGAAAAATTGAGCAATCAAACACTCGATGAAAATCGTTTTGAGCAAGAATTGATCTTCTACATCGAGAAAATGGATGTCTCTGAAGAAAAAATGCGTTTGGCGAATCACTTGAACTATTTCCTGGAAACAATGTTATTACCATCATGTGGTAAGAAATTGGGATTCATCACGCAAGAGATCGGTCGCGAGATCAACACTTTGGGAAGTAAATCCTACCACGTCGAAATGCAAAAATTGGTCGTGGAAATGAAAGACCATCTGGAGAAGATCAAAGAACAAGTTCTTAATACGCTTTAAACATGCAGGAAGCGATAGGTAAATGCGTGATTTTTTCGGCTCCTTCCGGAGCAGGAAAAACGACGATCGTACGCCACTTGTTGGAAAATATCATGGA
The DNA here is from genome assembly GCA_964427665.1 of uncultured Fluviicola sp. Lineage (GTDB taxonomy): Bacteria > Bacteroidota > Bacteroidia > Flavobacteriales_D > Crocinitomicaceae > Fluviicola. The sequence goes on along the minus strand of CAYRVL010000031.1, from coordinate 4,208 downwards.
ATTGGAGTTTTCCATTTCTGCCTGTAGCCGTGAACCACGGCCAAACGAAGAGCATGGACGCGATTATTATTTCTTAGGTGTTGACGGATTTAAAGCGCACATCGAAGCCGATGCGTTTGTGGAGTGGGAGGAAGTTTACGCAAATAATTACTACGGTACCTTGCGCAGCGAATTGACACGCATTTGGAATGCCGGGAAAACAGTGATCTTTGATGTGGATGTGATCGGTGGATTGAACTTAAAAACGTTTTTTGGTGACAAAGCATTGGCCGTTTTCGTGCAGCCACCAAGTTACGATGTTCTGGAAGAACGCTTGCGCACACGCAGCACGGAAACTGAAGATAAAATCGCTATGCGCCTGGCGAAGGCAAAAGAGGAAATGTCACACGCACCGCGCTTTGATCACATCTTAATTAATGATGATCTGGATCAGGCTTGCCACGATGCCCGCAGTTTGGTCAGTCATTTTATCCACCACGCATGAAAATAGGTTTGTATTTCGGCACGTTCAATCCCATTCATGTGGGACATTTGGTGATCGCCAATTACATGGCCGAGTATACCGATTTGGATCAAGTTTGGCTCGTCGTGACCCCGCAAAATCCGCTGAAGCAAAAATCATCTTTGTTACCTGATTATCACCGCTTGGCGTTGGTAAAAGTAGCCATCGACGACAATCCAAAATTGCGTGCATCGGATATTGAATTTCATTTGCCGCAGCCCAATTATACAGCCACAACCTTGGCCTATTTGAAGGAAAAGTACCCGAACGATTCGTTCAGTTTGATCATGGGGGAAGACAACCTGCGCACGTTCCACAAATGGTTCAATCATGAAAATTTGCTGGATTCGTATCATTTTTACGTGTATCCAAGAACGCTGACGATTCAAGAAGAGGATGATCTGGAAAAAGAAGGATCGAATTTGAACAACACATTCGGGCAACATCCCAATGTTCATTTGTGCTTGGATGCGCCGGTGATGAAGGTGTCATCCAGCTTTATCCGAACTGCAATTAAGGAGGGAAAAGACGTACGTTACTTGCTCACTGATCCGGTTCACAAGTACGTGGATGAAATGAATTTTTACCGTTAACCGGCCTTTTTATCATTCTTGAAATAGCCGAAAATTCGCTTGCGCAACAAGAAAAAGATCAATAAATACGGAATCGCCATCAAATAGAGGATTCCCGAGTTAATATTTGATCCGAATGAATTTTCGTCCAACTCACTTCCCTGCTCACTTAGCAATTTGCACTGTGAGCATCCCTGACCGTAAGATAGACCAACTACGGCAACCAGGATAACCAACAACACCATCCATTTTTTCATGCTGTAAATTTACAAATGCACGTTTGAAGATAACGTTGCTCGAGGAAAATTTAACATTTGATCGGTACTCCGTGAATCGAAGCTGGTGTGATTTGCCTTTCGGCTGCTTACTTTTGTGGCATGACAAAAGCATTGTGGGCACATTTGGCCTTGTTTTTTGTGAACGTATTGTACGGAGCAAATCACGTATTGGCCAAGGGCGTTATGCCAACATATCTGACTCCAAATGTGTTCATTTTCTTGCGTGTAGCTGGCGCAACGTCGTTGTTTTGGATCGTTAAGAGCTTTTTGCCACTGGAAAAGATCCGTGGAAAAGATCTCGGATTGACTGCCTTGTGCGGCGTGTTCGGTGTGGCGATCAACCAATTGTTCTTCTTTCACGGCTTGAACTTATCATCCAGTATCAATGCAGCGATCATCATGACGGCCAACCCCATCTTGGTTGCTGTGATCGCATTCATCTGGTTGAAAGATCCCCTGACTATTTCCAAAGTGGGTGGATTGATCTTGGGAACTTGCGGAGCTGTTTTACTTACACTTTCTAGCAGCACCGTTTCGCCGGAGGCATCGTTGGGAGATATTTTGTTGTTCATCAACGCTTTGTCTTACGCCATTTACCTCTTGCTGGCAAAACCACTCATGAAGCGCTACAGTCCGCTGACGGTTATTACCTATGTCTTTACGTTCGGATCTTTGTTTGTCATACTATATCCGCCAACAATTCCGGAATTGCTGGAAACCAATTTTTCAAGTTTTCCGGCAGCGATCTGGGCGAAGATCATTTACGTGGTTGTGGGAGTTACCTTTTTCACCTATCTACTCACGAATGTGGGTCTGCGTACCTTGAGTGCAACAGCCAGTAGCGCCTACATTTACACCCAACCCGTTTTGGTGATCGTCTTTGCGTTCTTGTTTGCAGCACTCGGGATCAGCGACGACTATACCAACACCATCACCTGGGATAAATTGGTGTATATGCTCCTGATCTTTGTGGGGGTGTGGTTGGTGAATCGGCGGAAACAAATTGGTTAAAGCTTGAAACCGGCAATTTGATGTATTTTTAGGCGGTTCGTGCTTTCGTTTAACATGCAAACAGTATCAAAAGCAATTATAGACTTTCTCAAAAATCCGATCAACTACCTGTTGATGCTGGGTGTTGCTTTTAGTTTTTATAAGTTTTCGGTAGATGGTAACAATCAGTGGACGATCAGTTCAGACGGAAGTGGTTATTATGCCTATTTGCCGGCTTTATTCATTTACAATGATCCCAGTTATGTTGCTTCGAATAAAGCAGAAGCAAAGGTGCACAACGGTGCGGAAAGTGATAATTTTTTATTCCAAACCCAAACAGGCAGAACCTACAACAAGTTCTTCCCGGGCGAAGCAGTTATGCAAACCCCATTTTTTCTCCTGGCACATTTCATGGCATCGATCTCGGGTGCAGAAACAACAGGATATACTGAGATCTACCAGTTCTTTTTCTGGATTGGAGGTTTGTTTTATGGGATTCTTGGTTTGGTTTACTACCAACGGTTTTTGCAGAAGTATTTTGGAATGAGTCATTCATCGAAATGGACTCTTGCCTTGTTCTTACTAGCTACTCCTGTCTGTTTCTATCTGTTTTTTACTCCGTCACTTTCGCATTGCTACTCATTGTCGCTTTTTTCGCTCTTGCTTTATCATGCCAATGAATGGAGAATGGATACATCTGTTGCTCGAAATGTTCGCATCGGTGTACTACTCGGCTTGATCTTTTTGGTGCGACCTACCAATTTGGTCATTGTTTTGGTTCTTCCGGTGCTTTGGAACACCGGGAGCAATTTTTGGGAGTGGTTACGGGAGCAGCTCAATCGTCGGAGATTCTGGATTTCACTGCTAGGTCCCTTTTTGATCGTTTGCAGTCTGCTGCCGCTAGCCTGGTACTGGCAAACTGGAAACTGGTTGGTTTGGTCTTACCGAGGAGAAGGGTTCAATTGGCTCGAACCAAATTTTTTACGTGCCTTATTTAGTTTTCGTTCAGGTTTACTCGTGCATGCTCCAATCCTGATCTTTTCGTTGATCGGTTGTGTGTTCTGGTTTCGCAAAAATCGATTTCAAGCGATGGTTTGGTTCCTGTTTACTCTTGTGCATTCATGGATCTTGTTCTCCTGGTGGTGTTGGGATTATGAATCGACATTTGGAAATCGTCCGTTTACCGAGTATATGGTCATTTGGTTTCTACCAGTATTCTTCATTCCCAAAAAAATTACCAAGCTACGTGTGTTAGTCTTTTCGCTGCTGGCATTAATGGGACTAGCTCGCTTGCTGGCGTTTGAAAATGAAACTTTAACCATTCAACGATTCACGAAAGAAAATTACTTGGAAAGTCTGTTGTTTTGGAAACCTGAAAACAAGAATCGGTGGAATTTTACCGAATCGTGCGAACCGTATGGAAAATTACTGTCGAGAAAAATACTAATACAACAGGACGAATTACACGTTAAACCTACAGATGAATATGTAGCTACAAATCTAATCCAGTTACCCGAAAAGAGAAATGGAAAACGGTATTATGTGCGAATGACTTGTGAAAAACGCATTGTTGGAACGGACAAGTTCACAGATGTTTTTTTCGTTGTGGATGCTTACAATGCCGGATTTGAGAATCGAAATTACAAGATCATGCCACTTTACAACGATATCTATGAAGGTAAAAACGCCTGGAAGCAATTAACCTTCGAAACACAGATCTATGACTACATGGAAAAATGTTCGGAAGTAAAAATATACGTTTGGAATCCGGGGAAACGCACTTTTGAATTAAAGAACATCCGCATTGAATTGTTGGTGTTTGGGAATTAACCGGCTGAAAAAGCTACATGTTACAGGCTGAATTAA
>CAYRVL010000030.1:19859-29560 GCA_964427665.1 uncultured Fluviicola sp. | reverse complement strand
TATTGAAAAACTTTCGTTTCGATATGATCGATCAATGCGTGGATCACTTTGATATGGATCTCCTGAGCACGATCTGCATAAGGTGCATGTGGAGCACGGATCTCTACATCACACAACCCAGCCATGGCACCGCCATCCTTCCCGGTTAATCCGACAACTCGCATTCCTTTTTTGTGCGCCGCTTCGATTGCTCGCAATACGTTTCCGCTATTACCGGAGGTAGAAATTGCAAGTAACACATCACCTGGCTGACCAACGGCTTCCACATACCGCGAGAAGACAAACTCGTAACCATAATCATTCCCAACACAGGACAAATGCGATGGATCACTGATGCTCAGTGCCGCAATTCCCGGACGATTATCGCGGTAACGCCCTGTAAGTTCTTCTGCAAAATGCATGGCATCACACATGGAGCCACCATTTCCACAAGAAATGATCTTCCCGCTGTTTTTTAAAGACTCTACCATAAGATCGCCGGCTTTTTCGATCTTTTCAAAATTCTCCGACGTGTTAAATTTTTGCAAAATCTCTAAAGCTTGGGCAAAATGGTCTGCTATTTGTTTCATGGCACTCAACGATGATTGTTTCCAAAAATAAATAATTCCGGCGACAGTAATCGTTTTCGATAAACTTGTTATATTTGAAACTCGGAGTATTGCTCCCTAAACACAACAACAACTATGAAAAATATTCTACTAGCAGCTTTCTCTCTTGTGATCGGCTTGAGTGCATTTGGACAGGATGATTGTTTTAAAAAGCTGGAAGAAGCCTTTGCAAAACGCGGTTCTTACACGGTAGCAGACGAAATGCATCGCAATGTGATCATTAGTTTTTTCACTCCGGATGGAACGGAATGTAGATCTGGAAAAGTACGCGTGGAAAACGGAACCATTGTTTCAATTTTCTTGATGTATGACGACAATACCTACGAGCTATACGAGAAGAAATTTTACAACGTTAAAAAATTGCAACCAACGATTTCCAATGGAATCTCCGAAATGATTTACACCTCAGACGGCGAAAAATTCCGGGTTGTTTTCATCGAAAAATTGAAACCAAAACAAAAATCATACAAGCAGGCGGATCTCCCAACTGATTTGTAATCATCCACATAAAAAATTAAATAGCGATCGTTTCGGTCGCTATTTTTTTTCCAACCATTTCTCGCGCCATACGTCTTGGAACTAAATAAGATGTATGAGAAACCTAACTACGCTACTTATTTCTTTTGCTGTTTTCGGCCATTCATTTGCACAACATTGGGGCGTGAACACATTCAGTCAATTCACCAACGAAGCTGTAGATGTGGAGGTGGACGCATTCGGATACAGTTATATCACCGGCTATGTAACCGGACAAACCGCCTTCAACGCCACCAATGTGGTCCAATTTGCGCAAGGAAACGGAGATATTTACGTCGCGAAATACGATCCCAATGGAGTCTTGCAATGGAAGCAAACTTTTGGAGGTAATTTTTCAGACCGCGCCGTTGACTTGGCCATCGGTCCCGACCAAAACGTCGTTGTTACCGGACAATTCTTTGGAACAATCACGCTTGGCGCAACAACCCTGGCATCAACAGCTAATTCGAAAGATATTTTCTTATTCAAGATGGATCCAAACGGACAGATCATTTGGGCTAAAAAAGAAGGTGGAAACCTTTCCGAAAATGCCTACGGTGTAACGGTTGACAACCAAAACAACATCTTGTTAACCGGCCAATTTCAAGGTGCTTGCACGATCGCAGGACAAGCTTTCACGAGTGCCCCTGACCCCATCACGAACCTTCCTTCATTCGATTTCTTTCTGGCTAAATACGATGCAAACGGATCCGACCTCTGGTCGAAAAATGGGTTCGCCGACTATGAGGATCGCGGTTTGGCGGTAGCGACTGACAATCAGAACAACATCTTTTTTACTGGTCAATTCTCCGATACGCTCGTCTTCGCCGGAAACACGTATTTAAACAATGGTTTCAATGTAGGCTTCGTTTCTAAACTGACTCCTGCCGGACAACTGGTTTATTTCAACCAGATGAAAGGCGGAATGGTGCTGCCATACGATTTAGAGATCGACGCGGATCAAGATGTAGTCATTACCGGTGATTTCTTGGGAAATCTCAATTACTACGATGCCTCAGGATTGCATTCGATTCAAAATCCTTACACCAAACAGATCTTCGTTTTAAAAACAACGAATGCCGGAAATTACATCTGGAATTTCACCTTGGGATCGAACAATGACCTATCGGCACGAGCTATTTCGGTGGACCTGCATCAAGATATTTTCGTTACCGGATTTTTCAAATGCGACCTGTCGCAGATCCAAGACTCGAACCATCTGATCTTTAATGCTGTTGGTTTCAAGGATGGATATCTGCTCAAATTGGATGCACAAGGACAACGCGAATACATCAAACAGTTTGGCGGAAAAATGGATGACGAGGGGTTGGGAGTAGCTTTACCGATGATGGACAGACCTATCGTTTGCGGTAGTTACACCAAAGACCTCAACCTGCCGAGACATCAGGGAAACCCACTTTACAATTACGGAACATCAAACTATATGCTGCATAGCTTCGCTGGTTCTGAAACGCCACACAGTTTCCTTGTGGGCGATTCAACCCGCAATTCATTTCTGCTTAAATACTTTACTGCAAGCATGTACGATCTGAATTATTTTAAGGCCGGCATCACCGATTCAATCCCGGGAGAAATTTTTGGAAATGTACTGATCAACGATACCATTCATTTTTGCTCGACAACACAACTTATATACAATACGAATACACAAAACCATTACGGCCCCAGTTATTCCTATGTTTGGAATACCGCGGCAACTAATAATCCCATTCAAATTACCAACACGAACAACTACTCGATTCAGGTGACACGACATGATGGATGTGCATCCAGTCAGGACAGTATTTATGCCATTTCAGAACCGATCCCTACCCTGCCGTTGCTTTCGGATACGATCGGCATCAACACCTTGCACCCCGGCGCCATCTACAATGACTATCATTTTTGCTATCCGGACAGTGTTTACGTGTTTTTTGACAGTTTGGCTCCCGGCACCTCGCTTAGCACCAATCTGATCGGCGGTTCGTTCACTGCTAGCGGAGTTGGACCGTTTTCATTGCATCAACCGGGAGTATACAACGTGGTGGCATCCAATCAATATTGTCACCGGACCGGGAATTTCCTCATTCAGTTCGATCACACGATCAATTACGACAGCATTGTATTGGACATTGTCATGCAAAACGCCCCAAATGATTCCATTTCGATCTGCCAGGGTTCTACCGTTCATTTTGCGGGAATTGACCTGCTTACCAATCCGAATGGACTTTTCCAAAGTTTGACCGAACCGTACGCTTATGTTCAATGGACAATCAATGGGAACAATGTACAGAATTTGCCTCATGTTCACACCCAATTCAACCCCATGAGCAGCGGTTGGTACACCATCGGGCTCACACTGGATTTGGGTTACAACAATCTATGCGGTCTGGATACCACGCGTTACACGGCGACCAAATCCGTTTATATTGAAGTGCGTTCGCTTCCAAGTTGGTCGAGTGGCATCAGTGGAGACAATCTTCTTTGTCCGAATGGTTCACTCTTTCTGGTAGCATCCAATCCGCATCCTAACTTCAATTGGAGCGGTCCGGGGATCATTTGGCACAACAACAACGACAGCATTGAAGTGAATGCAGCAGGCACGTACAATTACTACGGAACATTTACTGGTTCGAATGGCTGTTCCAATACGTTCGGCACCTCTTTTTACATCAGTTTGAAAACAGCTCCGAATGTAGTTTCACAGCCGGCGGATGGAATTATTTGTCCTTACGATTCGGTATACATGTCGATCCCAAACACCTTTGTTTCTTACCAATGGATCGGTCCAAACGGGGATTCACTCTCAACAACAAACGGTTGCTTCGGAGTAGATCAAGGCTTTTATTATGTCCACGTGGTAGACACTGAAGGCTGTGCACTTACAACACCTCCGTATGAATTGAGAGAATACGCAACGCCAAGTATTTCCGTTTTTCCGGATGCATTCTTATGTGCCAACGAAACCGTGAACATTGTCGCATCCTACTCCGGCAATCCGACCTTTCTTTGGTCGCCCATCAATGCAACGGGAGATGAGATCGTAGTCACACAACCCGGAATTTATACGGTGAGCATTACCCAATGTGGCTTCACCGCACAAGATAGTGTGGAGATCATCGACGGAAGTTTTACAGCCAGCATTTCCACCCTGGATTCTCTATTGTGTTTCGATGAAATGACAACACTGGTAGGAACTCCCCCGAACGCGAGCTTTGAATGGAACGATGGACAAATTACGGGCGGTAGTTACGTAGTAAACGAACCTGGAAATTACTCAGCGGTAGTCACCAACGAATACGGATGTACGGATATCACCAATACGGTTTCGATCGTCGCGGTTCCCGGATCGCTTCCACCTTCCGTTTCCGACGTCACGATCTGTCCGGGACTTAACGTAAGTTTACAAGATCAATCCGGATTTGTGCTTAATTGGTTCGATCTGGACACCAACCTGTTGCATACCGGATCACAACTGAATCTTTCGAACGTCGTGAACGACACCAGTTTTCTGCTAGCCTATGCTGTTGCGGCCTGCGCTCCTGTTTATAACCTCGTTCAAGTAACCGTGATCGATAGTTTAGGCAGCTACCAAATCACCGGCGATTCCTTGCTTTGTCCGGGAGAAGGAACTCAATTTTCAGTCAACACCACTACTGAAAGCATCCTTTGGAGTGTTGGCAATGTGAGTTATCCTTCCGTAAATCCACTGATCTTGAATGCCGCAGCGTTGAATGGTCAAAACCTGATCGAAGTACAGATCTTCAATCAATGTTTTGCTTCTTCGATTCAAGACAGTATCTATCACATCACCCCTCAGCAGATCAGCCTCACGGAAGACACCGTGATACTCTGCATAGGAACGCGCGTGGAGGTCGGTTTACAAGGACTGGTAGACAGCATTGTGTGGCAAGGAAATTTCGGCATCTCCAACGATTCCGTTTTGATCCTAACTACGACAGCTGGCACCGGAACCATCACAGTGCATGCCACCGATATCCATGGCTGCTTGACAGACACACTGACCTTGCACACCATTGCTTCCTCCTTGAATTATCAAATAGATCTGGATCTCGGATTGCTTTGTATTGGAGACACGGGTTCGATCACTATTTCTGGAAATGGCATTGATAGCCTTTCATGGACCACACCGCTTGGTGTCTTTGACACAAATCACATAGTCGTGCCATTTGTATTAAACACCGAAGGCACATACGGATTGCAATTATGGGATACCTTGGGTTGTCTGTATCAGGATTCCATCGAATTAGATTGGAATGCATTGCCTGTTTTTGATCTCGGTACTGATACGGTAGTTTGCATCAATGACATTTACACCTACTATTTTCCGAATGACAGCAACACTTATGAATGGACCACATACGGTGGATCCACCAGCATTCCCATTTTAGGAAATCAGGATCTTATTTTAACGGCAACTTCACCAGATGGCTGCGTGTTCACCGATACCTTGTTCGTCATGAGCGTGGATTGCAACAATGCTTTACCCAATGTGATCACCGCGAACAATGATGGCGTGAATGACTTCTTTTACATTGATGATGCGCTTGTATTCAAAGAAAACCATCTCATGATCTTGAATCGTTATGGTGGGGTCGTTTATGAAACAGACGATTACCGCAATGATTTCCAGGGAACAGATCTTTCTGAGGGCACCTATTTTTACGTGTTTACACGCGACCGAAACGATCCTAATTCAATAAAAATTCAAGGATTCTTGGAATTGATCCGAAATTAGTCTGTTCTTTTGTAAAAAGTTTCATCATGCAAGTTGCTTGGATCACTGGTGCATCATCCGGAATTGGAGAAGAATTGTGTTATCAATTGGACAAAAAAGGATATCACATCGTATTGTCGGCGCGCAACGAGGCGGAATTGAAACGCGTTGCATCCAAATTGTCCTCCCCTGAAAAACACCTGATTTTGCCCATGGACTTGGGACATCTGCAACAAGTGGAAGAAATGGTAGCGCAAGTCATCGAACGTTTCGGAGCCATTCACTACGTATTTCATTGCGGCGGGATCAGTCAGCGCGGAACAGCTGCAGAAAGCTCCATCGAAGTTGACCGTAAGATCATGGAAGTGAACTATTTTGGCACAATAATACTGACCAAAGCAGTACTACCGGTCATGCAGAAACAAGGATTCGGTCATTTCGTTCCGATCTCTTCCATCGCCGGCAAATTTGGATTTTACTTGCGATCAGCGTACAGTGCCTCCAAGCATGCCTTGCACGGATTTTTTGAAAGTCTGGCACTCGAGGAAGCGAAAAACAACATCCATGTGACCATTGTATGTCCGGGAAAGATCAACACGCCAATTTCCTTGCGTGCGATCAACAAAGATGGGGAAGCACACGGGGTCATGGACCGCAATCAAGCTACCGGAATGCCTGTCGATATTTGTGTGAATCAATTATTAGCGGCTGTTTCGGCAAAAAAGCGCGAAGTATTGATCGGAAATAAAGAGATCAAAGCAGTAACATTAAAGCGTTTTCTACCGGCCTTGTTTTGGAAAGTCATCGCTAAACAATCTGCTACTTAAGCACAAAAAAAAGGCTGTCCCCGAAGAAACAGCCCTAAAAATTTTAACACTGTATCACAGCAAACCTTGTTCCATCAAAAATTTCGCAACATTCATTTCGATGCGCTTGTTGATGTTTGAGGTATCTGCTTGCTCAAATTGTTTTCCTGTGATCTTCTCGTAAAGCTCGATGTAGCGTTCCGTGATCGTTTGCACGAAAGAATCGGGCATATCCGGCATGACTTGTCCGCTGAGTCCTTGGAATCCATTTTCAATCAACCACTGACGTACAAATTCTTTCGACAATTGTTTTTGCGGTTCATTCGCAGCTTGTCTTTCCTGATAACCTTCAGCATAAAAATAGCGTGACGAGTCTGGTGTATGGATCTCATCGATCAAGATAACTTCACCATTCCGAATCCCGAATTCATACTTCGTATCCACCAAGATCAAACCGCGCTCTGCCGCCATCTCCGTTCCACGCTGAAATAATTTGCGCGTGTAATCTTCCATTTTCAGGTAGATCTCTTCCGGCACAATACCTTGACGCAAAATCTCTTCCCGACTGATATCCTCGTCGTGACCTTCTTCTGCTTTCGTTGCCGGTGTAATGATTGGTTCCGGAAAACGGTCATTTTCCTTCATCCCTTCCGGTAGAGCAACTCCGCATAAAACGCGCTTTCCTGCTTTGTATTCGCGTGCAGCGTGTCCGGCCAAGTAACCACGGATCACCATTTCTACGCGCACCGGTTCGCAGGCATAACCGATAGCTACTGTGGGATCTGGTGTTCCCAAGAGCCAGTTTGGAACGATGTCGCGTGTTGCATCCAAAAACATGGTTGCTACTTGATTCAACACTTGTCCTTTGTACGGAATTCCCTTCGGTAAAATATGATCAAAGGCCGAAATTCGGTCTGTTGCCACCATTACCAAGATGTCGTTCTCCAAGGTATACACCTCACGTACTTTTCCGCGGTAAACACTTTTCTGACCGGGAAATTTAAAATTCGTACTTGTAATTGTTTCGCTCATGCTAATCGTTATTGCGCTGACGACCACGTCTTGGTCGATCATCCTCATTTTCTTGTTTCTTTCTTTCGTAGGCAGCTGCTTTTTCGGCCGCTTCCGCTTTATCAAACGCATCTACAATGCGCTTCACCAAACTATGTCGGATGACATCACTCTGTGTCAGTCGAACGATGCCAATTCCCTCCACGTCTTCCAAAATATCCAAGGCATAGGACAGTCCGGAACGTTGACGGTGCGGTAAATCCACCTGAGACATGTCACCAGTAATGACGAAGCGCGCCGTTTGTCCCATTCGGGTCAGGAACATTTTCATTTGCATCACCGTCGTATTCTGGGATTCATCCAAGATCACAAATGCTTTATCCAAGGTTCTTCCACGCATGAAAGCCAAGGGCGCGATCTCGATCACACCAAATTCAAGCATGTCTGCCAACTTTTCACCCGGGATCATGTCGCGCAAGGCATCATAAAGCGGCATTAAATACGGATCCAATTTTTCTTTCAGGTCACCCGGCAAAAATCCTAGATTCTCTCCCGCCTCAACTGCCGGTCTTGTCAGGATGATGCGTTTTACCTCTTTGGCCTTCAATGCACGCACTGCCAATGCAACGGCGGTATAGGTTTTTCCGGTACCGGCAGGACCGACAGCAAAAACCATATCATTCTTGTTCACGGCTTGCACCAATTTGCGTTGATTGACCGTTTTGGCTTTGATCTTTATGCCTTGATTTCCGTGTACAAGGATCTCTGATCCATCCGAAGACAGCATCGCAGAGCCGTCGTCCAACATGAGATTATCGATATTGTTTTCGGTTAACACATTATATTGATGGAAATGTGCCAGAATTAGTTCGAATTTGCGTTCGAACAAGTCCATGACCTCTGCATCCCCTGCGATGGTCAATTCATTTCCCCGCGCATTGATCTTCAATTTCGGAAAAAAGGAGCGAATGTGCTTTAAGTTTGCGTTGTTTACACCATACAATTCAGCAACGTTTACGCCTGTGATCTGGATTTTCTTCTCTGTCAATGTGAATAAATCTTTTGATACTACATCAGGATTGATTGGATAACCCTTATTTTTGGGTCAAATTTACATAATTTTTCGTGCTGAAAAGCACCTGCACAAGAAGATGGGAATCATTACGTTGACAACTGACATGGGATTGACCGACTATTATGTAGCGGCCTTGAAAGGAAGTATCCTGCGTGGGAACCCAAATGTGCAGATTGTGGACATTTCCCATGGTGTAAAACCGTTTGATATCATCAACGCTAGTTATTATGTGCAAGCCGCCAGTCGCGATTTTCCGGAAGGAACCGTACACATCATTGGTGTGGACAGCGAGCCGGTGATCAACATGAGTTCCGGAGCCTTGCCAGCCATCATGTATTGGCGCAAACAATACTTCATCGCGTCTGACAACGGTGTTTTTGCACTTTTACTGAAGGAAGAAAAACCGGAGGGTTTTTGGCATTTAGACAACGTACTGTCCAATCCGAACGCGTTTCGTTTTCCGGTGAAAAACATTTTCGTCCCGGCTGCTTTGCACCTTATTGCAGGCAAACCGCTAGAAGAAATTGCTTCGCCGGTAGAAAAATGGCGCATTGCCCATGCCTTCAATGCAGTGATCGAAGAAAACCTCATCAAAGGAACGATCATCCACATTGATCATTACGGAAACGCGATCACCAACATCCATCAAGGACTATTCGAACGTTTTGGAGACGATCCGTTCACCATATTCTTCCGAAGAAAAGATTATTACATTGATCAGATCTCGAATGCGTATAACGACGTGGCACCGGGTGAACGATTGGCGCTTTTCAATGACAATGGCCTGCTGGAGATTGCAATCAACAAAGGTGCAACCGGTGGTGCCGGAGGTGCGGATTCATTATTTGGCCTGCGGATCAACGACATCGTTCGCGTAGAATTCACCCCGCGCGGCTCAGCTAAAACAATTGCTTCATTGTTCTAAAAAGTATGCTTACACGAATCGT
>CAYRVL010000030.1:16893-19759 GCA_964427665.1 uncultured Fluviicola sp. | reverse complement strand
TATTACGAAGGAGGAAGCTTTTCACCCAACCAATTTTAAGCGTTTGCGTTCTGTATTAGCGATTCGGTTGATGGAGTTGGTTGTAGTTCGTATCTTTGAACACTTTTTTTAAGCATGAAAGCATTATACTGGAAAGAAATCAGAAGTTTTTTGGGCTCCATTGTGGGGTACATCTTTATTATCATCTTTTTGATTTCCTCGGGGATCTTTCACTGGATCGTTTCGCAAGACACGAATTTGTTGATGGGCGAAGAGGTGGATCTGATCCCTTTCTTCAACTTATCGCCGATCATCTTCCTGATCTTGATCCCGGCTATCACCATGCGGATGATCGCGGAAGAACGCAAAAACGGAACCATCGAATTACTATTTACACGTCCAATAACAGACCTTCAGATCATTCTAGCCAAATACTTGGCCGGTGTAACCTTATTGATCATTGCTTTGTTGCCGACTTTGGTATACTACTACAGCATGGTTTCTTTGGGGGTGGAATCAATCGATGAGGATGGACTTGCGAAATCCGTGATCGATGAAGGAGCCACTTTTACTTCGTACATCGGTTTATTACTTCTAGGTTCTGTTTTCATTGCGATCGGCGTATTTGCCTCCAGCATTACCAGTAACCAGATCGTTGCTTTCATCTTAGCAATGTTCCTTTGCTGGTTCTTTTACGATGGATTCGAATTGTTAGGATCGTTCAATCTGATGGGAGACTATGATTTCATTTTTCAGTACATCGGACTCACCTCCCATTATCGAAGTATTATGAAAGGTGTGATCGATACCAGCGACATCATCTATTTCCTTGGAATGATCGTTATTTTCCTAGCGGCATCTCTAACTGTTGTCAAATCCTTGAAGCGTTAATCCCATGAAAAATAAGTCGACAAAAACGAACAACGTATTTAATTGGGTTTTCCTTTTCATCATCCTCGGTGTGGTGGTGTTCCTGAATATCATTGGAACCTTCATCTATTCGCGCATTGACATGACCGAAGATGAACGTTACTCACTTGCAGGAGGCACCATCAATTTCCTAGAAAAAATGAAACCCGAAGATGCCGGCGATGGTAAAAGCAAAAATGAAGTTGGGCGTTTGTACATCAAGATATATTTGGAAGGAAATTTACCGGCCGAGATCAAACGTTTCCGAAATGCTGTAGAAGACAAATTGATCGAATTCAAAGAAATTGCAGGTGACCGTATCGAATACGAATTCGTTGATCCTACACAAGGTTCAGAGGCCGATCAGTCTGCATTGAAGGAACGCCTTTACTCCATGGGAGAAGGGATTATGCCTTTAGAGATCGTTTACAACAAAGATGGCGGTCAAAACCAAATGATGTTGTGGCCCGGAGCTGAGATCGATTACGGAGGTGTTACAAAAGGACACATTCAGCTGTTACCCGGATCTCCGCAAGGTCAACCGGCACGAATAACACCTGAATTCTCCGAAACAACCATTCAAAACTCGATCAACAATTTGGAGTACATGTTGGTTTCGGCATTGCGCAGGGTGATCCAAAAACAAAAACCGCGCATTGCTTTCTTACACGGACACGGGGAATTGAGCTATCCGGAGACACAACGCATTCGCGCACTGATCGATGATTATTACACGGTAGAAGACATTACCTTGAACGACTCGATCGCCGCATTGGATAATGTAAAAGGTGTTGTGATCGCTCGTCCACGAACCGCCTACTCGGATAAAGATTTGTACATCCTGGATCAATTCGTGATGCGCGGAGGACGCTTGATGGTGTTCATGGACAAGTTGGATTTCCCGATGGACACCTTGATGATGAAAGGAACCGTTCACACCACACGCACGAACATCGGACTCGATAAATTGCTTTTCGATTACGGGATCAAGATCAACGACAACTATGCACTTGATGTGCGTTGTGGTCCGATTGCTGTACCATTCGCCAAAGAAAGTCTTTTGCCTTGGTTCTACTACGTCGCATCCAGTCCGACGCGCCATCCGATCTCGCGAAATATCGAGCCGGTCATGTTGCGCTACACCTCACAGATCCAGCTGATCCCGAATGACAATTGGTTGGTTTCTCCGGTTCTGACGACTTCTACGAATTCAAATGTTACCGGAATGGCGCCGTTGGTTAGTTTGGCCATGCCAATGAACTACGGAAAAGTCCCCGCATTGGCGGAAGATCCGAAAAGCGAAGCCAACAAAGTATGTGTTGCCGGATTGGTTGAAGGACGTTTTACATCGCATTTCAAAAACCGCATTGTGGAGGCTTTTGCAAAAAATCCCGCTTCCAAATACAAAGAGAAAAGCATTTCAGAAGGAAAAGTGTTTGCTGTTGGTAACGGTACTTTCCTGAAAAATTATTACGATTCAATGCCGGGTAAATTTGGCAAAATGCAATACCGCCCGATCAGCTTCAACAATTTACGCTACGATGAAGTCATGGCTCAAATGCGGATTCAGCCGCTGATCTACGGAAATCAGGAATTTTTCCAGAACATGGTGGACTACATGATGGGCGACAATTCAGTGTTAGACATCCGTTCGAAACAGATCGACATTCATCCGATCGACAAGGAAAAGGTTAAAACGGAGGCCAGCTACTACAAACTCATGAACATGATCTTACCTTCCGCATTGGTATTGATCCTCGCATTGGTATTATTCTATTTACGTAAACGTCGTTACGCACGCAATTAAGACTATGAAAAGAATCGCTTATTTATTGATCGGAGTTGCCTTGTTAGCAGGATTGGGATATTTTGCTTTTCGGCTGATCAACAAAAAAGGAAAATCGGATGAAAAAGTAGCCGCTTTCAACTTTGAGATCACCGATACTGCATCTGTTGACCGCATTATCATCACAGAACC
>CAYRVL010000030.1:10536-16793 GCA_964427665.1 uncultured Fluviicola sp. | reverse complement strand
AACATGAAGGGAATCATTTCACCTCGCTTCTTTGCAGATCCAAGACGTTGGGAATGCACCCGTATTTTCGCCTACGAACCGGAGGAGATCAAAGAAGTTACCGTGAAATTCACCAAAAACACCGATCGTAATTTCGAGGTGCGCAAAAAAGGAAATTCCTTCGCGATTAGTCAGAATAACCGCCCTGTTAGCGTGCAACCTCAGATGATCTCGCGTTATTTATTGAACTTCCGTCGTGTACACTACGAATTGCCCAATTTTGAGTTGAGTGAACGCCAGGTAGACAGTGTTCGTCGCTCTACCCCATTCTGTACCCTTTCAGTGAAAACCACAAAAGGCGAAGACGTGAAATTGCGCATGTTCCGTCGTAAATCAGATTCTGGAGAAACGGAGCAAGACGAATTTGGAGATACGGTAAGCCACGACATCAATCGATTTTGGTGTGAACTACCCGGAGGGAAACTCGTGAAGTGTCAATATTACGTCTTCACCCCACTTATCATGGGTCGGATCTATTTCTCCCATCCGGCAGCCGCTCAGCGCTAAAATGGTTGAAAACGTGTCCACAACTTCTTAGAATACTTCCCGCAAAGGGCTAAAAAAAAAGTATCTTTGTTCACTAAACAAGACAAAAAAGGACGATGAATTTTATAGTATCCAGTACCAATTTATTACGTCATTTACAAAGCATTAGCGGAGTTTTAAGCACTTCGAACACCTTGCCAATCCTAGACAACTTTTTGTTCGACATTCAGGAAGGACAGCTTACGATCTCTGCTTCCGATTTGGAAACAACCATGCGTACGAACATGGAGGTTGAGGCAAGTGAAAACGGCAAAGTGGCAATTCCGGCCAAAATGTTGTTGGATGTTTTGAAAAACTTACCAGATCAACCATGTACCTTCAAGGTTGACAAAGGGAATTTTGGTGTGGAGATCGCTTACGACAATGGAAAATCCAAAATGGTTGGTTTCAACGGCGAGGAATTCCCGAAATCACCCAATATCGAGAACAGCAATTCTATCCGCGTTTCAGGCGATATCATTTCACGTGCCATCAATAAAACGTTGTTTGCCGCAGGGAATGACGACCTTCGCCCGGTAATGAGCGGAATGTATTGTCAGTTCAGTCCTTCGGATATCACATTTGTAGCCACAGACGCACACAAATTGGTTCGCTACCGCCGTACAGACGGTCAGTCGACTGGTGGTTCTGCCTTTATTCTTCCTAAAAAGCCGTTGAACTTGTTGAAATCAAACTTGCGCGGTGATGAGGAAGTTTTGGTAGAATATTCAGATTCCAATGCGATCTTTACGTTCAACGATATCGTTTTGATGTGTCGTTTGATCGATGGGAAATACCCGAACTACGAAGCTGTTATTCCAAAGGAAAATCCGAATATTTTGATCGTGGATCGTTTACAATTCTTGGGGGCGATCAAACGCGTTTCCATCTTTGCCAACAAAACCACGCATCAGGTAAAACTGAAATTGGCAGGAAGCGAATTGAATATTTCCGCAGAGGATCTGGATTTTTCGAATGAGGCAAACGAGCGTTTGACTTGTAATTATGATGGTACAGATATGGAAATCGCGTTCAATAGCCGTTTCTTGATGGAAATGTTGAACAACATCGATTCGCCAGAAGTAAAGCTTGCCATGAGTGAACCAAGTCGTGCCGGATTGATCATGCCAAACGGCTCAGATAATGAACACGAAGACATCTTAATGCTCGTGATGCCGGTGATGTTATCACGTTAATTAGAACATTTTATTTTCTCGAGGCCCGACCTCAATTTCGGATCAACCGGAATTGGCGTCGGGTTTTTCTTTTTAAGATTATCACGATCTGAATTAAATTCCGTGACGTTTATTAACATTTAACAAAATATTCTACTTTTCTCCGCGATAGCTAACACTGCTTCCAATCCGATACAACCACGAACACCAACCCCTTAATTATCCTTGCAATTTCGCGGCTTATCAGAAGTACAGAGACCTGCCACACTAAATAAAATGTGAAATCCTGAAAACTACCTCAAACAAAAGGGAAGTGCGAACTGTTTTTTAAGCGTAAAAACACGCGATTTTTTAACTATATTTGGTCAGAGATACGTTCATTATGAAAGAAGTGAATTTGCAAGAACTCGAAGCTGCTTTTCAAGCAAAAATCGACAATGAAATCCGCATAGAGCCAAAGGATTGGATGCCTGAGCGCTATCGCAAAACTTTGATCCGTCAGATCTCCCAACACGCTCACTCAGAGATCGTAGGGATGTTGCCGGAAGGAAACTGGATCACCCGCGCCCCTAACCTGCGTCGCAAGGCGGTTTTGTTGGCAAAGGTTCAAGACGAGGGTGGTCATGGGCAGTACTTGTACAGCGCCATGGAGACTTTAGGACATACTCGTGAGGAATCATTAGAGGATTTGAATACTGGAAAAGCAAAATACTCGTCGATCTTCAATTATCCCACTTTGACTTGGGCAGATATCGGCGCGATCGGTTGGTTGGTTGATGGTGCTGCAATCATGAATCAAGTGGCTTTGTGTCGCACTTCTTACGGACCGTATGCACGAGCAATGGTGCGTATCTGTAAAGAAGAATCGTTCCACCAGCGTCAGGGATACGAGATCATGTGTACGTTGATGAAAGGAACTCCGGAACAACGTGCCATGGCGCAAGATGCCATGAATCGTTTTTGGTGGCCTGCATTGATGATGTTCGGACCAAGCGATGCGGATTCCGTACACTCTGCTGAATCGATCAACTGGAAGATCAAACGCCATACGAACGATGAGTTGCGTCAGTCATTCATTGATGCCACTGTTCCACAGGCAGAATTGATCGGGTTGACCATTCCGGATAAGGATCTGAAGTGGAACGAAGCACGCGGTCATTTTGATTACGGACAAATCGACTGGGAAGAATTCAAACAGGTAATTAGTGGAAATGGTCCATGTAATGCCGAAAGATTAGCTGCTCGCAGAAAAGCGATGGATGAAGGGAAGTGGGTGCGCGATGCAGCTATGGCTTATGCCGAAAAGAAAAAAGCGCGTAAAGCCTCCTAGTGTTTAACAGGAAAAATTGAAAAAGATGTCAGCAAAAGATTGGCCATTGTGGGAAGTTTTTATCCGCTCTAAGCAAGGATTAAACCACAAACATGTTGGAAGTTTACACGCTCCGGATGCCGAAATGGCAGTGGAAAACGCACGCGATGTGTACACCCGTCGCAACGAAGGCGTTTCGATCTGGGTGGTAGAATCATCCATGATCCATGCGTCTGATCCGTCAGACTCGGATATGTTGTTCGAACCAGCACAAAGTAAAGTATATCGTCACCCGACCTTCTACGAGGTTCCGGATGGAGTTGCTCACATGTAATTTTTAAATCTCGTGAGTGCATTACTAACATACACCCTGCGCATTGCAGACGACAGCTTGGTACTGAGCCAACGCTTGTCGGAATTGTGCGGACATGGTCCGGCAATTGAAGAAGATATCGCGTTGACGAACATTGCGCTGGACTTGATCGGTCAGGCTACATCGTTGTTGGAATACGCCGCTGAAATTCAGAATGCGGGTAAAACTGCCGATGATCTGGCTTTCTTGCGTTTAGAGCATCAATACGTGAACACACTGTTGGTGGAGCAACCCAATGGTAATTTTGCAGATACGATCGTGCGTCAATGGCTTTTCGATTGTTTCCGCGTTCCGTTCTACGAAGCTTTGCAGCATTCAGAAGACCGCCAACTGGCAGCAATCGCTGAAAAAGCGTTGAAAGAAACCCGTTATCATTGGAAACACGCCTCAGAATGGGTGATCCGTTTAGGCGATGGCACAGAAGAATCGCACCAAAAAGCACAAGATGCATTGAATAAATTGCATCGCTACGCGGACGAATTGTTCTTTATGGACGAGGTTGATCGTGAACTGATCGCTTCAGGTATTGCTGTGGATCTTGAAAGTTTACGACCTGCATACATGGAACGCATAAACATGGTTTTGGAGGCATCTACCTTGGAACTACCAACCAACAATTGGAAAATGTCCGGCGGTCGATTGGGTCGCCATTCTGAACATATGGGACACCTTTTGTCTGAAATGCAATACATGCAGCGCGCCTATCCCGGAATGGAATGGTAACAGAAACAAAAATATGGCAACTATTGGATGAAGTACCGGACCCTGAAATTCCGGTACTTTCCGTAGTTGATCTTGGTATCGTTCGGTCAGTGAAATGCGGTCCCGGAAATACAGTAGACGTAGTGGTCACTCCAACCTACTCCGGATGTCCGGCCGTCAAAGCCATTGAAAAAAGTATTGCAGAGCATTTAACTAAGAATGGGTTTGAACCAAATTTGATCACGCAATTATCCCCCGCATGGAACACAGACTGGATCACCGAACGAGGGCGTGAACGCTTGAAAGCTTATGGCATTGCACCACCAGTTGACGAAGTGGATAAGAATGTCTTATTTGCTGAAGCTCCTACCGTGCCCTGTCCGCGTTGTAACTCAACCGACACGCGCATGGTCAGTCAATTTGGAAGTACCGCGTGCAAAGCGCATTATCAATGCAACTCCTGCATGGAACCTTTCGATTACTTCAAATGCCTGAAGTAATTTTCCCGCAACATTTCCTTTACGTCGCATTACAATAACAACACAAACTGTTAACATATCCTTGCTGTTAACATTACTTGTGGCCTGTAGTTTCACATCAAAATTAAAAGATGATGAAACACGTATTACCCGTGCTTTTACTGAGCACAATCGCGATCACGTCGTGCGACAAACAAGAGATCAAACCCATCCAAGATCCATCAGCAATTTCGTTTAAACAATCGATCCTTCCCATTGCTAATAACAAGTGTTTGGAATGTCATCAAAGTACAGCTGCGGTAACCCTGTATAGTTCAGAGAGCTGGAAGGCACTTGATCAAGCCGGACGCTTACTTCCGGTAATTGTAAACGAAGCGCACGTGTACACCGAAGAGCGTTTGACCAAAAACGAACAAGAAGTCATTTTAAAATGGATCGAATTGGGTTATCCGAATTGATCATATCATCTCACAAGGGTCAAGTTTCCTGAGACAAATACAGCCTTCTGCACAGGTGGTATGCACCATTGAACACGCAAGCTGTCAACTTCGGTTATCTTATAGTAGGCTTCGTAAGACATCCTTTTATGAAAATCGTATGCTGGAACTCCAATGCGTAATGTTTTGGTGTTCCATTTTCCGTTTTTGAACGTTTCAATCAAAAAATTACCGCCATATAGCGACTCCTGTGACCGGAGAAATGCCTGCATATGAAGCCATTTTTCCGAAACTTTTATCGCCGGCTGGATCAATACACATGCCGAAGTGGGAATCTCGTTAAACTGAAACGAAATCTTTCGTGATTTTATGGAATTGCTCAATTCGGGAACCACTCCCCCATCCAACAAACTATAATCCAAAGGCGTTGGATCTTTGTCCAGATAAATTGCTTTGTAATAGGCCCAATTCATGTGGTCGTAATGCAGGATCGTACGGTTGTATTGCCAAATCTGAAACAGATTGACGGCTGACAAATAAACACCAAGTGGCAACATCACGTATTTCCATTTCGTTTGTCCGACTCGCTCAAAAAAAGCAGCCAGAGCCAACATAAACACCGGATAACTCTGTGTCAATGCGCGCGTGGAATAACTGGCTCCATACCGCCAATCTGACCAGGAAATGATGATCCAAATATTCAGCAAACAAAAGGTAATTACTGCTTTTCGAAAAGGCTTTCCTTTCAGCAAGAACAAACCGATCACCATAAAGATAGCCATCGGCGTGTAGATAAACCAGCCTTTCTCAAAACCAAAGAGCACACGCCACCACGGATTTAAAAAATACCACTTACTGCCTACATCGTAAATGAACGAACCGGTAGCGTGTTTCCAATACAACAATTGAGGCAGAATTCCCAACACCCCTCCGGCTATCGCCAACATAAAATGACTTTTGTGCGTCTTGACCAATGTCCATTTCGATTTTAGTTTGCCGCTTGGATCCAAACTCCACAAAAGTGGGATAAAAATGATGATCAATTCTGTTGGTCGCGAGATGATCGCTAGGCCGGAGATAAGTCCGATCGCAAACGCATAGCCCCCTTTCGGTTCCTCGTGCCAACGAATGGTAAACCAAAGCACCATGGCGTACAACGGGAAGATAAAGGCATGACTCATCGCTCCGTCCACGCTCACGTATTGCAGTAAATTAGTT
>CAYRVL010000030.1:5574-10436 GCA_964427665.1 uncultured Fluviicola sp. | reverse complement strand
TTGTCCCCCCGAAACTTGGTAGATCGAATCTATTTCAGGAAACCATTTCAACGTTTTTACATCCCCGTATATAAATGTTCCGGGAAGATACATGTAATACCCAAGGGCATCCCAGGTGGTAGCGTTATAACCGTTTCGTTCGTTGTTCTTAAAGTATCCGAAGCGAATACTCAACGCAATCAACAATCCTAGAAATACGGCTAATTTGCTATTCATCCTTACAACTTTTCGTCGAGTAGATCGCTGTGGGCGAAATGACCATACTGATTGTGCTTACTCAAACTATTGAGGTGTTTGATCGATTTACTCAGATAGAAAATATAGAAGCCACGAATAACTAAAGCAATGATGGAGAGGAAATTCCCGGATAATACCATCAAGATCACAAGCAAGGTAGTGAAACAGAACGGCACAAACCCCAAATAGAACGCACCGGGTTTTCCTTTTCCGAGCAAGATCGCTGCAAGCAAGTACAAGGTCAGAATGACCACATCAAAGACCAACACGATCATTCCAAACGGGTTCAACCCAATGGAGAAAATTTCCAAAAGCGAAACGAGCAATCCTCCTCCAAACAAGATCCAGAAATACGTAGCGATACTTTTCACAGCATGTTTCGGGTGCATGGAATTAGCAGGACTGTGCAAACCATCTACGATCACGTTCAGTCGGAGCGGATCACCTCCCAGTTTGATCTCCAAGGAACCGAAATATGGTGTAGAGATCAAAACTCCTCGTTTCAATTCTTGAGCACCGGTATGTTCGCCGATGACTTCATCATTATACAGTACAAGAATTTGGTTGTATCCACGCGTCCATTGCACAGTGATCACTTTGTCCGGTGATTGGGTTAACGGAAATTTCTTTTCAAAATCCATACGGATGATTTGGGTTAAAAAAAACGTCCCACCACAGAGTGAGACGTTCAAATATACATAAGGGAATCAAATTATCCCAAGAATGGATAGCGATAATCTGTTGGTGGCACGAACGTTTCTTTGATCGTACGCGCTGAAACCCAACGCAACAAGTTCATCGATGCTCCGGCCTTGTCATTTGTACCTGAACCGCGAGCTCCACCAAATGGCTGTTGACCAACTACCGCACCTGTCGGTTTGTCATTGATGTAGAAATTTCCAGCAGCATTTTCCAAGGCTTTCACTGCGGTGTTGATCGCATAGCGGTCGCGCGCAATGATCGAACCAGTCAGCGCATATTCGGAAGTTTCATCCAACAACTGCATGGTTGCTTCGTAATCTGCATCTGCGTATACGTAGATCGTCAAAACCGGTCCGAAGATCTCTTCACACATCGTGCGGAATTTCGGATTGGTAGTAACCGCTACGGTAGGTTCAATGAAGTATCCCACCGATTTATCGTAATTTCCACCAACAATGATCTCTGCATCGTTCGCTTCTTTGATATGGTCAATATACGAAGCGATCTTATCAAACGCTTTCAGATCGATCACTGCATTGATAAAATTCGAAGTATCATCCGGTGATCCCATTTTGAAAGACGACACCTGTTCCACCAAGATGCGTTTCACTTCCGGCCACAAACTTTGCGGGATGTAAGCGCGAGAAGCTGCAGAACATTTTTGACCTTGGAATTCGAAAGCTCCGCGAGAAAGTGCGGTAGCTACTTCTGCAGCGTCTGCACTGGCGTGTACCATCACGAAATCCTTTCCTCCGGTTTCTCCAACGATACGTGGGTATGAACGGTATCCGGCGATGTTGTCACCGATCTGTTTCCACAAACTTTGGAAGATGCTCGTAGATCCGGTAAAATGCAAACCTCCGAAGTGCTTGCTTTTAAATACCACTTCACTCACATCCGGTCCGCTGGCAGAAACCATGTTGATCACTCCATCCGGTACTCCCGCAGCTTGGAACAATTCCATAATAACTTGTGCTGAGTACATTTGTGTTTCAGCTGGTTTCCAAACCACCACGTTCCCCATCATTGCTGGTGCAGCACACAAGTTAGCTGCAATTGATGTAAAGTTGAACGGTGTTACCGCAAAGACAAATCCTTCTAACGGGCGGTATTGCAAACGGTTCCACATTCCAGGCAAAGATTCCGGTTGTTCGCGGTAGATCTGCGTCATGTATTGCACATTGAAACGGAAGAAATCGATCAACTCACAGGCTGCATCGATCTCCGCTTGAAATACATTTTTCGATTGTGCCAACATCGTTGCCGCATTCAAACGATCACGAAACGGACCAGCCAACAGATCTGCAGCCTTCAAAAAGATACTTGCACGATCCTCCCAAGGAAGGTTTGCCCATTCCGCGCGTGCTTCCATGGCTGCATCAATTGCTTGTTGCACGTGTGCTTTATCACCGCGGTGAATATAACCCAACACCTTCTGATGGTTGTGCGGCGGTGACATCGGTTTTTTATTCCCCGTGAACACCTTTTCTTTTCCAATATATAGCGGAACTTCGATCGGTTCCTGCGCTTCCATTTTCTTGTACATGGCGATCAATGAATCGCGCTCTTTCGAACCAGGAGCGTAAGCTCTTACCGGCTCATTAACAGCTTTAGGCACTGTAAAAATTCCGTTCGACATAACTTTTTCTTTTACTACACAAATGTAAGCATTCCCATCCACCTGCAATGTGCTGTTAGTCACTTTCCTCGATTTCTACAAGCGATAAAAGTGCTATTCCTAAAAATGCGTATCATTGTAAAAACCTAAGACTATGTGTGTTCGCTTGATGATCTTATTCGTTTTTCTGTTTTCGGTGACTTCCTTCGGACAATCGATAGACAAAACCTGGAAAACCTTTCGTTCCGGTCCTGAAAACGAACGCTTAGAGGCTGCTAAGATCCTGCACCAACACTACGTTTCAGAAAACATCGACTCCCTGCGGGTGATTGGCGAAGAGCTCTTTTTCTTCGGGATCGATCGCAAGTATTTTCCGGCGATTGAACAAGGGAAATTGATCTTGGCAGAATATTTCATTTATAACGGTAGAAGTGCAGAAGCGATCACCAGTGTGAAAGGATTGCTCTCGAATATGCAAGAACGCGGCGACTACGAGCAATTGAGTTTCGCAGAAAAGATCATCAGTTCCGGATACCGCGTTGAAAAAGATGGGAAATCTGCCTTGTATTGGGCGAAGGAAGCCGTGAAACACGCCAGTCAGTCTACCGACCCGGAAGTGCGATTTAATGGGATGATCTCCTTGGCCGAAGCGCATCTTTTGAACAAAGACATCCAACAAGCAATCGACACCTACAACAAGTTCATCCGATTAAACCAACCCCTGAAGAGGTATCGCGCTCTCAGCTCAGCGCATGCACGATTGGGCGATATTTATCGAAATCAGAAAAAACTAGATCTTGCGGAACGTCAATTCAAACTGTCTTTCAAAATGGCGGAAAATGCCGGACTGACCACTCCCCTTGGACATGCTATCAACAATCTGGGAATTATCTCCTTTGAAAGAGGCGATACGACGCTCGCCCGACAGCAATTTCTACAAGCACTTGACATTCGACAACAGGCACAAGATAAACCGGCGATCTGCGAAAGTTTTTACAATCTGGGAGATTATCATTACTACATTGGGAAACAAGACCAAGCCATGCGTTGGTATCAGCAAAGTCTGCGATTTGCGGTCGAAAACAATTTGAAAACAGCCCACATGGATGCATTGCAGGCCTTGGCACAGCTAAGCAAGCAAACGAAAGCATGGGAAGACGCGGTCATGTACCTAGAACAAAAACAACAAATCGCAGAACAGTTACAGATCGATCAATCCAAAGATGATGCTGACCTGATGGCCATGGAACAAGCGATGTACAAAGCAGAAGTGGAAGCGAATATCGATGAAAACCCGGTAAAAAACCGCATAATGCGCTGGGAATGGCCGGTCATGGCAGTGCTTTTCCTAATCATCGTACTGTTGGCATTCAGTCGCCAATCACGCAATAGCAAGAAGCAGATCCATTAATTGAAACGTCCCGGGAAGATCAATTCAAATGTGGGAATATCTACGCGAAACACGTCGTCTGTAATGGTATTCTTAAAGGTGTAAAATCCGTGCATCGAACCAATTTCTGAATGCAATTCGCAACCGCTGGTATAATTAAACAGTTCACCCGGCTCCAAAATCGGTTGTTGACCAATTACGCCCTCCCCACTCACATGAGTCGGCGGATTCAAAGAATCAAAAATGAACCAATCGCGGTGAATCAACTGTACGGGAAAAGCGTTTTGGTTTTCGATATCGATTCTGTAGTTAAAAAAAAAGGATCCCTCACGAATGTGTGAAATGTCTGCGCGAAATTGAGCCGTAACCCGGACAAGAACGCCTTCTGTAATTGCTACGTTTGGTCCCATAATGTCGTTGTTGTGTCAGAAAGGTAAAAACTTCCCAACGAGGAAACAAACTTTTAACGTTTTATTTCAACAATTGTTGGGTCAATCACATGTTTTTCTACTTTTAAATCATGAAGATCCGTTTGTTACTTTTCACTCTCCTTTCTGCCTTTGGAGTGAGCGCACAGCATTTACCGGCACAACAACAACTCGACTGGCAAAAGCTATTGAAACACGCCAAGTTTATTAATCCCGAAACCAAAGAACTTCCCAACGAATTACTGGCTTTTCCGATCTATCGCTTGCAAAACAATTGGATGATCTCCTTGTACGGAAAAATTCAAAACAACGCGCCTTTGTCCGAATTACAAGCCTTGAATTGCATCGTTGGAAAATCAACCGGTCAGGTCCTTACATGCAAAGTGCCTCTGGACCGCTTATCCGAGATCGCATGGAACCGCTATTTCAGTTATCTAGAAATCCCTTCAAAAGTTGCTCCGTACTTGGATCGGGCAATTAAAGACAC
>CAYRVL010000030.1:0-5474 GCA_964427665.1 uncultured Fluviicola sp. | reverse complement strand
GAATTTTTATTCTGTACCTTTTTGATCGATGCGGCATCTGTGATCGACGGATTTAACTGGATGCACGAAAAAGCGCAAGCAGCAGGCAAACGATTGGTTGTCAACATGAGTTGGGGACTGACCTACATGGGAACGCTGGATGGTAACTCACTCCTTTCTCAAGCCATCGCCGGGCTAAGCGCTCAAGGTGTTGTATTCGTGGCTTCGGCAGGAAACAACGGAAATGTCAATTACCACATCAAAAAAGTCTTCAACAACGATAGTTTTCAAGCGCGATTTGGATTTTACGCCTATGCCTCGAACCCGAATATGTGGGGGCAATCCATCACCATGTGGGGCGAAGCCGGGAAAGATTTCGGTATACGCTTGCGCATTTTTAACAGCACTAACACGCTTCTGGCTGAAAGCGATACCATTCATACAGCTACGATTTCATCCTACATCGATTCTTTTTTAGTCGTCAACAATGACACTTTGTGGTACAACGTTGGGGGCGAACATGCACATCCCCTGAACGGTCGATCGAACTTGCGTTTACGCGTACACAATCCGTATGGATACTGGGCGGTTTTGGAGAGTTTCGCTGAAAATGGAACAGTTCACTACTGGAATGTGACCGAATTAACGACCGGAGTTGGAAACTGGGGAATGCCCTTTTATTCGTATGGAAACAATGGTTTGGCAGGAGACGCGAACTACAGCATTGGTGAACCAACGTGCTCCCCGGTTGTGATTAGTGTTGGCGCCCATAGTTCGGAGTACTACACGACCAACGGAAATTTGGTTGGTGGACAATTGGCAAGTTTCAGCAGCATTGGACCGCTCATCACCGAAGAAATGAAACCGGACATCACTGCGCCGGGGGTGTCGATAACATCCTCCATTTCCAGTTTTACTGATGCAGGATATACAGCAGCAGAAAGCGTAAATTTCAATGGCACGGATTACGATTTTGCGAAATTTTCCGGAACGTCGATGTCCTCACCGGCAGTAGCAGGCATTGCAGCGTTGATCTTGGATGCGAATCCAAATCTATCTCCGGGACAAGTCAAACAGATCATCAAATCTACAGCCAGATTGGATAACAATACCGGCGTGATCGCAGCGCCGGGACATGTGCGTTGGGGCATGGGTAAGATCCATGCGTGGCGAGCTGTTTTAGCGGCATTGAATACGGTAGATCTGGACGCGACAGAAGCAACGCTTTTGGTCATTTACCCAAATCCAGCGCGGGACAAGATCACCTTATTGGCTCCGGACCAATTTGACGTGAAATCGGTAGAGCTGATCGGATTGGACGGCGTGATTCATCCGTTGAAAGTTAGTCAGGAGATCGACTTGACAGGAATATCGGCGGGGAGCTATTTTGTGCGCGTATCGAACGGAGAGAAATGGATTCATTCTAAATTGGTACTGTACTGATCAGGTTCCGAGGTCGAACGAACCAAGAGCTAAGATTAATGTTATTTTTGCATACCAATTTGTATTCAAATGACACCAAAATTCCATACACTTCGCATCTCTGATGTGAGAACGGAAACAGAAGATACCGTTTCAGTTGCATTTGAAGTCCCAGCTGATCTTGTTGGGGATTATGCTTACGAACCGGGACAGTATCTTACTTTGAAAGCAACCATTGATGGTGAAGAAGTACGTCGCTCGTATTCGATTTGTACAGCTCCACACGAAAATGAATTGCGCGTTGCGATCAAACGTGTTGAGAACGGAAAATTTTCAACGTGGGCCACAACCCTATTGAAACCGGGTGAAACACTAGATGTCATGACCCCAACTGGGAATTTTAAAGTACAAACCAATCCTTCGAATCAGAAACACTACGCATTATTTGCAGCAGGGTCTGGAATTACTCCGGTAATGGCCATTGCAAAGGCAGTTTTGAAGGAGGAGCCAAAAAGTACGGTTACTTTGTTTTATGGAAATAAAGGATTTTCATCCATCATTTTCCGCGAGGAGATCGAGGCGATGAAAAATGCGCATATGACCCGTTTCAATCCTGTTCACGTATTGAGTCGAGAAAGTTTAGGAAATAAACTTCAAAAAGGACGTATTGATCTGGAGAAGGTGGGACAGCTGCATCATGCGTTCTTGCGCTTGGCACAGCCTGACGGTGTTTACATTTGTGGACCGGAATCCATGATCCACGCGGTGAAAGATGGTCTTCAAACAGCTGGTATTGCAGAGAATAACATTCATTTCGAATTGTTTGGAACGCCGGTTGCACCGAAAAAAGAGAAAAAAGCAGACGACGGAGTGGTGGTGAAAGCCAAAGTAACGATCATTATGGACGATGATCATTTTGACTTCGACCTGAATTCCGACGATACGAATATTTTGGAAGCCGGTCATAAAGCCGGAGCAGATCTTCCATACGCCTGCAAAGGTGGAGTATGTTGTACCTGTAAAGCAAAGATCCTGGAAGGAAGTGCTGTAATGGACGTCAACTACGCCTTAGAAAAAGACGAAGTAGAAGCAGGTTACATTTTAACGTGCCAGGCTCACCCTACTTCAGAGAAATTAGTTGTTTCATTTGACGATTGATCCATGGGATTATTTTCACGATTTAAAAAGTCTTCGGATAGTGAACCGAAGAAACGCAGTGCTGTTCTAACGGTTGCAGGAAACGAAAAGATCAGTGCTTCTGCAAGCAAGATCACTTTTGAGGTGCCGGAAAATTTGAAAAACGATTTTCAATTCGAACCGGGACAGTACATCAATTTACATTGTCAAATTGGCGGAGAAAAATTGATCCGTTCCTACTCGATCTGCAGTGGAAAGAACAATGGTCTGGCGGTTGGAGTCAAAGCGATAGAAGGTGGTCGCGCCTCGAATTGGCTCGTGAATGACTTGCGCGCAGGTGATACGCTCGAAGTAGATTTTCCTCAAGGAAATTTCAAAGTTCCTGCTGGATCGAAATCCCTGGTTGCCTTTGCTGCCGGTTCGGGTATCACACCGATCTTTTCGATTGCGCAGTCGCTATCTCCCGATCAACAGTTGACATTGTTCTACGGAAACACAAATCCGGAAGAAGCCATGTTCGTTGACGCCTTAAAACAGCTTCCGCAAGTGAAACTTCATTTGTACTATTCCCGAACAGAGGTGGAGGGATCGCAGCGTGGTCGCTTAGACAAACAAGCGGTAAGCGAGGCAATCAAAGCCGATTTACCATTGTTGCGTGCCGATCACTTTTTCATTTGTGGTCCTGAAGCGATGATCCTGGGCACACAAGAAGTGTTGACCATATTTGGTATTCCGAAGGAAAAGATCCATTTCGAACTGTTTACAACTCCTGTTTTAATGAAACAAGAGGAAACGGTGGTAGTCGGTGCTTTTGAAGGAGTTTCAAAAGTTTCGGCTATTTTGGATGATCAAGTGGTTCAGATCGAACTTCCAACGAATGGAAAAAGCATTTTAGACGCCTTTGACGCAGCGGGACAAGATGTTCCCTATTCCTGTCGCGGTGGTGTTTGTTGTACCTGTAAAGCGAAGATCATCGAAGGAAGTGCTCGCATGTCTATCAATTATGCCTTGACGGAGGAAGAAGTAAAAGCGGGATACATCTTGACGTGTCAAGCTCATCCGACTAGTGAGGTGTTAAAATTAGATTTCGATGTCTAAAATTGCACTGGTGATCGGTGCTAGTCGAGGAATTGGCAAGGCACTGATCGAAAATTTTGCAGCACGACAAATCGATACAACGGGTTGTGCTCGTTCGTTGATCCATACCGATGTTGGTCATTTGCATTTACGTCATTTAGATTTGGCGTCTCCAAATTTGAAAGCAGAATTGGAGCAGATCGTTGCCGAATTACCGCGCATCGATTATTTGATCAACAACGCCGGTGCGATCGCTGTGAAGCCTTTTATGGAGATGACCCGACAGGACATGTTGGACGTCTATCAAGTGAATGTATTCGCAGTGATGGAAGTGATCCAAGTTTGTTTGCCTAAAATGGAGAAAGGCGGCCACATTGTGAATATTTCTTCCATGGGAGGGTTTCAAGGAACCATGAAATTTCCCGGTTTAAGTGTTTATTCGCCCTCCAAAGCAGCCGTTGTTGCACTTACAGAATTACTTGCAGAAGAATTAAAAGAAACGGGGATTTCTATCAACTGTTTGTGTTTGGGCGCTGTTCAAACCGAAATGATGGAAGAAGCATTCCCGGGCTACAAAGCACCGCATACTGCCTCAGAAATGGCCGAATACATTGCGGATTTTGCAATGTCTGCCGGATATTTCATGCACGGAAGAATCATTCCTGTTTCGAATTCCACTCCCTAATGAAACTGGCGTTAGCCCCTTTACAAACGTATACGGATCACCATTACAGAAATGCACACGTAAACGTATATGGTGGCGTTGACACGTTTTACGCGCCTTATTTGCGCATGAATAACGACGGTACGATTAAAGCAGGGCCAAAAATTGATATTATTCCTGAAAACAATTTGGCGCCGGTTATTCCTCAATTGATGTGTTGTTCCGTTGAGGACTTTTTCATTCTTCACGATTATATCGTTTCTTTAGGATATAACGAAGTCAACTGGAATATGGGATGTCCATACCCTATGGTCACAAATAAAGGACTTGGAGCAGGCGTTTTAAACAAACCTGAACTACTTCGTGAATGGTTGGATACCATTTTCCCGAAGCTCAAGCTGAAATTGGGGATTAAGATGCGCATGGGGATGCGGAGTACGGAGGAAATTCATGCACTTATTCCGATTCTGAACGAATACGAACTGACTGAAGTAATTATCCATGCCCGATATGCGGAACAGCTATATAACGGAGGTTGTGACATTGAACAGTTCAATCAGGCAGCAGCTTCCTTAAACCATGTTCTTACGTACAATGGAGACATAACCAGTATTGAAGCATTTAACTCCATAAGTGAAAGTGTAAAGCCCATAGAACGCTTCATGATCGGTCGAGGAGCGATCAACAATCCGGCAATTTTTCAAGAGATCAAGTCGGGAGAGTTGCTAGATTCAAAAACCTATAGAGAAAAACTAATCACGTTTTCAAGACTCATAGAGGATTCGTGTATGACGTCCAATAATAATGACGGATATGCCTTAATGCGTTTAAAAAGTTATTGGGAGGCCTTTTCAGAGGAACTCACGGAAGGAAAAGTGGTTTATCGCAAATTGAAAAAAGCGACAAGCCTAAAGGAATTTTGGGAATTACTCGATCAGGGTATCGTATATTGATCTAGTTTAAAACTTCTATCCTAATTTCAGTTGATTATTTCATATCGTAAATACATCATATTTTGTAGATCATTCATTTTCAAAACAAGCATCAAAAAAAGCCTCCCAGTTTCCTGAAAGGCTTTATAAAAGTGGCATCTCCTAGAGATTCTTGGTGCGTGCCAAAGGCAGGTACTTAGAAGCTTTCAATCCCGAACACCGTTTGGGGTTTCGGGGGACTTACTTTTCAAAATTTTGGAGCA
>CAYRVL010000029.1:19622-29907 GCA_964427665.1 uncultured Fluviicola sp. | reverse complement strand
ACGTAAAGAAAGAGAGGCCGCAGAGGCAGGATCATTGTTTTTAATTCATAATTCTGCATTCATAATTCTACATTTTCTCTTCCTTTTCAATTCTTCATTTTCAATTTTCAATTATCATCCTCTCCTTTGTTCTCGATACTTATTTGCCTTTTGGTCAAATAAACTCGAACTGACAGTCGAGTGGAAGATTTCGTCGACCGGTAGGCGACGCTAAAATTTGTGCATCTGCGGGAAAGCAATCTATGTGTCCTTTGTGTCTATGTGGTTGATGATTCTGGTATATGAGCCAGTGAAAAAGGTCTTTGTGTCCTTGAGTTTCGGGGGTATGATACAAAAATCTCCTTTGCGACTTTGTGGTAAAAAATGAAAACGACTTATTTCTCGCGGTTAACGGTGTACTCTACCAGTCCCACCAGGGAGCGTTTAGCGGGTGAATCCGGAATGTCTGTCAGCAAGTCCAATGCTTGCGTCTTTAGCTCAATCATGCGTTTATGCGCGTATTCGATACCGCCGGCTGCGATCACCAATTCGATAGCGCGATTCACGTATTTCTTTTCTTCGTTGTGGCGCTTTACAATGTTGATCAATTCCTTGCGTGTCGCACGGTCGCAGTGTGCCAATGCATAGATCAATGGCAAGGTCATTTTGCGTTCACGGATGTCGTTCCCGGTTGGTTTTCCAATATTCCCCGGAGTTCCATAATCGAAAATGTCGTCTTTGATCTGGAAAGTCAAACCTACCAATTCACCAAATTGACGCATGCGATCGGCCATGTCTTCGCGGTCCACGGACGCAGCTGCTGCTTCACAAACCGTTGCGATCAAACTAGCAGTTTTCTGACGGATCACTTCAAAATACACTTCTTCGGTAATGTCTAGTTTACGCGCTTTTTCGATCTGCAGCAATTCTCCCTCACTCATTTCACGTACCGCTCGGGCTACGATCTGTAAGGCACGTACATTGTCGTTTTCAATGGAATGTAATAAGACACGAGAAAGCATGTAATCGCCCACCAAAACAGCGATCTTATTCTTCCACAGGGCATTTACAGAGAAAAATCCACGGCGTTCGTTGGCATCGTCTACCACGTCATCGTGCACCAAGGTTGCAGTGTGTAACAATTCTACCAAAGAAGCACTTTGATAGGTGCGGTCATTTATGTCTCCCAACATTTTTGCGGTTAGGAACAAGAACATCGGACGCATTTGTTTTCCTTTTCTGCGGATGATGTAATGGGTGATCTTGTCCAGCAAAGGAACTTTAGATTTCATGCTCTGATGAAACCGCACTTCGAAGAGCTTCATCTCTTCTTCAATGGGTGCTAAAATTTCCTTTACGGTCATGTGTACAAAAATACGCTAAATCGGAAAGGGAGGATGGAGAAACGAAAAGATTTTTAGGGAGTATTAACAGAAAGGAAGACCTTCCTTTTCAATGCTGCCTTTTTCAATTCTTAATTTTCAACTTTCAATTCTCAACCGTTCCCGTTTTCTTTAGAACGCGACGATCCATCATTTTGTTCTTATTCGCCAACTGACCACAGGCCGCATCGATGTCTTTTCCACGACTACGGCGTACATTGACGATCAAGTTGCATTTCTCTTCCAGGAACTGTGCAAAAGCATCTACCTTTTCGCGGTCAGCTTGACGGTATTCTCCGCCATCGATCGGGTTGTACTCGATGATATTGATCTTACACGGAACGCATTTCGCGAATTCTGCCAACTCACGTGCGTCCTCCAAACCGTCGTTGAAATCCTTGAAGATGATGTATTCAAAGGTCACGCGAGAACCCGTTTTTTCGTGAAAATAGGCGAGCGCCTCCTGCAATGCTTCCAGGTTGTTCGTGTCATTGATATCCATGATCTTCGAACGCTTCTGATCATTTGCAGCATGCAGTGAAAGTGCTAAGTTGAATTTTACATCATCATCGCCCAATTTCTTGATCATCTTCGCAATTCCGGCTGTGGAAACCGTGATACGTTTGGGGGACATGCCTAATCCATTCTCTGAACTGATGATCTCCACGCTGCGCAAAACGTTCTTGTAATTCAACAAGGGTTCGCCCATGCCCATGTATACGATGTTGCTTAGCGGTGTTCCGTATTTATCGGTTGCTAAATTGCGTAAATAAACAACTTGGTCTACGATCTCTCCGGCACTCAGATTGCGCATCATTTTCAACCGACCGGTAGCACAAAAAGCACAACTCAAACTGCATCCTACCTGCGAAGAGATACAGGCGGTCATGCGTGAAGTAGTCGGGATCAGAACACCTTCGATCACCTGACTTTGGCCGTCGACACCAAAAGCGCACTTGATGGTTTTATCAGTGGAAACTTGTTGGTCCTCTACCGTCAATTGATCGATGTAGAAATGGCTGTTCAATTTTTCCTGCAAGCCTTTCCCGATGTTATTCATGTCGGCAAAAGACTTCACTTGTTTCTTCCAGATCCATTCGTAGACCTGTTTGGCACGAAATGCAGGTTCTCCAAGCGCTACCAGACTTTCCTGGAGTTCTTTTTGATTGAAGTTTCGGATATTGAGTAAGCGCGCTTCCATGCCGCAAAGTTACGGATTCCCTGATAATTATATGCGCTATCCTTTCTGCGACTTCAATTTTGGTCGGATCAAATATTTCAATCCAAATTGAAGGCTTCTTGCTGTTCCATTCAGTACCGTGTAGCTTGTTTCAGGAATTGGCATGACAGAAGACTGATAAGTTTGATCGGTTCGGCTAACAGCGTTCATGCCTAGTTGCTGCTTGAATTGAAGCGTCAGTGCCAGTTTTTCAGTGATACGGATGTCTTTGGAAATTCCAATATAGGCGATAGGCATGAAGCGACCTACTAAGTAACTCGTGTCGCTGATCACGTGAGTCACATTCGAATTCCCATCAAAATTGATCGAGCTCGATGAGCTCGAGTAATTGTTTGGTGTGAATCGTGCACCGAGTCCTATTCCTGCATGTAGGTTGAAAAACTGAAGATTTGTTTTTTTACTTTGTACTCGATAACCGAATCCGGCTTGCAAAAAATGACCGTAGAATGCGTTCGAACCAACCTTTCCCACCACATCTTTTAATTCTGTGACGTGCCAAAATTCAAAATTGTTGTATTCCGCTTCCCAGAAAAACGAATTTTTAATGCCTTTCTCGAAGGCGATGCGCGATTGAAAACTTCCGAAACCACTGTTTTGGAATCGGGAGTTGTTTGTTTTAACCGTGTTCTGAGCGTTTGCAACTCCAACTCCAATTGAAACATAGGTGCTTTTAGGATCGATGTACCGTTTTTCTTTCTTATGCAGTTGTCTTGCCTCTCGATTCGATAAACTTCCGGTGGTTTTTAATTCGTTGATCCGATCCACTTTTCTTGCTCGGGTGAAGGTGTAAGCCAAGCCCAAATAGACGCCTGTATTTCGTTGTTGCATGGCTCCGAATGCAGATTCTCCATTTATCCAAGTGGAATAGGTTCCTTGTAAAATGGATTGAAAACCTTGTTGATAGAAGACCTGAAAGGAAAGGGCATCCTGTCGTTTGTTTCGCACTTGAAATTCCAATCCAAATAAGATGTAGGGTTTGATCTTATGGTTCGTAGTGAATTGGGAAGTTGAATTGCCTTCCGGTGAATAGGTACTGGATGAACGGGTCAATGCATCACTCCTGTTCCAGCCTGCGCCGAATGGCAAATTCAGCGATTTGTTTCCGTTGGAGAAAAGGTTAAAAGCTGCCTGAAATTCTGTTCTCGTTTGACCGATCCATGCGTAGTCCCAAAAAATCATGGTAGCATTGAGCGGATTTTTTTGACGGAAACCTTGAAAACCGGCACCGAGTCCCAGTTCTGCATACCACCGCGGATGAAACCAATAACGATAACGAAATTGCAGCGAATGGTTGAAGGCAATTGCCGGACTGAAATGATAGCCGTTTATACTTGTCTCTTCTATACTGGAACGATTCACACCATTGAGCAATCCGATGGAAAATTGACTTTTAGGTTTATTTGATTGAGCTTGAACTTGCAAAGTGAAAAGCCAGAAACAGATGAAGAAAAAGGTGCGGTTCATTGCAATGGTTTTACCAAATATACGAAATAAGTATCAAAAAAATTCTTTGTTTGGTTCAAAATGAATGGAAACTAGAGCTTTTTGTAATCCTCGTAGATCGTTTTCAGGAAATAATGACAGCGTTTTTCTTCGCGCTTGAAGTCAGCGGGTTTCAGGTTGTTTTCTCCCAGGCGTTTTTGCTCCATGTAATACGTGAAGTTGCCCTGCGGAACGATCCAGCCATATCCGCGAATGATGCTGTGAAACGCAAATTCGGGTACATGCGGATTCATCAGGTCTTTACTCCATGGATAGCGTGAAATATCGCCTTTCATCTGACTGATCAATGTGGCCGCCACATCGGCTTGCGAGCCAATCTTATCGATGCGTTTCCCACGATAGTTCGTTTTCACCGGTTCACCGAAGAATAGCAATGGAATGCGGTATAGACGTCCCATTCCCGGATCTGTAACTGTTGGTGTGGCATGTCCATGATCTGCAACGAAAACGAACAAAGTATTTTTGTACCAAGGATATTTCTTGCATTGGCGTATGAAATCTCCAAGCGCTTCATCGGAATACACCAAGGCATTCATGAAATCGGCTTCCTCACCGGTAAATGTTTTCCCTTTTCCTTTGGGTTGATCGTATGGTGCATGTGTGGAACCGGTAAAGGCACATTGCAGGAATGGTTTTTTGTGTGTGTTGATTTCGTCTAACAAGAAGCGATACAAGTCTTTGTCGAAGAAATTCAATTTTCCACGAGGCAGATCTGACGGAAAATCGGATTCGTCTTTTACCACGTCAAATCCATGATCCATGAAATAACCGCCAATGTTTCCGTACTTCAAGTCGCCACTGAAGATGTAGCTGGAATGATAGCCCCAACCTTCCATGTCTTCGTTCAAACAATGCAGTTTGCGGTGTTTTTCCGGTTGCATGGAAATAGATACTTCCGGAACGGCAGGATTTCCACTAAAAATGGAAGAGTTACCAATCTCGCTGGTGGTTCCTGTAGCGTAAATATTCGTGAACAGAACACCTTGACTTGCCAAGCGATCAAAATTAGGTGTTGCACCTTTGTTCGGTCCCAGACTACCAATCGCTTCTGCTGCCCAACCTTCTAGGACGATCACAACCACATTCGGACGGTGATTGCTTAAGAAATACTCCGTAGTATCTTTCGGGTAATCATACCATTTCTTCACTTCTGCCTCGGCCGTTGCTTTATCAATATTTGGAATGAAAACATCGATCTCACTGCGGTTGTACAACAGGTAACTTTTAGCGAAAAAATACAGGGAGTTGATCGAAATGTCGTTCGCAACTGTTTTGTTGGAATAGGTCGCTGC
This sequence comes from uncultured Fluviicola sp., assembly GCA_964427665.1. Classification (GTDB taxonomy): domain Bacteria; phylum Bacteroidota; class Bacteroidia; order Flavobacteriales_D; family Crocinitomicaceae; genus Fluviicola. Next base: position 24,511 of record CAYRVL010000029.1, on the reverse strand, counting down.
GTTGATATTCAACGGAATTTGCTGCCACCCGCCACGAAGTGCGAGAAAATTTAACGATCCTACAATCGCAAAAAGAACCGGGATTCGCCAATAGCCAAACCAATGTCTCACAAGGTGTTGGTCGCCAGGACGGGGAAATAAACGCGATGCCAACCAGAAGTAAGCAAATAATTCAATGATCGCAAACAAGGCATACCAAAATATCATGCTATAATTGGCCGTGCGAACGACTTCATCCGGATTGGCGAGGTGCATGAACACGCGAGAAGTCAATTTGTGGTTCCACTCGCCATAGGCCACAATTTCTCCGGCTTGTACAGCCACAACGAAAACGATAAAAATTCCAAGGATGATCCGATAAATGCGGTGCCAGTGTTTCCAGTGAGAAAGCTTACTGATCAAGCGAAATAGGAAAGGCAAAGTTGCCAGAGCACCCGCTGTTGCAAGGTCCACACGGAACGAATAGACGAACGACAACAACCATTCTCCCATTCCTACATCTTTCAATTTCCCCCAATGAAAAACAGAAAAAAGAATGCGGTGAAAATCAAAGCAGAGTATCCAAAAGATAATCAGCAGAATGGCATCCCGAAATAGTTTGAAAAATGTTGTCATATTGCCCCACAAATTTACGTCATTTTATCCGATTGCGCTCAAAATCTTTTGTCAGTTTATCTGACAGCTTGTCGGGTTTGGCTGCTTGGCAAGGTAGTTGAGTAGGCTGGACAAAATTCACAAAAATGGCAGAAGAAAAAGAGCAAAATGAAGCATTGAATCAGGAAGCGGATGCACAGGGTGATCAGTCGGCAAGTGAACAGCCAACCGAGGATACAGCGGCAACTGACAATACGTCAGTGGAAACAACTGCAGAAGATCAAATTGCAGCTCTAAACGATAAATACATTCGTCTGTACTCCGAGTTTGACAATTACCGCAAACGCACCAACAAAGAGAAATTGGAGTTAATTGCGACAGCGAGCTCCGGGGTTTTGAAAGATATGTTGACTGTATTGGATGATTTTGAGCGTGCGATCACTAACAATGAAAGTGCAGATGACATCGATGCGGTGAAAGAAGGATTCAAGTTGATCCACCACAAGTTCAAAACGATCTTGGAAGGGAAGGGATTGAAGCAAATGGAGGCCAAAGGTTTGGATTTCGATCCTGAATTACACGAGGCTATCGCGAACATTCCGGCACCAAGTGAAGATTTGAAAGGAAAAGTTGTGGACGATGTAGAACGTGGCTATTTCTTGAACGAACGCGTGATCCGTTACGCGAAAGTAGTGGTAGGTAACTAAAACAAACTTGCTGAACAGCAATGGATAAAAGAGATTATTACGAAGTGTTAGGCATTGCCAAAAACGCTTCGGAAGCTGAGATCAAAAAGGCTTATCGCAAGATGGCTCTGAAGTATCACCCAGACAAAAATCCGGGAGACAAGGAGGCCGAAGAGAAATTCAAAGAGGCTGCAGAAGCTTACGAGGTTTTGTCGGATGCCAACAAAAAAGCACGTTATGATCAATACGGTCATGCCGGATTAGGCGGCGGTGGCGGATTTGGCGGTGGCGGCATGAATATGGACGACATCTTCTCGCAGTTCGGAGATATTTTTGGCGGTGCATTCGGAGGAGGAAGTTTTGGTGGAGCGCGTGGTGGCGGTCAGCGTGTAGCGCGCGGAACGAACTTGCGGGTGAAAATGAAATTGACGCTCGAAGAAATTGCTGAAGGGGTCACGAAAAAGATCAAGGTGAACAAATTGGTGAACGCGGAAGGCGTGACCTACAAAAATTGTTCAACGTGTAACGGAACCGGTCGGATCACGCGCATCGCACAAACGTTCTTGGGTGCAATGCAAACACAAACAACATGTAATGCGTGTCACGGAGCCGGAAAGATGATCGATTCCAAACCTGCCGATGCCGATAGTCAGGGATTGAAGCGTCAGGAAGAGGTGATCGAGATCGATATTCCTGCAGGTGTAGAAGAAGGGATGCAATTGAGCGTTACCGGAAAAGGAAATGCAGGACCATTCAATGGCGTACCGGGTGATCTGATCGTGGTGATCGAAGAACAAGAACATGAAGAATTGCGTCGCGAAGGCGAAAACTTACATTACGAAGCATTCGTGAACTTTGTTGATGCGGTCTTGGGTGAATCTATCGAAATACCAACGATCAACGGTCGGGCAAAGATCAAGATCGAGCCGGGAACACAAAGTGGTAAAATGCTCCGCTTGAAAGGAAAAGGTTTGCCTGTGTTACAAGGTTATGGACAGGGTGATCTCTTCGTACATATCAACGTGTGGACACCGAAGAAGGTAAGTAAAGAGGAGCGAGAGATCCTTGAAAAGCTGAAAGAAAGTGAGAACTTCAAACCGAATCCGGGTAAAAACGAAAGAGGATTCTTTCAACGAATGAAAGACATGTTTCAATAAACAACGATCCCCTGCTCCGGTAGGGGATTTTTAGTTCCAATAGGTACCGTTCAATCCCAAAATAAAACCGATCCAAAGAATGGGAATACTGCATGCGATCGAAAGGACAGTTTTCAACCAGTGAATGTTTCCAAAAAAGAATATCTTGGACCGCAACCAAAAACTAAAGAAGCCCGCTGAAGCTCCCGCCAGTGGAGTGATGATCAATGGTTTGAACATCCAATAGCTTGGCCAATTTGGATCGGGGTCTTCTGCAGTAGCAAGGAAGAATAGGATCAGTCCCAAACCGATCAGTAAACCGAACAAACCAAAGCGCAGCGCAATTTTTGTGAGCATACATGTTGTTTTTCTAAAATAACGCGCAAAAACTGGAATCATTGTTTCGGGAAATGGCTTAACTTCGTATGAAGACATGGAATTGAACAAACTAGATGCAAAGAACCCCTCTTTTCTGAGATCCAATCAGAAACACACAGCGAGAGCTTTCATTGCGGCGCTTTTTTTAGCCTTGGGAGGCTTTATACTTCTTGGAAACATGGCTGCCGGATTAATCATTAGTTCGCGTGTATCTAGTATGGACACGATGGATAAGATCCGCACTCAGTTTACCGAAAACGAATTCTTTGTAGTTAATTTAGTGCCCTTCGTGATAGGATTCCTGATGTTGGTTTGGTCGGCAAAAGTGTTGTTTCAAGAGCGATTTCAGTTTCTGATCAGTGCACGTCCGTTCTTTTCCATGAAGCGATTTCTTTTTGGGTGCGTAACCTGGCTGGGTTTGTCGCTGCTCTTGTTCGCGATCGATTACCAGCGTTTTCCGGATATGTATGTGTGGAATGCCAATGGTCAGGAAACCCTCATTTTGCTCGGAATTACGCTGTTTATTGTGCCGCTTCAGACCGGATTTGAAGAATTGCTGTTTCGAGGTGTCTTGTTCAAATTGTTGGGGAAATCCAAATTGCCGGGACTTGTTTTGGTATTCATGAATGCCTTGTTGTTCGCGTCGCTTCACCTGGCAAATCCGGAAGTACAGGCACTGGGGTGGATCGCAATCGTCTATTATGTGTTTTCCGGCGTGTTTTTGGCTTTGATCACATTGATGGATGACGGATTGGAGCTTTCGTGGGGCTTTCATTATGCCAACAACGTGTTTGGTGTATTCTTCCTGACGAATGATTGGCAGGCCTTTCAAACAGATGCGCTCTTTAAAGATATTTCTCAACCGGATTTTAGTTGGTCGATGCTCGTGAATTTATTCGTTTGGTATCCGCTTTTTATCCTGATGTTTGCGAAAGTGTACAAATGGAAGCAGTGGAAACAACGCCTGTTCTCGTAACCAGAATGCCACAAATTGTTATTTTAGTCCTTTCGATATACTCACATGTTAGAAATTCAGGAAATCACCAAACGTTATCAGCGCAAACTTGCCTTGGATGAGGTGTCATTGACCTTGCGCCAGGGAGAATTGTTTGGGTTGCTGGGACCGAATGGAGCAGGGAAAACAACCTTAATCCGTATCATCAACCAAATCGTAGAGGCCGATTCCGGAACGATCCGTTTCAAAGGTGATCTGTTGCAGCAAAAGCACTTGGCTTCGATCGGTTATTTGCCGGAAGAGCGCGGATTGTACAAAAACATGACCGTGGAGGCACATGCCTATTTCTTGGGTGCATTGCGCGGATTATCGAAAAAAGATTGCGAACGGGCACTCAACTATTGGTTGGATCGCTTTGATATTCAAAACTGGCGCAAGAAACGCATCGAGGAACTTTCCAAAGGAATGGCGCAAAAAGTACAGTTCATTTGTACCGTGTTGCATGAACCCGACCTGTTGATCTTGGATGAACCGTTCTCGGGTTTCGATCCGGTGAATGTCGAATTGATCAAGCAAGAATTACTGGAAATGAAAGCCCGTGGAAAAACTATCCTCATCTCCTCGCACAATATGCGTAGCGTGGAAGAGATCTGTGATCGTGTTGCCCTGATCCATCAATCCAAAAAAGTACTGGAAGGACGTGTGTCTGTGTTGCAAGAGGAACGCAAAACGGGAGAGTATGCGGTGAAATTCCGCGGTACGATGATCGCTTTCGTGAATGCATTATGGACTGGATTTGAGTTGATCGATAAGGAAATATTGGGGGATGATCGCTTCATTGCAAAAGTGAAAATGCGCGGTGACAATAATTTTGAAGATCTCTTGAAAGTTTTGATGGGACAGGTTCGCATCGAAGCTGCTTGGGAAGTATTGCCTTCCATGCAGGATATTTTTATTCAGGAAGTAACGCCTAAAAAAGAATCGGAAGATGAAAAATAGTTGGATAATCGCGCTGCGCGAGTTGCGCGAACGAATCGGAAGTCGTTCTTTTTTATTGATGGCTTTCTTGGGACCGGTTGTGGTATTGATCCTGACTTACCTGTTGTTTGCTTTAGGTGGGAATGAACAACAAAAATGGCA
>CAYRVL010000029.1:0-19522 GCA_964427665.1 uncultured Fluviicola sp. | reverse complement strand
TGATCCTGACTTACCTGTTGTTTGCTTTAGGTGGGAATGAACAACAAAAATGGCACGTGTTGATCGTTGATCCGGCAAACGTGATGGAACAGAAGATCATGGCCAAAGAAGATCCGAACATTACGTATTCGTTTGCGAATAATTACATTGAAATAGAAGATTTTGCCGATAAGCATGAATTTCAACCTTACGATGCCATGGTGGAGGTGAATGAAAAGATCCTTTCGAACAAATCCAGTTTTGTGTTTTACCGCGAAAAACCATCGTTTACCATGTCTGTAAATATCCGATATCAGGTAGAACGTCGTTTGGAAGAGGTGCTGGCGGAAGAATTTACCAAACTTTCGGTTACGGAATTCCGCAAGATCAAGCAGCCGCTCAACATGGCTTTTCGCAATGTTTACGATCCTTCCAATACGTCAGCAGATATCAGTGCTTGGGTGGGATTGTTTTTTGGTGCGGTGATTTTTGTGTTCATTTTCCTGTTTGGGATGACGATCTTGCGCTCCGTCTCTCGCGAAAAATCAAATCGCATAGTAGAAGTTCTATTAGCCACCGTTCATCCGCGAGCTTTGATGTTGGGCAAGATCGTTGGGATTGGCTTGAGTGCATTGATCCAAGTAGCGATCTGGTCTTTGGTGATCGGTGGTGGATTGTACATCATGCGTGAAACGATCTTTGTGGATGCCTTCGATCCGGCAAACGTTGCGGCCGGTCAAACCAGTGATTACAATCAATTTGTAGAATTGGTCTTTGAACGGATCCAATATTCCTCCATGCTTTTCTACTTCTTGTTGTTTTTCATTTCCGGCTACTTGTTCTACGGCGCATTCTTTGCTGCACTGGGTGCGGTAACGGGCTCTGAATCGGATGGACAGCAGTTCTTATTCCCCTTGATCGCCTTATTATTGTTCGCGTTGTACGCAGGCTATTTTGTGATGCAGCATCCAGACAGTTCGATGGCGACTTTTTACATGTACTTGCCTTTCACCGCTCCTGTTGTGGCGATGGTAAAATTGTCGATGGGATTCGAACCCGGAACGTCTTATCAATTGTTTGTCAGCTTGGCTTCAATCCTGTTGGGAGCATTCCTAGTTTTGGGATTGGCGGCCCGCTTGTACAAAAATGGCTTGCTACAATTCGGACATTCGGTTCGTTTGCGCACCATTCTTACGTGGTTAAAAATGAAGTGATATGCGGGTTGGAGTAATCGATCTGGGAACAAATACCTTCAACTTACTCCTCGCAGAAGTTCATGGGAGAGAATTTCAATTGATACACAATTCTAAAATTGGTGTAGCACTCGGCATGGGTGGAATCAATGAAAAACGGATCACTCCCGACGCACAAGAACGGGCGGTTGCCGCTTTTCGGGAATTTTCTGACATTGCTCGGGAACACGGCGTTGAGAAGATGATCGGCATCGGAACCTCTGCACTCCGCGATGCGACAAACGGACACGAGTTTTGCAAGCACTTGGAAACAGTATTCGGTTTTCCCATTCGGATCATTGACGGTCTGGAAGAAGCTGAGTTCATATTCCAGGGCGTCAGTTGGAATCTAACGGAGAACGAACCATATGTGATCATGGATATTGGCGGTGGAAGCACGGAATTCATTCGCGTAGAAAACGGAAAGATCACACATGTATGCAGCTTAAATATTGGTGTTTCACGCGCAGTACAAAAATTCGATCTGAACGATCCCATTTCCGATCAGGACAAACAGGATTTACTTGCCTGGTTCGAACAAGAGGGCGAAGCTTTGCATGCATTTCCACCAACAAAGTTATTGGTGGGAGCCAGCGGAAGTTTTGAAACATTCTACGAAATGATCCATCATGAGGAATTCCCGGCAGGCATGCAATTGATCGAACTGGATAAAATGTCCTTACACGACGAGTTGGACTGGATCTTAGCGTCTACGCAAGAGCAACGAGAACAGCATCCGTTCATCATTCCAATCCGACGTCGCATGGCGCCAATAGCCGCGCTGAAGACTGAATGGGTACTCGATAAATTGGGGATTCAGCGCGTGATCATTTCATCTTCCTCGTTGAAGGAAGGTGTTTTGCGTTTGATCAGCGAGGGGAAATTCTAAGAGTTTCTCTTGTTTCATTCTGATTGTTTATCTTCACAACCACATTTATACCAGTATTATGGCAAAGATCTTAATCATCGATGACGAACGTGCGATCCGCAGAGCCTTGCGCGAGATTTTGGAATTTGAAGATTTTCAAGTCGATGAAGCAGAGAATGGAGTAGAGGGCTTGGAAAAAGCGAAGAGTACGCTCTACGATATTATTTTTTGTGACATCAAAATGCCGCAAATGGATGGAATGGAAGTTTTGGATGCCTTGACGCAAGCCAAGATCGAAACTCCGGTCATTATGATCTCCGGTCATGGGAATATTGAAACAGCTGTAGAAGCGATCAAGAAAGGTGCCTTCGATTTCATTGAAAAACCGCTTGACTTGAATCGCATTTTGGTGACGATCCGCAATGCAAAAGACCGCGTGGTATTGGTAGAGGAGACGAAGCAGTTGAAATCAACAGTACGTAAGTTCAAAGGTTCTTCCATTATTGGAGAAACGGATGGAATTGTAAAGATCAAGGAAATGATCGAAAAAGTAGCACCTTCTGATGCGCGTGTGTTGATCACCGGAGGAAATGGAACCGGAAAGGAATTAGTAGCTCGTTCCTTGCACGACCTTTCGAACCGAAAGAAGATGCCGTTTGTGGAGGTGAATTGCGCCGCTATTCCGGGTGAATTGATTGAAAGTGAATTGTTTGGCCACGAAAAAGGTGCTTTTACTTCTGCAGTAAAAGATAAAAAAGGAAAATTCGAATTGGCCAGTGGTGGAACCTTGTTCCTGGACGAGATCGGAGATATGAGTCTGGCAGCTCAGGCGAAAGTCCTGCGCGCCTTGCAAGAAAATGTGATCCAACGCGTGGGCAGCGAACGCGATATCAAGATCGATACGCGTATTCTAGCGGCGACCAACAAAGATTTGCGCAAAGAGATCGAAGAAGGGCGTTTCCGCGAGGATTTGTACCACCGTTTAGCGGTAATTTTGATCCATGTGCCTTCATTGAACGAACGTCGTGACGATATTCCGTTGCTGGCAGATCATTTCTTGACATTGGTGTGCAGCGAACACGGAGTACCGCGAAAGGAATTCACAGATGATGCGTTAGATGCCTTAAAGCAAACCGATTGGACCGGAAATATTCGCGAGTTACGCAACATCGTGGAGCGTTTGGTGATCCTGTGCGGTCACAAAATTACAGGCGCTGACGTACACATGTTTGCCAATCCGCGTGCAACGAAGGCATAAAAAGTGAACTAGGAATTACCACTAACTGATAATTCCAAGTTCAATGAGTGTTTACCCAAACATGGCTCCGAACTGAGAACCACGGTGTGTCGATTCCTCGTCCATCGTCAATAACGGAATGTGGAAGTCGTTGTAGGCCAAAGTTTGTACAAAGGACTCCGTAAAAATGTGAACGTGCTGCTGGTAGTAAGTGGCCGCCAATAAGTCCACCTTTTCTTCCTGGCAAAGCTTGAAGATGTTCCCAACGAAATCTTTTCCGTCAACGTGAACGAATTTGTGAACAATTCCCTGCTCACTAAGAACCTTGTTACATACCGATAGATTGATATCCGTACGTTGTTTGAGAGTAATGTCTGTTTGTTTTTTAGCAACTAGAATGATCTCAGCCTGGAACATTTTGGCAATGTTGGCTGCCATACGAACGATCTGTACGCTTCCCCGCTCCAAATCGATGGTCATCATGATCTTTTTGATATTCTGGAATACCGTTTCTTTTTGAACGATGATCAATGGAACGCTAATATCTTCTACAATCTTGAAAGCATAACTACGGAATACTTTTCCTAATCCGGTAATGCGATGTGTGCCAAGAACAACGAGGTCTACACCAAGGGTTTTTACAGCCTCTTCAATTTCCTGAGTTAATGCTCCTTCAATGACCTTTGTTGTCAATTTGCCTTTATGATCGCTCGCATATTCTGAAGCGAATCCCTGCATAGTCAATTCAGCATGATGACGATCGCGTTCGCTTTTGATGACATGTAAGAGTACAATTTCGTCTGCCTCGTTTTTCGAAAGATCAACCGCAAAACGGGTTGCACTCACAGATGCGGGAGTAAAGTCTACAGGTACAAGGTAAATCGCTGATCGAAGATCCATGGTGTTTTTATTTTGATTACCTCAAAAATAGGCGAATGGCTTCGGGTAAAATATGACTTTCGTCATGATCCGGGCTAATTTTACTCTTTTTCAATCCTGCGCATTCAGGCTTGAACCCCAAAGGGTCGCACTAAAGGGAGTTCAATCGTTCAATCAGCCTGCGTGTGATATGCGCTGAATCAAATTGCTCGGTATTCATAGATTGACTATACAAATCTCTTTTGCGGTATGCTGCCCAGGAATGAAGCAAGAACGCTTTGGTTTCTGCGACATCGTCGTAGCCTACAAAGATTCCGGAATTTGTTTCGTGCATGACGGTTTCCAGATCACTGTCGTGTTCACCGATAGCTAAAATGGGACGTTTTGCACCCAAATATTCAAAGAATTTACCGGTCAAGATGCCTTTGACATTTCCGGAACGATTTGCAACCAATAAAAGGATCTGAGCAGTTCGTTGCAGCGTTATGCTTTCGGCATGTGAAACAAGTGGAATGTGTTCTAAATATGTTTCCAGACCGAAATGTTTGGCGCGTTCCACTACTTCGTAGTCTACCGGACCAACCAATTTTACTTTCAGATCTTTTGCGAACTCAGCGTTTTCTTTGACAAGTTCTGATAATGCCTGCCACATCACTTCGGGATTGCGGGCAAAGGACATGGATCCCATGTGGGCGATGGTAAACTGTTTGTCTAAGATCACGCTGCGTGGATCAAATTGCGGGAAAATGAATCCGTTCGTAAAGATTTCTACCGGTCGCTTTCCAATACGGGCTAATCCTTCAGCGCAGTTGGCTCCAATCGAGATCACCAAGTCGGCTTCTGTCAGGACAGCTTTTTCTAGACGTTTTTGAATCCGATCGGCAGTTTTTCCAATGCGCAATTCGTGGTAATAATCGATCTCGGTCCAAGGATCACGGAAGTCGGCTACCCATTTCAACTGTGGGAATTGCTTTTTCAAAGCACGCGCAATGAGGTGCATGCTATGTGGCGGACCGCTCGATATTAGCGTGTCGATCTCGGGATGCTCCGTTAAATATTTTTTCAGGAATCGAATACTGGGTTTGATCCAAAACACGCGAGCATCCGGAATGAAAATATTTCCTCTTGTCCAAATGATCAATTCCTGTAGCCAGGAGCTTTTCTTTTGTTTCGTAATACCACCGCCTTTGTTCGGGTTGTTCGATTTTCCGATGAGTTTATGCGGTTCGAAGATCTTTCTGCGAATAACAGTGACCTCTGGAGCTACTTCTTTTTCCAAAGCAGGGTCCATCATTGGCCAAGCCGCATCTTCGGGAGCGTACACGTGCAACTTCCAATCGTTTTCATGGAAGAAACGCGAAAAGCGCAACCAACGGTGAACACCGGGACCACCGGAAGGCGGCCAGTAAAATGTGAGCAACAATGCCGTATGTTTCGGCTGCGCACTCATTAATTTAAGTGTTTCTCCTTAATCTCCGTTATTGCAGCATCAATTCCAGAAGCCAATTTTCCTCCGGCAGTTGCGAAGAAGGCTTGTCCACCACCACCACCTTGGATGTGAGGTCCGACAGCTTTTACGATAGTACCCGCATTCCAGCCTTTTTCAGAAACCAGCGCCTCATCGATGAAAATACTGATCGCACATTTATCGGCATCCGTAGAACCGATCACAGCAACCAAACGGTTTGTTTCACCTTTCAATTGGAAAAGAAGATCCTTCACCTGTCCTGCATCTAGATTCACTTTTGCCTCCAAGAATTGATAATCTCCTTTTGAAATGATTGCTTGCTTCAATTCACCTTTCACCAAAAGCGCTTGTTCTTTTTTGAACTGTTCTACTTGCTTTTGCAATTCCACATTCTTTTGAACCAAGTCCTCAACGGCCTTCGTCACATCTTTTGGATTACGCAGAGTATCGTTGATCGCACGCAAGGTGCTTTCTTGTTGCGCGAAATAATTTTCTACCGCTTCATTGGTGATCGCTTCGATGCGACGAACTCCAGCAGCTACAGCAGACTCTGCGCGCAATTTGAACAAACCGATTTGTCCCGTACTGCTCACGTGTGTTCCTCCACACAATTCCACTGAATCTCCAAACTGGATCACACGTACCGTATCGCCGTATTTCTCACCAAACAAAGCCATAGCGCCCATTTCTGTAGCCACCTCCATCGGTACGTTGCGTTTTTCGTTCAAAGAAATATTCTGACGAATCGCCGTACTTACCAATTGCTCGATCTGTGCCAATTCCTCATCCGTTACTTTCGAGAAGTGTGAGAAGTCGAAACGCAGATAATCCGGAGATACCAGGGATCCTTTTTGTTCCACGTGGGTTCCCAAAACAGTACGCAAAGCGTGGTGTAACAAGTGTGTTGCACTGTGGTTGCAAGCGGATAATCGGCGACGATCTATGTTCACCTCCGCTGTGAATGCTTTAGATGGATCACTCGGCAAGTTTTCGCTCAAATGAACGATCAGGTTATTCTCTTTTTTCGTATCGAAGATCTCAACGCTCTCCGAATCGTTGTAAATGCGACCCTGGTCTCCAACCTGACCACCACCTTCCGGGTAGAAAGGCGTTAGGTTGAATACCAATTGATAGAAGGAACGTTGTTTTTGAGAAACTTTGCGGTACTTCACCAAGTGCACGTTTACCGTCGTTTGGTCATAACCAACAAATTCCTCATCCGTATCGTCACGCAAGATCACCCAATCATCTGTTTCGATGGCTGTAGCGGCACGTGAACGGTCTTTTTGTTTAGTCAATTCTGCTTGGAATCCATCTTCGTCAACCGAAAGGTCGTTCTCACGAGCGATCAAACTGGTCAAATCGAATGGAAATCCAAAAGTGTCATACAGCTCGAAAACAGCGTGGCCTTCCAATACGGATTTACCCGATGCTTTCACCTGTTCCATTAAGTTCTCGATGCGTTTGATCCCTTGTTCCAAAGTGCGGAAGAAACTCAATTCTTCTTCGCGGATCACTTTTTCGATCAATTCGCGTTGTGCGATCAATTCGTTGAACGGATTCCCCATGGAGTCTGCCAATACCTGTGATAGACCTGCTAAGAATGGATCTTTCAAGCCCAAGGTTTGGTAACCGTAACGCACAGCACGACGCAAGATACGACGGATCACATATCCTGCTCCGGTGTTGCTTGGCAATTGTCCATCTGCGATAGAGAAGGCAATAGCGCGCACGTGGTCTGCAATTACACGCAATGCAATATCAGTTGTTTCGTTCTGACCGTAAGCTTTCCCGGAAACCTTTTCCATGTGTTGGATCAAGGTTTGAAACAGGTCCGTATCGTAATTGGAAGTTTTTCCTTGTAGGGTCATTGCCAAACGCTCCAAGCCCATTCCGGTATCTACGTGTGTAGCAGGAAGTGGCTCCAAGCTTCCGTCAGCTTTGCGGTTGAACTGCATGAATACGTTGTTCCAGATCTCGATCACTTGTGGATGATCTTGGTTTACCCAATTCTTTCCGTCGCCTTTTGCGCGTTCAGCTTCCGGACGGTTGTCCACATGGATTTCTGTACATGGACCACAAGGCCCCGTATCGCCCATTTCCCAGAAGTTGTCTTTTTTAGACGCGAGAATGATGCGGTCTTCCGCGATGAAGCGCTTCCAGATATCGTAGCTTTCCTGATCTTTCGGAACGCCGTCTTTGTCATCTCCTTCAAAAACCGTTACATACAAACGGTCCTTCGGGATCTTGTAAACTTCTGTCAATAATTCCCATGCCCAAGAAATCGCTTCTTCTTTGAAATAATCTCCAAAAGACCAGTTGCCCAACATTTCGAACATGGTGTGGTGGTAGGTATCAACACCAACTTCTTCCAAGTCGTTGTGTTTCCCCGATACGCGCAAACACTTTTGTGAGTTGGCCACACGACGGTGCTTCGGAACGGAATTTCCCAAGAAGAAATCCTTGAATTGATTCATACCGGCATTGGTAAACATCAAGGTAGGATCGTTCTTAACAACCATCGGAGCAGATGGAACTATCTGGTGGTCTTTCGACGCAAAAAAATCAAAATAAAGCTGACGTATTTCTTGTACGGTCATGGATATCGTTTTTCTCAATTAGAAGATGGGCGCAAAGGTAGTGGTTTTTTGACTTTTAGGCATGTTTTAGCCCGTGAAAAATGACGGGATCCGGACAGTTTATTTTCGTGTTTCATGAACGCTTGGCTGTTTATATCCTTCCAGAGAACGTGATCCCACTCACACTTAATTCGCTAACTTTGTGGCATGTACAATCGATTGTTCTTGTTTATGCGCATGTCCAAACCCAAAACGGCACTTTTTTCACTGGCTTTGATACCGGTATTGATCACGGGATATTTTTATTTGCCGAAAGCTGAATCCGTTGATAAACCGATCAAAGAGCTAGCTGAAAACCAAATGGAATCGGATACGTTGATTACGTTGATCGCGGTGGGAGATATGATGTTGGGAACGAATTATCCGGGACCGGAATACCTGCCTGAAAACAATATTTTGGAACCGGTCAGTGCCTATTTACAAGCGGCAGATATCACTTTTGGAAATTTGGAGGGAACCGTATTGAATGCCGGGGGCGAAGTAAAGAAATGTTCTGATCCGAAAACGTGTTATGCCTTTCGTCAACCGGAATATGTGGTCGACTACCTGAAAGGAGCTGGTTTTGATATGTTGTCTGTTGCCAATAACCACATGGGAGATTTCGGTCAGACAGGTCGCGATAACACGCAACGGGTTCTGAAAGAAAAAGGCATTCACTTTGCCGGATTAGAGACTTGTCCGAAAGACACTTTTCACGTGAAGGGCTTGGTTGTTGGGATGACTGCGGTTTCTCCCAATACGGCTTGTTTGCGCATAAACGATTACGAGAAAGTTGCGGAGATTGTGCGAGAATTGAATACTTATTGCGATATCGTGATCGTTTCCTTTCATGGAGGAGCGGAGGGTTCATCCAAGCAACATGTTCCCAAACAAAAAGAGATCTTCTTGGGAGAGGATCGTGGAAATGTGTATGAATTTGCTCGTGTGATGATCGATGCGGGTGCAGATGTGATCTTGGGGCATGGACCACACGTTACGCGTGGCATCGATTCGTACAAAGGCAAGTTCATCACCTATTCGATGGGGAATTTTGCGACTTACGGACGTTTCAATTTATCCGGTCCGAACGGGATTGCGCCAATCTATAAATTGTACCTCACCCGCAACGGAGATTTTGTGCGCGGAGAGATTATGCCCATTCAACAATTGGGGGAGGGTGGACCAACCTTCGATCCGGCAAAACGCGTTCTGCAAGTGATCAAAGACCTTTCCACACAAGATTTCCCGGAAACGAAATGGCAGTTTGATACCGAAGGTAAATTCTCCCTCCGCCCGTAGTTATTCCGCTTTTGCGTGATATCTTCTTACAACTCTGAAGTAAAGCGCAAGTGCAATGATCCCGGCGATTAAACAAACATCCGGTCGGATGAAGTAAAAGAATAGACTGTGAACGGTATCGAATGAATATTCGTTGCACGCACTGTTTTTTGTGTACGAAAATATGCCGTCTAAAAAGAACAAGCTGATCAGCGGCAGAAAGGGAACGATGAAATAGCCCAAAAGCACAGCGATGTTCGAGATCTTTTTGGAAATTCCGGATCGGGTACTCCAAATCCCCAAAAGGAGAAATACGCTGGCGTTGATCATCAGGATGGTGCTGATGAAACGAATTCCGGCGAGCTCATGATGTATCGAGGGGTTCAAGAGTACAGCGATCAGCACATTCAGGATCACGATAGCTCCACTGATCGGAATACTGATTGCAAATGCCAATATCGATGTGAATTCAAAGATCATAAAAAAGACCGACAAGCAAGCCGCAATGATCAAAATGATCCAAAACAAGTAGGGCATGGGATCGTAGAAATATGCTTCAGCCGTGTTTTCGATTAAGGAGTGGAAATCAGATTTAGCATAGGCGCCTAATATCAGACTGGAATTCGTTTCCTCCGATGTTTTGACATTCATTTCCATTTTAAGCTCCTGATTGGACGAAACCAAGTAGCTATCATTGACGTCATAGTTGTCATCGATGAGGTAATATTCCGGCAATTGAAAACGGTGCGTGAGCAGGTATTCACTAATGTTTTCAGCCGGAAGTTTGTTCCTGATCCCGTATCGATCAAATACCTTGGCTACATCTGTGATCACTTTTTCAATTCCCAGTTTGTCTCGTTGATCCATCAAGCGGTGAACCTCAGGCAAAAAAGATGGCGTCGGCTGGTCGTTTGAATAATCCTCATATTTCAGATCGAAATCCATTCCATACACCAAGCGCTTTGATTGACGCAAGACGTATGGGTTGTAGGCATAATCTGAATAATTGTACAAACTTCGGTACGCAATGGTGGAATCTTTCGGCAGGTCAACAAATCGATCAATGACCTCATAATAATCGCTGTATTCGCAATCTTCTTCCAGCGGATTTGAGTGGCCTTCATAGCATTGCACGATCATTCCATTCAAGGTATCGTTGTTTTCAGGATGATTATCCGGGTCATAGAAAACGCCTTTGTACTCCGCTTCCACATGATCCCACTCATTCGTATTGAGATCGTATTCCATGAATTGTATTGGAAACGGTTTTGGATAAGCGCGTTTGTCCAAGGTGTATTCGCTTTCACCATTTGGCAGGAAAACCGCCGCTTTATTGTAAAGATCTACATCGTTTTGCAGTGTTTTTAGATCTACTAGACTGCGAACGGCTTTGCGTAATCCGTAATTGAAACTTTCAGCGGGCGTAATAAACGCGGTGAAACCCAACGTCAAAAACAAAAATAGTCCCGTCAAATAAAATTTACTGAGCGGATACAGGTTTTTGATCGCATTTTTTTTATAGAACTGGATCGCCCACAACGTGATGAGGATCAGACATAAGATCACATGTACAAAGATCGGTGCGCCGTTCTCGTAGATGCGCGAAATATCTCGTTCTTTGATTAAACTCAGTGAGGCCACAGCCCATCCCCAGCAGAAGAATATTCCGTTGATCAATAATCCGGAAATGAGCAAATAAAGGATCTTCGAATGCCAGAGTAAAGGCCAATGCGACAGCAGGTATGTATCAATGCGGTTGTATAAACTTTTCATGGCAGGTTATTTGACAAATAAACGTCTAGTTGATTGAGAAATGTCACGGATATACGTCACCGGAATTTCGGATTCCACTAATTTTTGGAGTACAGGTTGCATTTGGTCAGGACCTTCCAACTCGATCATGTAAATACCACCGTTGAAGTGTAAACCTTTGAGCGGTAGGTCAGTGAATGCTTTTTCTACCACAGCGCGATCCGCAGAAGAATCCAGTTCGATCAAGGTTGTGGTATGTTCCAAACTGTCTGCGATCTCATTTTTAAATGTCGGCTTTCCATCTTTTAGGAACAGGACTTTATCGGAGATCTTTTCCACCTCGAATAATTGCTGCGAACTCAAGATGATCCCAATCGGGTTGGAAATGGATTGCGAAAGACTTTTGAGATCTTCCAAGATCAATTGTTGGGCTAAGACATCCAGATTTGCTAACGGTTCATCTAGGAGCAAAAGCTTTGGTGAGCGAAGAAACGTGCGGGCCAACTCGAAGCGCATTTTGTAGCCGGAACTCAATTCATTCCACTGGTGGTGACGAAATTTCCACAAGCCGAAGCGAATGATCATCATGTGAACCATCAAGGTGTTTTCTTCTCCTTTCAGACCGTAATGGCTGGCAGTAAATTGAAGATTACTCATCAAGGAACCGTACCATTTCGGAGTGCGTTGTGGGATATAGGTGAGTTTTGATCGCAAAGCATACCGATCAATTCCTTCTTTCGAAAAGGGATAATCCACATTTCCACCACTAAAAGAAAGGTCGCCGCACAGCATACGTAGCAAGGTTGTTTTTCCATTTCCGTTTTCACCTACCAAGCCCCAGATCTCTCCCGTTTTTAGCGAAATGTCAATGGGTCCGATATGGAATGCGCCGCGTCTGTAACTTTTTGTAATTCCATTCGCACTTACCAATTCGATATTTCCAACATCCGGAATTGATAGCAAACGCATGTCACGGATCAATTCCTCACAGCGTTCAATAAATACGTTTTCATCGTATCGATCACTTTCTTTCCAATCAGTCAGGTCAATACAAGCTTTGAAAAGTGCTGTCTTTTTCGTGTCCAATACGGCATCAACTAATTGGCGAAATGCCAAACTCAGATCCTTGTGTTGGATGTGTTTTTCAATGGCATCTAATTTAGCTTGGAATCGGTTCATAGGTTCTTATTTTGCGCGTATCATCATGCGAATGGCAACGATAATGGTGAGTATGACGGTAACCACGAAGAAGAAATCCGGGAAATTTCCAAAGACTTCTTTCATCACAGTTGTTCCGCCTCTCTCGACGTGCGGTTGAACATTAAAGATCTTCAATAATGTAGCAGCGATTAAAAGTACACCCATTAACAGAATTCCTCCAATGCGGTATACATTGTCTTTGATCTCTTTATTGGAAACTCCGCGTTCACCAAAATTGATGCTGTGGCGCAGTCCATCTTCTTTGAAGTTGGTAACAATTTGGCGGATGTCACGAGGTAATTGTTGCACCAGATATAAGTAATCTTCCGCAGAGTGAATGAACTTAGATTTGATATTGTCCCAACTGAAACGCTCCTTGATCTTTTCTTTGGCATATGGGCGGATCATATCGATCAATGAAATTTTGGCCTCTAAGGATTCAGCCACTTTTTGGATCGTCACGAGCGTCTTGAGCAACATATACAAGTTACTTGGGATCTTGATCTCGTATTTCATCAACAATTTGAACGTGTCGGTAAATAAACCAGAAATATCTACTTTGTCGTAGCTCAAGTATTGGTATTTCTGGATCAATTCCTCGATGTCGAACTCCAAATCGTCTTGTTCTTTCAAGTAATTGACCTCGGTGAGTTTCAGTAAGGCCTTGGCGATCTTGTGCGGATTGTGGTCAGCAAAACCGATCAAAAAGTTGATCAATCCGTCGATCTGTTTTGGTTTCAGGGAAGCGCACATCCCGTGGTCAATCAATACGATCTGATTATTTCCGCGAATGAAGATGTTCCCCGGATGAGGATCGGCGTGAAAGAATCCGTGCTTCAAGATCATAGTCAGAATGATATTCACGCCATTTTCCCCGATCTGTTGGGTATCGTAACCTTGTTCACGGAGTGCAATGCCGGTGTCGGGTGTTGCGCCGTCGATTTTCTCCATCACTAATAAGCGCGCGGTACAGTAACGGTTGTACACTTTCGGAATGTCACAGCGATCATCATCCGCAAACATGTGCGTGAAACGAAGCATGTTCGACATTTCATTGGTGAAATCGAGTTCTTTCATGATGATTTCCCCGAAATCCTCGATGAATTTGACAATATTGAACGAGTTGAATTCCGGATAGTTCTTTTGGAGCTGGCGCGCAAGAATCTGGATCAGAATAATGTCCAATTTGATCTTCATTCGAATTCCCGGTCGTTGAACTTTCACCACCACTTTTTCACCGGTGATCAAGGTCCCTTCATACACCTGCGCAATGGACGCCGAAGCAATGTGGTGTCGGTTAAATTCACTAAAAATATGATCGATGGAATCTCCAACCTCTTGTTTAATGATTGCAATGGCGTGGCTGTCGTCAAACGGTTTAGCTGCGCTTTGCAATTTTTTCAATTCGATACGCAGGTTTTCACTCGCAAGGTCAGGACGATCAGCTACAATTTGTCCAAACTTAATGAATGTTGGTCCTAGATCTTCGATGATGTGTCGCAGACGTTCAGCGCGCGACATGCGTTTAGTGCCTTTGGGGTCAACTAATTTTCGCAGCGGACCGGTTGTCAGCCAGTTTTTCCAATAATGACCAAGGATAATGAATATGATGGCAGAAAGCCGAAAGAAATTACGCAGGAATTGTTGTGCACGAAAGATCCACATGGATATTGGTATTTGCAACCAAATATAACAGAAAGAAAGCGATTTGTGGCGAAATGACAATAATTATTTCGTTTCATAGAAGTCTTAAATTCTGTTAACAAATTTTTTATCTTTATCGCCCTGTAAAAACTATAATTTAGAAATATGGCTGGAAGTCCATGGCGTAAGAAGCCGATCAGTGCCTTTGAGGCTGACATGAAGAAAAACGATTTGAATCGCGTCTTAGGAAGATGGGGATTGACGTCGTTGGGAATCGGTGCGATCATCGGTGGTGGAATCTTCACTTTGACCGGTATCGCAGCACACGATTATGCGGGTCCTGCTTTGGCAATTGCATTCGTGATCGCGGGAATTGGATGTTTGTTTGCGTCTCTGTGTTACGCTGAGTTTTCTGCGGTTTTACCCGTTGAAGGTTCTGCTTATGCTTACTCCTACGGAACAATGGGAGAGTTGTTTGCTTGGATCATCGGTTGGAACTTGATCCTAGAATACATGATGGGAGCAACCACAGTAGCGGTAGCTTGGAGTGGTTACTTTGAGAAATTGTTGAACCAAATGGGGATTCATCCACCGCTCTGGATCATGAACGACCCGGTAACGGCTGCTGAGAAAGCTTCAGCCCTGGGAATGGCATCTCCATCGTTCTCCTTCAATTTACCTGCTTTATTGATCACGTGGTTCGTTACTTCCATTTTGATCCGTGGCATCAAGGAGGCAGCAAAAACGAATAACATTATCGTTATTTTAAAGATCGCTGTAGTATTGTTCGTGATTTTCGTTGGTTTCTTCTTTATTGATACAGACAACTGGAAACCATTCGTGCCGGATCGGATCATTGACGAAAAAGGTGATCCACACTATGGATGGGGCTTTGGTGGTGTTTTGACAGCCGCAAGTATCGTATTCTTTGCCTACATCGGTTTTGATGCGGTTTCTACTCAAGCTGGTGAGGCTAAAAACCCGAAAAAGGACGTTCCTTTCGCGATTATCATGTCTTTGGTGATCTGTACCTTGCTGTATATTGCGGTTTCATTGGTTCTGACAGGAATGGTGAAATACGACAAGTTGGATATGAAAGCGCCAGTGGCATCTGCCTTTGAAGGCGTTGGGATGCCGTGGGCAACGATTCTTATTACCATTGCTGCTGTTGCCGGGTTGATCTCCGTAATGTTGGTAATGATGTTGGGTCAAACACGTATCTTCTTGGGCATGGCTAAGGATGGTTTGTTGCCGTTCAATGTTTTTGGAAAGATCCATGAAAAATTCAAAACGCCATATCGCAGTACCATTTTAGTAGGTTTTGTGATTTCGATTGTTGCTGCATTGACACCAATTGACAAAGTGTCTGAAATGTGTTCTATGGGAACGTTGTTGGCGTTTGCGATGATCAGTATTGCTGTATTGATCTTGCGTATCAAACAACCGCAATTGGATCGACCGTTCAAAACACCATTTATTTGGTTTGTTGCCCCGGCTGGAGCGTTGTTCAATATCGGATTGATGTCGTTTGTGCGCTTGGATACATGGATCGCCTTCTTCATCTGGACAGGACTCGGAGTGATCGTGTATTTCTTGTATTCCAGAAAGAACAGTAATTTGAACGATCCGAACTACTTGGCTTCCTTGCGCGGACACGATGCGATCGTGCATGCTTCTGAGGATGCAGTGGATCAGGATCCGAAATAAATTTCAATATAACCTATACAATCCTGCTTCGCTTTGAGGCAGGATTTTTTTTCTCTACTATGGATCAAAACACCAAAAAATCACTTGGACTCATGGATGCCACTTTCTTGGTGGCTGGAAGTATGATCGGTTCTGGAATTTTCATTGTTTCTGCCGACATGGCAAAAGATCTGGGAAGTTCCGGGTGGCTGCTTTTTACATGGATCCTGACCGGAGTGATCACGTTGTTTGGAGCGTTGAGCTACGGGGAATTGGCAGCGATGTTTCCAAAAGCAGGCGGACAATTCGTCTACATCAAAGAGGCATGGGGAAGAATGACGGCTTTTGTTTATGGGTGGACCGTTTTCACCGTGATCCAAACCGGAGTGATTGCAGCAGTTGGAGTGGCTTTTGGTAAATTCACTGGAGTGTTTTTTCCTGTTTTGGTTGAGAAAACCTTGTTCCAGTTCGGAGAGATCGTGATCAACGGTGCTAATCTAGTCGGTGTATGCACAATCTTTTTATTGACGGTGATCAACAGTCGCGGGATTGAATACGGAAAGATCGTTCAAGCAATTTTCACCAGCTCTAAATTAATTGCGCTGGCAGTTTTGATCGTGGCAGGGATCATTGTGGGGTTTGCTTCCGGATATTTCGATGTGAATTTCACCGACGCATGGACCGCTTCTAAAACGACTGTGGTAAATGACGTGAAAACAGAAACTCCTTTGTCCACAATCGCCTTAATGATCGCCTTGTCTACAACGATCATCAATTCCTTGTTCTCTTCAGACGCGTGGAACAACGTAACTTTCATTGCGGGAGATATTCGCAATCCGGAGAAAAACTTGCCGAAGTCCTTGTTTTTAGGAACATTCATCGTGACGATCTTATACGTGTTGGCTAATGTGGCTTATTTGGGCTTGTTGCCTTTGAAAGGAGAACCGATCACCGGGGATTTTGTATACACAGCGGAAAATGTAAAAAATGCCGGAATTCAGTTTGCCAGCTCAGGACGGGTGGGCACAGCGGCGGCTTTCATGTTGTTTGGCGACCTAGCGAACTGGTTGATGGCTGCTTTGATCATGATCTCTACGTTTGGATGTAACAACGGATTAATCATGGCAGGCTCACGCTTGTTTTACGCCATGTCGAAGGAAGGTTTGTTTTTTCAGAAAGCTGCCGAACTGAATAAGTTCGGTGTGCCTGGATGGGCGCTTTGGGCGCAAGCGGTATGGGCAATGATCTTGTGTTTTTCTGGTTCTTATGGCATTTTGATCAAGTTCGCAACCTTTGGTTCTATGGTGTTCTACATCGTTACGATAGCAGCTATTTTCAAATTGCGTCGCACAATGCCGGACGCGGTTCGACCTTACAAGGCATTTGGATATCCATTCATTCCAGCTTTGTATATCGTTTTGGCGTTGTTGATCTGCATTTCACTTTCTGTATTTACTTTCTGGGATACTTTCGGTAGTATCGTGCTGATCTTGCTTGGAGTGGTGGTTTATTTTATCTTCTACCGCAAGACAAGCGCGACAGAAACGAATGACACGGTGTAAGCATTGGCAGCAATTTTAGCCGTTTTCTGACAATTCGTCAGAAGAGTAGGCTGTATTTTTTTCGAAAACTGACATTTTAAGCAGTCGGAAGTGCTATTCGTCCATTGGCACATGAATTGACAAGAGAGGAGAAATTTAGAAAACGAAAATTCATAACAATGGGAAAAATAATTGGAATCGACTTAGGTACAACCAACTCATGTGTTTCCGTAATGGAAGGTAACGAGCCGGTTGTTATCACAAACTCTGAAGGAAAGCGCACTACGCCATCTGTAGTAGCTTTTGTTGAAGGAGGTGAACGCAAGGTTGGGGATCCTGCAAAACGTCAGGCGATTACCAACCCTACGAAAACAATTTACTCGATCAAACGCTTCATGGGATCATCTTTTGATGACACCAGTCGTGAAGTAAGCCGCGTACCGTACAAAGTAGTTAAAGGTGATAACAACACACCGCGCGTAGATATCGACGGTAGATTGTACACCCCGCAAGAGATCTCAGCAATGATCTTGCAAAAAATGAAAAAGACAGCTGAAGATTATTTAGGTCATGAAGTGTCTGAAGCGGTTGTAACCGTTCCTGCATACTTCAACGATGCGCAACGTCAAGCTACAAAAGAAGCGGGTGAGATCGCTGGTTTGACGATCAAACGTATTATCAACGAGCCTACGGCAGCAGCCTTGGCTTACGGATTGGATAAAAAAGGAATTGACCAGAAGATCGTTGTATTCGACTTTGGTGGTGGTACGCATGACGTATCCGTACTGGAACTTGGAGACGGCGTATTCGAAGTATTGGCGACAGATGGTGATACGCACCTTGGTGGTGACGACGTGGATGAAGCGATCATTCAGTGGTTGGCAGATGAGTTCAAAGCGGACGAGGGTGTAGATTTACGTCAAGATCCTATGGCTTTGCAACGTTTGAAAGAAGCTGCTGAAAAAGCGAAGATCGAGTTGTCTTCTACGACATCAACAGAGATCAACTTGCCTTACATCATGCCGGTGAACGGAATTCCGAAGCACTTGGTACGCACCTTGCAACGCGCGAAATTCGAGCAATTGATCTCAAGCATCGTGGAACGTACGATCGCTCCTTGTCGTTCAGCACTTCAAAATGCAGGATTGAACACAAGCGATATCGATGAAGTGATCTTGGTTGGTGGTTCAACACGTATTCCGGTAATTCAAGACGCAGTGCAACGTTTCTTCGGAAAAGCGCCTTCTAAAGGAGTAAACCCAGACGAAGTTGTAGCGATTGGAGCGGCTATTCAAGGAGGTGTATTGACAGGTGAGGTAAAAGATGTCTTGTTGTTGGATGTGATTCCACTTTCTTTGGGAATTGAAACAATGGGTGGCGTTTTCACGAAATTGATCGAGGCAAACACAACGATCCCTACAAAGAAATCGGAGACTTTCTCTACAGCAGCAGATAACCAACCAGCGGTAGATATCCATGTATTGCAAGGAGAACGTCCAATGGCTCAGGATAACAAAACGTTGGGACGCTTCTCATTGACAGATATTCCACCAGCACCACGTGGTGTTCCGCAAATTGAAGTGACATTCGATGTGGATGCGAACGGGATCATGCATATTTCTGCAAAAGACAAAGGTACTGGTAAAGAACAGTCGATCAAGATCGAAGCTTCTTCCGGATTGTCTGACGAAGAGATCAAACGCATGAAAGCAGAAGCAGAAGCCAACGCCGAAGCAGATAAGAAACGTCGCGAAGAGGCAGAAACCTTGAACAAAGCGGATTCGTTGATCTTCCAAACAGAACGTCAGTTGAAAGAGTACGGTGATAAGATCCCTGCTGATAAAAAACAACCTATCGAGGATGCATTGGCAGCATTGAAGTCTGAGTTTGAAGCGAAGAACATGGCGAACTTGGATGCAGCAATGGAACGATTGAATACAGCATTCCAGGCAGCTTCTCAGGACATGTACAACGCTGCAAATGCAGGTGGCAGTGACGCAGGTGCTCAAGCCAATACGGGAAATGCCGGAGACGAGGTAACAGACGTTGACTTCGAAGAAGTGAATGACAAAAAATAAGGAAATACTCCAAAAGAAAAAGCCCGCTCTCAGTAGCGGGCTTTTTCGTTATAGTGCAAGTT
>CAYRVL010000028.1:17816-31623 GCA_964427665.1 uncultured Fluviicola sp. | reverse complement strand
TGTGTTCCTGCTAGGGATTGCAGCGACAGCTCCCGGTGCTTTGCCCGGGACTACAGCGGAAAGCCCGACCCGCTGATGATCTGATAGTACAGATCCGGGTTTGAAGGAGCGGGTAGCAGCCTGAAAATAATGGGTGTCAAGTCTGAAACAGCTTGCGTGCAAGGACAGGAGATATACATCGGTTACTTGAGTTACTCAATAGTGTATGCTCATTTCGTAACTTCGCCGATATGGATCAAGTGAAACTCGGACTTCGCGAAAATTGGAAGCAATTCACGCTATTGGTGGTGATCAATGGCTTTGTGGGGGGTATGGTAGGTTTGGAACGCACCATTTTGCCTCAGTTGGCGGAGGAAGAATTTGATATTGCTGCCAAATCTGCCATTCTTTCGTTTATCGTGGTGTTTGGCGTGGTGAAAGCCATTACGAATTACTACACCGGGACTTTGGCGAATCGCTGGGGACGGAAAAATCTGCTGATCTTCGGTTGGTTGTTCGCTATTCCGGTTCCGTTCATCCTCATGTTTGCCAATAATTGGAATTGGATCATCGCGGCGAATGTGCTGTTGGGGATCAATCAGGGATTGGCCTGGTCGTCAACGGTGGTCATGAAAATTGATCTGGTTGGTGAGAAACAACGTGGCTTTGCCATGGGACTGAACGAGTCTGCCGGATACCTGTCTGTAGCGCTGGTAGCTTTTTTTACGGGATATATTGCGAATAATTTTGGGGTGCGACCATTTCCGTTTTACATCGGTATTGGTTTAACGATCCTTGGTTTACTGGGAAGCATATTTTTGGTTAAAGACACGCGACATCACGTTGCGAAGGAAACAGGCTCGAGTCCGGTTCCGCGCTTGAAACACGTGTTTTGGGACACGACCTGGAAGCATCGAAATTTGGGAGCTGTATCGCAAGCCGGATTAGTCAATAACCTAAATGACGGCATGGTTTGGGGAATTCTGCCGATCTTGTTGGCGGCCCAAGGGTTTTCTCTGGAGGAAATTGGGATCATTTCGGCTGTGTATCCTGCTGTATGGGGCTTGGGGCAATTGTATACCGGTAAAATGGCCGATCGCTATGAAAAACGAACGCTTTTGTTTTGGGGTATGTTCTTGCAAGCGCTGGCATTGATGTTGTTGATCTGGGCGACTGTAATGTGGCAATTTGTCCTGCTGGGCGCAATTTTGGGTCTTGGAACGGCTTTAGTTTATCCGACGTTTTTAGCAACGGTTGCCGAAAACACGCATCCATTAGATCGGGCCAAGAGTATCGGAATCTTTCGTTTGTGGCGCGACTTAGGTTATGCCATTGGAGCAGTTCTCACGGGTTTGATCGCCGACCTGCTGAATATCGAGTCGGCGATCATGTTCATAGGTATACTGACCTTTATTTCGGCATTCATTATCCGTTTACGGATGGATAAGAAGCCGGTGATGGCTTAAGTCTATGGTGCGTTACTTTTTATATTTTCTGCCGTACCAGATAAGAAAGCCCGAAATTGGCATCGTGGCTATGATCAAACTAACGAGAAAAGCCAATATTTTTCCCGGAATACCGGCAATGGCTCCTACATGGATGTCGTATTGCATGCGCATGAGTTTGTTCGCATTACTCGCTTCATGCAAGCGTCCCCAGTGATGGTTGACAGATTTTTCAGTCAACGAATACTGATCAAAATACCGGTAATCGATCTTCCAATAAGTGGTTGGATCTGGATTGGCATTTGCTGCAATACTTCCTGTAGTTGATTCGGGTAAATGCAATTCGATCCAAGCGGCTTTGGGATAATCGCGTCGCATGATCTTATAAACCGAATCAATGGGTTCTATGGTGAATGCTTGATGGATTTGTGGAATTTGCGAACTTGGTTCGACGTACTCTTGATAAGAAGCTCCGCCTGAGATTGTTTTGTAGACACCATTCCGAACCCAATCAAAGCCCCACATGAGTCCGGTAAGTAGCAAGACAAATGCAAAAAGTGCAGTGTACATGCCTAAAACACTGTGCAAATCATAGTTTTTTCGGCGCCAGCGTGCCTGCCATTTGATCGTGAACTTTGGTTTTCGGTTGTTTTTGTTTCGTGGCCACCACAGATAAAGCCCGCTGATCAGTAAGCAAAGGAATAAAAGTGTTGCGCTCGAAACAACCCATTGTCCGATGTTTTCGGGTAACCACAAGTAGAAATGGCCATCTAAAATGAATCCGAAAAAGCTATTCGTGACATCGTGTACGTGCAAGATTTTACCGGAATAAGGATCCAGGTAAACAAGGAAATAATAATCGTAAGGTTTAAAGAATATGGCTTTTGCAGCACGTTCAGGTGTGTGATACATCAAGGCATGGAGGTGTTTGTCTGGAAAAACCGACTGTACCCGATCACGCAGTTCACTGGGAGGAACAAACGGTTTCGTCTGTTGTTGCACAAAGCGATAGGGCTGCGTTGCGTCTTGAATCTCCTCTTGAAAAGTATAGATACAACCAGTGAGCGCAATGATAAAAACGATTGGCCCGGTGATCATCCCGAGCCAAAGGTGTATTTTTTGAATAACTGTTTTCACGACAAGTACTTAGAAATGATAATTCAAACTCAAAGAAACACTGCGCATCTGTTGTGGGATCACACCAGACCATCCGGAGTAGAATTTCGTATTCAAAAGATTATCAGTTTTAGCGATCAACAAAAAGCGATTGGTACGATATGAAATTGCTGCTTGCAGGATATGATAAGCGGGTAGGGTAAAGGAACCCGTTGCACTTCTATTTAAGGCTATGTGCTCACTTGCAGCATTTCCTCCAAAACCAAGACCAAATCCGGTCAATTTTCCGGATGGAACTGTATAATTCACCCAGTAGTTGATCAACTGTCGCGGACCTGATTCTTCCGGACGTAAACCGAGATATCCATTAGCAGGATCGTCGGTGATTACTTCCGTGTCATTCAAACTAAAACCGGCAACCATATTCAATCCGTTCAGTGGATTTGCTACTAAAGATAATTCTACCCCTTTACTCAGTACTTCGCCTCCTTGGATCAATCCGTTTACATTCGTCGGATCGCTCATTAATTTATTGGAAACTAAAATGTGGTAATAACTACCCGTTAAAGCGACACGTTCTTTCCAAAAAGATGTTTTTACTCCTGCCTCATATTGATTGGCCTGTTCCGGATCAAACGTTTCCATGCGAACATTGGAACCGTCTGCATCGGCTACTTGTTGCGGAGCCTGATTGACAAAACCATTCATGTAATTGGCAAACACTGAAACCCGGTCCTTTAGCGGTTGGTACACCACTCCGAATTTCGGCGAAATAGCAAGCTGACCTTCCAGCTTGTTCGCTGTCCAGTAATCGGTCCTTCCGCTGAAATGATCCACACGTACGCTGGCCATGATCGACAACGTTGGAAGAATATTGATCACGTCGGAAACATAGGCACTCAGTACTTGATTGGTGGCGGTTGAAACGCCCTCAGATGAACCAACCAATAGACTGTCAACGGCTACTTGCGTTAAGACACCGCTGTCCGATCCATCTGAAAGGCGTACAATTCCGTTTCCTACCCAACCGCTACTACTGTTCAAGATGGCAGAATGGAAATAGTCAACTCCGGCGACCATGCGATTCCGCATGTTGCCAATTTTAAAATCTCCGATGAAGTTTTGTTGAATATTACCGGTTTGTGTTTCGCCGTTTCTTTTTGAATGGTAACGAAGGAACGAATCTCCGTCGCCAAGATCCCATAAATAATGGTAATAGCCAGCGGTTTTGGTATTACTTCTACTGACAACTGTTTGCGAGGTCCAATGTTTGTTGATGGTATACAATGCCTGTGCTTGAATGCTAAAAGAAGGATTTCGAATACGCATATCATTGGAGGTAAATGAGCGCTTGTAGTTGCGTTCAAAAAGGTCCAAGGAGTTGAAAGAAATCGGTACATTCCTGTTTAAAAAGATCATGGGAGCATTGGCTGCTTCGGCTTGCAAGAATTCCGTATTGATCAGAAAAGTCAGTTTTTCTGTCGCTTTGAATTTGAAAGAAGGCGCAACGTAAAAGAATTCTTTAAAACCGGCGTCTTGAAAGGAATTTTGTTTGGTGTAAGCTGCGTTCAAACGAACGGAGGTATGCGAATTCAAGGGTGTATTGATGTCTGCTGTAATGCGGTTTAAGCCAAAATTTCCAGTGACAAAACCAAAGGTACCACCTAATTTTTCGTATGGTTTTTTAGTGGTGACATTGATCAATCCTCCGTACGAGATCATGGGAGAACCAAATAAGGTTCCGGATGGACCTTTGATAACCTCAATGGATTGCACGTTAGCAGGATCTACAACTCCGTTGTTGACACTTGGTAAACCATTGATCATTGTTGGCTGCACGCTAAATCCGCGCATGGTGTAATATTCGGCGCCATCACCACCTCTGCCGGTTGATTCCCACAAGCGTGTTATTCCCGTAGCATTTTTTAATGCATCATTCATTTCTGTCGCTACTTGATCGCGCAGCAAATTTTCCGGAATACTGTTGTAAACCTGTGGATTCTCTAGATCTTTTAGGGGCAGTTTAGCGACTACGAATGCGGAATCATTGCGGTATTTGTTCGTTTCTGCGGCTAATATGGTGATCTCTTCGATCAACTGCGCTTTCTCAGTCAACAATAAGGTGAGAGCAACAGGAGTAGCAGAAAAAATTGAAACTTCCTGTTTGGTGTCATAATAACCGTTGGCATGTACCGACAGCGTATAGGTTCCAAGAGGAATCTCTCCCAGATTGAACGTACCATTTGCATCCGTTTGGGTTTGTTTTCCCAAAGATTCGATGCGGATGAATGCATGGGAGATGGATTGTTGACCGGTCGATTTAACTGTACCGTTCACGCTACCGGTTTGAGCGTACGTAACTTGCACGGTTAAAAATAGGAGGACGAGTATGTGTCCAATAGAGGTTTTCATGTTGCGAAAATTTATAATTCTTATTCGCACAAAGTTTTCTATTTAGAATCATTCTAAACAATACCATTTTTAGGGTATTGCAGATGTGATTAGTATATATGTGATTGTAAAACAGTTTTTTACCTGTGAGTTATGTGGCGCTTAAATGCGTAAAATGACCTTTTTGTGGTAGTGGATTTTGTGCGTTTTGCAGCATGCGACAAATCTGGTTGATATGAATTTTACTCAATTTTGCTAAATGAGCTGATAGCATCTGTGTTTGCGTTATGAATTCTATAAATAAAAAAAACGCCACATGATGAGGCGTTCTTTTTGGAATTGTGGTTGGTAATTTACTATTTCTGAATGATCAATTTCTGAGTTGTGCGATGTTGCTTACTAGTAATGTGTATGTAGTAGGAACCGGCTGCTACATTAGAAAGTGTCAGCGTTTGAACGGCATCCGTTGCGCTCATTTTATATACGGTTTTGCCGGTAGCATCCTGAATGTCGATGATACTACCCGGTTCTAAGCCATTTAGATAGACCTCTGAAGAAGTCGGATTCGGGTAAACAAGTACGTTTGTTTGTGTAATTGATTCTTCGGCAGTATTTAAGGGAGCATTTAAGCGGTAAATACCCTTCGGACCATTTCCATAGATGTTGTTATTCCATAGGGTGAGGTCGCTGAACCGCATCATGGATGGAAGTCCACCGCCGTACACCTGAATGTTTGTTCCATCTGCCAATGTTTTGAATGTGAGTGTACTAGAAGATGCGCCTGCATTGGAATAAACACTGATCAATAGATCGCCATTTGGAAGCGCCACTAAATTGCTAATCTGGAACATGGAACTGACAAAATTGGTGTAATCGATGTCTTGCAAGGTCCAGTTCGATCCATTATCGTCCGAATAGGCAATGCGATCGTAGTCCCAAGTGTACATGCGACCTGTCGGTGAAACGTAAAAACAGCGTGAATCGGGGAAGAACAAATTATTTCCGAAAACACTATTCCACATTTGTGTTATGACGCTTCCGTTATTACTGATCTTCCAAATACCAATTGAATCCAAGGCGTTGATATCAGCGGTGTTCAATGCCACCCAAACTGCGTTATCATGCACGCCTAAAACATGAAAGCTACCTTCGTCGTTGGTAGTCCAAAATGTACTAAGTGTTTGCCCCTGATCATTGGAAACCAATAATTTATCAAAGTCTGTAATGTAGATCTTAGAATTTGCTTTATCTAACAGGTACTCTGTAGCGCCTTGATAGGTTTGTGTAAAAAACGGATCGCCCGCTTGTTTGTCGAAAAGACCATCGGTAGCTGCAAACGGAGCATTGATCATCAGGAAATTCTGTCCATTGTGGCGGTCAAAAGAACTGCTGTAGTAGATCCCGTTGATCGTAATGACTGAATCTAAAATTACATTCGGTACAACTGAACGGTACAGATGATTGACATAGGTCGTGGGACTGGTGGGTACGTTGCGTGTAAAATAGAGCGTGTCGTCCACGACGGTCAGACTACGGGTATCCATAGAGTCCTCATAGACCAATTCCCAATTTTGGCTGTTTCCGATTAAGCTGTGCAGCAAAAGAGAGCTTGCGAGTACGTATTTTAAAGTCATCGTTGCGATGTTTGATCGTGCGGACAAAGAAAGCACAAGTCCTTGTCAATAGAAATACGATGTTCGTCGTATTTTGCCAGTTTATTCGATGCACATGCAGGTAAGTCTAAATGTTGTTTCTCAACGCAAAGGCTGCCAAGAAAGGAAGGCAGCAGAATTGGTATTTGAATTGTTTGAACCTTCTTCTCAATTCATAATTCATCATTATCAATCCTCCACCATGATCAACCCGCTAGTGGTAGTTTAGGTCTAAAAAGCGATGTAAAATCACCTTTTTGCGGTATTGCCTGATCTGTGTTTTTATCGCATTTTTGTTTTGAACGAGCGCTTGATAACATGAACTAATTTTTTCGCATTATGACTGCGCTTACGACCATTTCCACATCCGAATTATTGCAAGACAAGCTCACGTTTGTACGTCGCTCACGCGTGAATCATGCCCTGAACAGTCACTTGATCGAAATTCTGGTAGAAGCCTCGGATGATCATACCGAATTTCCCTTGGAAGCCCTGCGCGATTTCTCCATTCCGGATTTGGTTGCATTCCTGCGTTTGTCCCATGATTATTACCTGAATCGCAAATTGCCAGCTATCGAGCAATCCATTTATAATCTGTTTCGAGAAGATGCACAGGCTGATCCGTTAATGCGCTTTTTATGTGCTTTTTTTGTGGATTATTCGCGTGTGTTGAAAGCACATATCCGACTCGAAGAACGACAATTATTTCCGTACATCGATGGATTGGTTTCTGGGTCCTTGAACGCAAATCTCCAAGCTTTTTCAGGGTTCAACACGCAGGTTTTCCTCGATTCGCATACGGATGTAGAGGTTGAACTCAATCGCGTTCGTCAAGTGATCTCATTGAGCTTGAAAGACAAGGAAATACCAATGCCTTTCCGTGTTTTTATCCATCAATTGGAACAATTTGAAGCCGATCTGTGGAAGCATGCCATGATCGAAGATGAGGTTTTACTTCCCAAAGTTCAGGAGCTCGAGAGAATGCACGGGCTTTTGTAATTCCAGTACGCTTGCGGCACAAAAGTTGCAAAAGGACAGCAAATTTTGTTGTAAATTGCCCCTATGAAAAAAATGATTGCACTTTTTGGCATTGTCGCGCTTACGGCATTTAGCGGACTTCAGGCTCAGATAACTTTTATGCACGGAACCTTGCAGGAAGCGCTAGATGCTGCGAAAAAGCAAAAGAAACCGCTATTTGTGGATGTGTATGCTGAATGGTGTGGCCCCTGTAAAGTTATGGCTAGAACA
Source organism: uncultured Fluviicola sp. (assembly GCA_964427665.1). Lineage (GTDB taxonomy): Bacteria > Bacteroidota > Bacteroidia > Flavobacteriales_D > Crocinitomicaceae > Fluviicola. Next base: position 23,792 of record CAYRVL010000028.1, on the reverse strand, counting down.
GCCTTCATGGATTCAGCCGTTGGTCGTATTTACAATGCTTCGTTCATCTCCTTGAAATTGGATGGTGAAAAAAATGACGGACCCGAGGTGATGCAAAAATTCGGGATCACAGCTTATCCAACTTTGTTGTATTTCAACGCGGATGGAACGCTGGCAACGAAAGTAGTTGGAGGTCAAAACGCACAACAATTGATCAACCGCGCAGAAACTGTTTTACACCCCGAAAGAAATCCGCTGAACATAGCGCGAAAAACCTATTTTGATTCAAAAAAAACGCGTGTAGATCTCGGGAAATACATCGTTTCGTTACATCAATTGGAATCCGATAGCACAGACTTCTATACCAAACAATTCATTGCCAAGTTTCCGGATCCGAATTTGGATGTAGAAGGAGAGTGGCTGGCTTTTTACTACCAAATTCACGACTATCAGCAAGCGCCTGCGCAGTATTTCCTCGCGAGTATAACGCGCTTCAACACAGATATGGCTCGAAATAAACTGGGAATGTTCTTGCAACAAGCTTTTCAATCGGCAGCTCAACAAGGAGAATTTGAACCCATGGAAAAAGCGGCACGCACGATCTACCCGTATTTTGAAGTGCTGAATACACCTAATTTGCCTGGTATTGAGCCGTACATTGAATTTTTGAAAAACGAATTTTCCGGACAGTAAAAAATGTTTTTTTAAGTAAATGACAAAATTTACGCTGTTCAGTACACTGTTTGCTATAAGCTATCTACTTGGTTCTTGTACTCCCGTGTTGTTTAAAGTTATGGGTTTGAAACAAGGAAAAAGTCTTACCAAAAACGAAATTCAACGCGCAGCGAAAAAGTATAAGATTCAGGCAGATGAACTGTTTGAGATCGATACAAGTTATTTTACTTTCGTGTATCGTTTTGATTCGCTTTATCCTGTTGAGGTCAAAAATCACTTGCAACCTCTTCAAGCCTTGTATTATGACTCTACCGGAAATTTGATTTCTTATCAAGTCAATTGTTCTGTCGGTGGTTTTCCAAACCTAAAATGGAATCAACAAGGTGCTTTTAATCAGTTTCCACCGCGTACGCAAGCGCGATTGGATACGCTGTTTGACCTCGAAACACAGCTTTCATTCTTGGAGCCAACGATCCCTGCAACATTCTTCGATGCAGATTACCTGGTGATCGTGCATTGGAGCAGATTTATGGGACGCCAAAGTAAACGACTGATTAAACAAGTGCGAGAAAATAGTCGACTGTATCATTCCGGTAACGTGAAGTTATTGTTTGTCAATACAGACAATCTTTGGGCAACAGTTGACTTCGACTGAATTTATCCTTAGGCTTAAACGAATCGCAAGAAAATGGTTAATAAGCCCAATTGAATAGCGAAAATGATCAGCCCAAAGCCGAGTCCTTTCTTTCCGGATTGGATCAATTTGCGAAAACTCACTTTCAAACCGATAGCTGCCATGGCAATGGTTAAAATGATCTTTCCGCCTTGTTCCATGTTAGCTACCAAGGCTTCGGGAAACGAAACGAATGTTCCCAAAATAGTGATCAGGATGAAGCCGATCAGATACCAAGGCAATTTGAAATGATCTTTCCAAGATTTTGCGTTCTTGCGATTGATCAAGAAGTTCATGAAGATGAGTCCGGGTGTCAACATGGCCACACGCGCCAATTTCATCGTCAATGCGGCTTCTCCGGCTTCAGAACCAATCGTAAATCCCGCACCGGCAACATTGCCGACGGAGTGTAAGGATCCGCCGATCAAAAATCCAATCTGATTATCGCTGAGATCTGTGCGCATTAAAACCATTGGAAGAACGATCATTCCGATGGTGCCAAACAAATTCACCACAGCCATCGAAATCGCAACATCTTCCTTTTCTTTCGAAACTGAAGGAGCCAAAGCCGCAATGGCAGAAGAACCACAGATCGCAGTGCCAAAACCTACAAGCCATCCGGTTGCTCCCGGACAGTTCATTCTGCGCGCTAATACGACTGTACCGATCAAGATAGTGAATAATACCACCGCAATCCCCATGAAACTGGCGCCTCCCAATTCTGCAATGTGCGTGTAATTGATGTTAAATGCTAAAAACAAGATAGAAAGTTCCAATAGTTTACTACTTGTAAATCCAATGCCGAATTCAACGGATTTTGGAATATTCCATACATTTCCCAGTACGATACCAATCGTCAAGGCGATGATCACGCTATTGATGGCGCTTGGTGTGTATGATCCTATGATCAGGGAGAAAATTCCAATAGCCGAAGCGAAAAAGATTCCTTTGTAGGCTTGTTTTAGCTCTTCAATCATGGTTTTTTCACGGTTTTTTCCGGCCATTGCGAAATGCCACCTTGTAAATTATAGACGTTGGTAAATCCTTTAGTAAGCATCAGATTTGCCGCTTTTCCACTGCGGTTTCCACTTGCGCAATAAACGATGTATGCTTTGGAGCGGTCTAATTTCGAGATTTCCTCTTCAAAATTTCCCCCATAAAAATTGATGAACACTTCTGTTCCGGCAATGACACCGTTTTTCAATTCTTCTGGAGTTCGCACGTCGATCATGATCGCTTGTTGCTCTTTGCGGATAGGAGCCACGTCTTTTGCAGTGATCTGTTTTACAGTAGGGGTGGTTTGACGGTAGCCAATTTCAGCTTTTTCGTTAGTTGTGTGAGCTGTTGATACCGGCGCTTCCCAATGTGCGGAAATGCCGATCAGTGTCGCAAATGTGAGTTGAACGAGTGTATACATATTGTTTCTTTTTCGCCAAATTAGCAGGAAATTTAGAGTAACTACGTTATCAAAGTTACATTTTGACAGACATCATTACGTGAAATTCGAAATGTTGCCCTAAAGCTGTATGTGTTTTACGATTACTGTTTCCTGGAGGGATAGTTGCTGGCGTTGACTATCTTGAAAGTTGAAAACCTGTCCCTGGCAGCGGATTTCTTCATTCAATGAAAAGTCGAGTTCCTCATAATGCCATCCGGCCAATTCCGGTGTTCCTGTTGACAGGATTCCTTCTTCGGGAAGATTGCGATCCGGACTGCTGTAAACGCCCGCGAAACCGTAATTTATGTCTACCGCCGGTGACCAAAGTGCTTCGTTGATCGTTTGCGAAACAGCGGTGTAAATCTGCTGCTCCATGGCACGTGCACGAGCGCCAACATGCACCCGCGTAGCGCCCCGAATTGTTTCGGTACAAGAAGGAGCAAAGATCACCTGAACACCTGCTGCGGCCAGAAGTTGTGCACCGATCGGGAATTCCACATCGTAACAGATCTGAATTCCAAAGCGCCACGTTTCCCATTCGAATACCGCAAGTTCTTTTGGTCCGGAGGAAATGCCCCAGATTTCGTTTTCAAAGCGCGTCATGAACCATTTGTCCTGATATCCTTCGCCATTCGGTGAAAAAACATAAGCGCGATTGACAAATCCGTTGTCGGTTTGTACCGGGAAACTGGGGGCAACGATGACGCATTGCCACTTTTGAGCCAGTTTACGGAATGTTTCCTGAAAATCGGAAAGCAGGTTCTGCATCGCAGCAATTTGTGCTTGTAAATCGCCATGTACTGCCTCTGGAAGGATCGCAGTGAGTTCCATGGACCCGTATTCCGGAAAAACCATAACCGTAGCAGCATGTTGATGCGCTTGTTCCACCCATTGGGAGATATGTTCTCGCCAATCTTCCTTCGAGGAAAAGCGGGTTATGGGATATTGTGCTAATGCAATCTTTATTGCCATTTTTTCAACCAAAAAGTAAGCGTTTTCGATGTTTCTTCCGTTTCCCCACGATCCAACCACGAAATGTTACAAGTCAATTCCGGATGCTTGACATATCCTCGCTTAAGCCAGAAGATATCATTTGGTCGGTAATCATCCGGTTTTAATGGGTGTGTTTCCGGTCGTTCAACACTGCAAAATGCGGTAAACTTGTATCCGTTTTTCAAAGCATGTGCTTCCCGAACGTCAAAAAAGCGATGTCCATAGCCTTGTCCACGATATTCAGAAAGCAGCACAGATTCACCGAAGTAAAAAACGTCAGTCAATGGTATTCCGACATCTATAAAAGGCTTTTGGATGTTTTTCGCTTCGCAGATCAGGGGCATTCCGGTGGTTGCACCGATCCACCGATCCACTGCTTCCAGTCCAAATACGATGCTTTCTGGGTGTTCGGTATAGATGCGCAGGTAATCACGTTCGTAGTTTAAATCTCCTTCATACAAATAGGGGAAATCGTAAAATACGGCTATGCGTAATTGACCCAATTTCTCCAAATAGGGAAGGGCTTCCTGACCGCTTATAAAGATTTCCTGCACATTCATTGGGAAACCATTTTTACCCACCATTCGAGGTTGTAATAAGTTGTCAGGCGTTGGATCTTTCCATTTTTCACTTCCAAGAATGCCGCGGCCGGTAATACATAAGCTTGTCCGTTAGCTTCTGGCAATCCGGGCTCTCCTTTTTTGTACACACCGTGCACCACAAATTCTACACTGAAACGACCATGTTGATCACCGGTGAAAAATACCATGTCGCGCAGATTTTCCTCGTAACACGTATCCATGTGTTTTAAGAACGAAGAAAATAGTTCTTTTCCGATTCGTACATCTCCTTGGTTGGGTTCATGTCGGATGTCATCTGCCACAAATGTGAGCATGCGTTCCCAGTTTCCGTCATTGAATGCTTGGTAGTAGGATTTGACAATTTCCAGATCGCTCATATTTAGTTATTTAATTGTATAATAAAAAGTTGTGTGTATTTAAATAAAGTTTTTATTGAAGTTATTTAGGGCATTCACCAGGTTGGTATTTTGTGATTCCGGCGCATTCTGCGGCACAAGCGTTGCTGTACGTTTTTTGATTGCAGCCGCAGACAGGATCATATTCCATCGTGCAGATGCAATCTGCTTTCGGTTTTTCGACACAGGCTTCTTTCTCGCATTTTGATGCGGAAAGTGCGACTAGACTTGCTGTTAGAACTAATATTTTCATAGATATTCATTTAGTGATAAATTAACGGCATCAACCACCTCTTTCATGCGTGCAAAGTTCAACAAATAAATCGTATCACTTTGTTGGTGATAGTGAAAATTACGATAAAATGCGGTGTCGGTCAACATAAGTGCACTGAATCCAAATCTCCAATAGTTTAAGTGATCAGAAAAGTCGATTCCGGTTAATCGTTTAGGTCCCTTGAAATGCTTGGCTTCTATGGTTGCTGCTTTTTTGAACTTCTTGGTGAATTTTCGGGCAAATTTTCCTGGTCCGAATTTGTTTACAACGGTGATGAAATCTCCTTTAGAGCCGTAGAAAAGCTTTAAAAAGCCAAGCGGGTAGTGCTGAGAGCCTTTCTTGGTGTCGTAGTAACCGATCATTTCCAATGAGATCATCCCACTAACTTCTACATGCGCATCTTTAAGACTTTTTGCATGCACGTAGCTTCCCATCAAGTCCGTTCTAAAGAATGGAGGTTCTTCCAGTGTGTAAGCCACCAGTTCGATCGTATTTTCCAGCGAGTCACGCGGTATTAGACGTCCCAATTCCAATAATCCGGCAATTCCGGAGGCGTTATCATCTGCGCCGGGTTGGTTGCCACATACATCATAATGCGCGCCGATAACAATTCTTTTAGAGGATTTCCCATTTATTCGGGCAACAACATTGCGGTAGGTGATGCCATTTACTTGATAATTTTGGAAGAAGCAAGTATCCGCTGTTTTGTTTAATTCACTAAATATATAGTTGGAAACTTCGTTTAGACGATCCGGATGTAAATAGTTGCGGGCACGTGGATTTTCGGTCAGTTCCACCACGTGTTTTCGAAGCAAAGTAGTGTCGCTTTGTGACCAGCCAAAACTTCCGAAAAGAAGGATGTATGTGATCGTTAAATATTTATTTAATCTTTTTGAAATCAATGTGATAATGATCATCATGTAAATTATTAATTAAAGGTGTTAAGTGTTTGGTAAAATACACATTTT
>CAYRVL010000028.1:0-17716 GCA_964427665.1 uncultured Fluviicola sp. | reverse complement strand
ATCGTGATTGACTTGTCCGTTCAACATCAGCGGCGTCATGAAGTCGATGCTGAGACCATTCTGATGGGTGCGATGTGGATTTAATTTTCCGCCGTGCTCGTGTGAGCATTCCATGACGCCAAAAATTCGGCCATTTAAGGTGGTTTCTAGTGATTTGTAGCATTCCATCACCGTTTGTAGTACAGAAGCGTTTAGAAAGGCTCTTTTGGCCAAATAACTAGATGTATCGAAGTATCGGAAGTTCGGACCGCTAAAAGGAAATAAGGCTCCGTTTTTCAAAGATCCATTAGACACCGTTCCCAGAGATTGTGAATTGCCGGATGTGCTGGAGTACATTTTCATTAATGAATCAACCGGATTGGTTGGTTTTTGGGTAGGTAAGGATTCTGCTGATGATTGGGAGGGTTCTTCCTGAGCGGAGCACGCTGTTAGCATCAATGCGCATGAACAAATGAGGAAGAAGGGTTTTCGGATTTGATTTTTCATGGCGCTTTTTAAGCAAAAATGAAGCCAGATGATTGTCGGGATGGCGAACTTTTTATTAATTTGATCCAGATAATAATCAGGCTTTTGAGGCATCATGTACAAGCGACTTTCACTTTTTGTAAATTATCTTCATGAATTAAAGTTTACTTCGAAATCTTCCGGAATTTATCAACTATTGCATCTGTCAGGCCTGATGTTCGGGTGGTTGTTTGCGTTGGTGTATTATGGTCAGGATATTTTGGGGTATCAACTCGTTGGCACCAATTTAGAGCGCAGTGCTGTGATCGGGATGATGCTGATTACAATTGTATTCAATATATGGTACGTGTTCTTTCGTGATAAGACCATGTACTTTTACGATCATGCGAAAAAAATAGATCTGATCATCGGTTTCGTGTTCTATGTATTGTCCTGGGTGAATGTTGTGATCTTGTTAATGCATACCAAATCCTGAAACAAAAAAAAGTCGCTCCAAACGGAACGACTTTCGTATATCGAATAAGTATCGACTTAGTGAGAGAAGCTTCTTTTTTCTTTGATACGTGCTGCCTTACCAGTAAGACCACGGAAGTAGAAAATACGAGCACGACGAACCGCACCACGCTTGTTAACTGTAATTTCTTCGATAAAAGGTGAAGAAATAGGGAAGATACGCTCTACACCAACGTTTCCGGACATTTTACGAACTGTAAACGTTTCAGTTGTACCTGAACCACGACGTTGCAAAACAACACCTTGGAATTGCTGGATACGCTCTTTGTTACCCTCTTTAATTTTGTAAGAAACGGTAATAGTATCTCCTGCTCCGAAAGCCGGGAAATTTTTTACCTCTACCAATTCTTTTTGAAGCTCTCTAATAAAATCCATGACTCTAATTTTCTTATGGTATCCCTTAATTGGGGGTGCAATATTAGTGATTTATTTTCAAAATCGACGGGCAAAGCTACAACTTTTTTTGTCGGAACTGGAAAAAATGTCGTTTTGAGCCCGAAAAATCCTATTTTCGATAAAAAAACACTACATGAAACGCATCCTACTAACTCTTTTATTTCCGTTGACCTTAACAGCTCAAGATGCAGAAAGTGCAATGCGCCCTTCGTTATGGTTGGGTATTTGGGACCAGGTCAAGCATGTTCCCGAAATGCATGTTCAGGCAGTCGGATACAACGATATTCCGCGCGACATTCATTACAAAGGCATTTTGGTAGAGGTGTTGGAATTTGATGACGCGAATGGTCACAATCTGGTGATCCTGACGCAAACAGGTATGTTTCCAGTAAGTAAGAAAAACGAGAACGGTCAATATGTAAAGCAGCATGATCGGGCAGAGATCTTTGCGTATGCCTATGTGCGCACGGATGAAAAGTCGCCCTACCGCCAGTTGTGGCGTATGAGTGATGCGCAAGATTGCGAGGGATTTGATCTATATGCCGGATTCACGAAAAAGTCCATGTCGCTCACGGATCTCGACGGGGATGGGGTGGCAGAGGTGAGTTTTCAGTACACAAAAAGTTGTCGCTCAGATGTTTCACCTGCAGACCGCTATGCGCTTTTGTTTGAATCGAATGAGCGTTATTTGTACAAAGGGATCACGCAACTGGAAGGCTTGCCATTAGAATCACCGATGATTGATAAAAAAATAGAAAGTAATCCTTTGTTCAAGGCACAATTGGACAAGATTTGGTCTACATTTGCAACGGATGATTTCCTTCAATTTGCTCATTGATCCCTATGCAAATAATTGGTAGAAAAGATAAGATCGCGTTTCCGTCTTTTGGATTGGATCATGTTCCGGTCAAGATCGATTCGGGTGCGTATTCGTGTACCATGCATTGCGCGCGGATACACCTCGTCCAACGCGATGGTAAGGATGTCTTGGAAGTAGTATTTCTAGATCCTGAGATTTCGGGCTATACGGGAGTAGTTCATTATTTTGATACTTTTCAACGCAAGACCGTAAAAAGTTCTAACGGTTATGCCCAGGAACGATTTTTTATCAAAGGCACCGTTCAATTGTTTGGTAAAACATACGAAACGGTCTTTTCGCTAACCGAACGCACAGGCTTGCGCAATCCGATCTTGTTGGGACGTCGTTTACTGAATAAGCGCTTTCTGATCGACACATCCAAAGTAAATCTCTCGTATAAATTTGAAAATCAATAGGCGTTAGCCATATGAAAATTGCCATTCTTTCCAGAAACTCAAACCTGTATTCTACACGCCGTTTGGTAGAAGCAGCACAACAGCGCGGACATGAAGCTCATGTGATCGATCATTTGCGTTGTAATATTGAAATCGAGCAGCGCGGACCATCGCTTTATTATGGCGACCAGTATTTGGAGAATTTCCAGGCGGTCATACCACGAATTGGCGCTTCTGTCACATTTTTTGGTACAGCCGTAGTACGTCAATTTGAAATGATGGGCGTTTTCTCAGTCGTTGGGTCCCGCGGTATCGTTCATTCTCGCGATAAATTACGGTGTTTACAAGTGCTTTCTAAAGAAGGTGTGGGATTGCCCAAAACTGTTTTTACGAATTATTCACGCGATGTGGAACATGTGGTAGAATCTGCCGGAGGAGCCCCGGTAGTTTTGAAGCTCTTGGAGGGAACGCAAGGTTTGGGCGTTGTTTTAGCAGAGAATAAGAATGCTGCTCAATCTGTTTTGGAAGCTTTTAATGGATTGCGTGCCCGGGTGATCGTTCAAGAATTCATCCGAGAAGCAAAAGGCGCAGATATACGTGCGTTTGTGGTGGATGGAGAAGTGGTTGGAGCGATGAAACGTCAAGGAAAAGAAGGGGAGTTTCGCTCCAACTTACACCGTGGAGGAACAGCAATGCAAATTGAATTGACCGAAGAAGAAAAAGATACAGCAATCCGCGCAGCAGCAGCGGTAGGTTTGGGTGTTGCCGGAGTGGATATGTTGCAATCTGCACGCGGTCCGTTGGTGTTGGAAGTAAATTCCTCGCCTGGTTTGGAAGGAATCGAACGCGCTACAGGCGTGGATATTGCAGGAAAGATCATCAGTTACATCGAAAAAAACGTCCGCTGATCATGGCACGGCGATTTTCAATCTTAGGTAAAGAGATCCTTCCCGGACAAAGTGTGGAATTGAGTATGAATGTGGCCAAATTGCATACACACACTCCTGTTCAAGTTCCTGTTTTTGTGGATCGCGCTGAAAAAGATGGTCCGGTATTGTTGCTGATGGCAGGTATGCATGGCGATGAGATCAACGGGATGGAGATCGTTCGTCGGGTGATCCGAAAGAAATGGAACCGTCCTAACGCTGGAACGATCATTTGTCTGCCGGTATTCAACATTTTCGGTTACTTGAATGTCACGCGAGAACTGCCCGATGGTCGCGACTTAAATCGTTGTTTTCCTGGAGCTAAGAATGGATCATTGGCGAGTCAATTCGCGTTTCAATTCATGAAAGAGATCGCGCCTCATGTGGATTTGGTGATCGATTTTCATACAGGCGCTGCACAGCGTTCCAATATCGCTCAGATCCGATGTTTGATCAGTGATCCGGTGAGTATGGAATTGGCACATGTTTTCAGTCCGCCATTCATCGTGCATTCCACATACATTTCCAAATCAGTTCGTGAGGCGTTGAACAAGATCAACAAGAAGATCTTGTTATTTGAAGGAGGTAAAGCCAATTCGATCGACGAAACTATTGTAGAAGAAGGTCTTGCCGGAATTCAGCGTGTACTGAACCATTTACACATGCGTGCTTTCAAAATGGATCCTTCCGAGCGTAAACCGATCGTTATTGAATCTTCGAAGTGGTTGAGAGCGCCAATTTCCGGTGTTTTTCTCGCACAATCTAAAAACGGAGATCTGGTGCATGAAGGTTCTGTATTGGGAATCGTTTGCGATCCTTATGGAGGTATTGAGAAGAAAGTGCGTGCTCACATGGAGGGATACATTATTTGCGTGAATGAAGCGCCCTTGGTGAATAAAGGAGATGCGATCTTCCACATTGGGACATCAATAGATATTTACAACGAACAATTGGCGCATGCACACGAAAAACATTGATGGGTATTGTGCGATTGGCGTATTGAATGCCAAAACGGAACACAACATCGGTACTTTATGGCGCAGTGCCTATATCTTAGGAGCTGCCTATATTTTTACGATCGGGAAGCGTTATAAAAAACAAAGTTCGGACGTATTGCGAACGTGGGCGCGGATTCCCTATTTTCACTACGACACCATCGAAGATTTCCTGGAGAATATTCCGTACGACTGTCGCTTAATCGGTATTGAATTAACGGATGAAGCTGAATGGTTGCATGAGCATACGCATCATAAGCGCGCCATTTATTTGTTGGGGTCGGAGGATCAAGGGTTGCCGGAAAAAGTATTGAAGCGATGCAATCATGTTTTGAAATTGCCGGGAAATTCCAGTTTGAATGTGGCAGTTACGGGGAGTATTGTGTTGCATGATCGGGCGGTGAAGGTGGCGACGAATTTTCCGCCGAACCACAAAATTTCCGAGTAATTTTGCGTTTTTGCCAATTTGCCATATGGCAAAGAGGGTCAAAAAAAATCGTGAAAAATTTCTGCGATTCCCCCGTTTTTCTTTATTAGAACACTCCACTCAAGTGATTCATTTTCAATACGTTTTTGAACCACAAACTTTCGGAGTGATTTTACCAATTTGCCATATGGCAAATTGGTAAAATAGATCAAAAAAAAACGCCGACCAATGCCGACGTTCCTCTAAAAAAAACAGTTATTTACACGGCACATCACTCCATGCACCGCCGTTCATAACCACATTTCCAATATTTTGTCCGGCTAACCAGTTCTGAGCATTGCCTGCACGATTTCCAGAGCGACAAACGAAGATCACCGTATCGTATTTACTGAGCTCTGCTTTGTGGCTTTCCAACTGATCCAACGGGTAATTCACTGCACAATCCTGGTGCCCGTCGTTGTTCCATTCTTCGGGTGTACGCACGTCAACCACGATTGTTTTGCCATTTCCCTGGAAGGTTGGCGACTTTTTTGTTGCTTCTTCAGCTTCCCCGCATGCAACAAACAATGCTGATGACAAGGCAAGAAGTCCGAATGCGACTAATTTTTTCATTGTATTTCGGTTTTTTGTTGGTTTTCAGTTTCCTGCGTTTTTGGTAGGGCACAGGCACCGTTGAATGCACAAGTCCCGCGCCATGCATGCACCAGAGCAATTCCAGAGGCCGTGTAAAGTATCATGGCTTCCGTGCCGTGAATGATTCCGGAAATCCCAAGAATGATCACGGTCATTGCGAAAAGTACATATAGAATACGCATCGGTATAATCTTAAAAAAGCCCTGTTTCCAGGGCTTTGAATTAGTTTTTAATCGTTGAAGGACAAACGTAATCTGTCTTCGGGATGGACGTTTTGGCAATTGCACCAAATCCTCCGATTACGTCAACTAAGTTATCCCATCCTCGTGCTTTCAGGATCGAAGCAGCGATCATACTGCGGTACCCGCCTGCACAGTGTAGGATGAATGGTTTATCTTTCGGGAATTCCGACAAATAGTTGTTCATGAAATCCAATGGAATGCTTTTCGCTCCATCTACGTGTTCTGCTGCGAACTCTCCCGGTTTGCGAACGTCGATCAACAAGGTGTCTTCCGAGAATTTTGCTTCCAATTCTTCTGCGGTGATTCGCCCTACAGTATCTGTTTCAAAACCTGCTCCTTTCCAAGCATCCATGCCGCCATCCAAGTATCCGATCACGAAATCGTAACCCACTCGCGCTAGACGCTTGATGGATTCTTCCTCCATTCCAGGTTCTGTGATCAACAACAATTGTTGTTTTACATCCGGGATCAAAGCTCCTACCCATGGTGCGAACTGACCGTTCAAGCCGATGTTGATCGAGTTTGGTATGAATCCTTCTGCAAAAACCTCCGGATTACGTGTGTCTAACATTACAGCTCCTGTTTCGCTTGCAGCAGTTTCGAATTCACGTGGAGAAAGTGGACGCATGCTTCGTGTCATAACTTCGCCGATGTTGTCGTAACCATGTTTGTTCATGGCCACATTCATTCCGAAATATCCCGGAGGAGGCAACAACCCGTCAGTAACTTCTTTCACGAATTCTGCTTCTGTCATATTCGCACGCAAAGCGTAGTTTGTTGCTTTCTGGTTTCCGAGGGTATCGGTAGTTTCTTTACTCATGTTCTTACCACAAGCAGAACCTGCACCGTGAGCCGGATACACGATCACATCATCGTTCAAAGGCATGATCTTGTTGCGCAACGAGTGGAACAATGTGGCTGCCAATTGCTCTTGCGTCATATCAGCTGCTTTTTGTGCTAGATCCGGACGACCAACGTCACCAATGAACAAGGTGTCTCCAGAGAACAACGCAACGTCTTTTCCGTTTTCGTCTTTCATCAAGAAACAGCTACTTTCCATCGTGTGTCCCGGTGTGTGCAACAATTCAATCGTCACATCACCTAATTGGAATATTTCGCCATCCGTTGCAATATGCGCATCAAAACTTGTTTTTGCGTTTGGACCGTATACGATTGTTGCTCCGGTAGCTTTTGCTAAGTCAACGTGACCAGAAACGAAATCCGCGTGGAAGTGTGTTTCAAAAATGTATTTGATCTTTACGCCATCTTGTTCAGCGCGTTCGATGTACGGTGTGATCTCGCGTAATGGGTCAATAATTGCTGCTTCTCCATTGGATGTAATGTAGTATGCTCCTTGAGCTAGACATCCCGTGTAAATTTGTTCGATTTTCATGTGTTTGTTTTTTTTACAGTTTGATGATACAAAGTTGCGATGTATCTGGATTAAAAGAAGTAACCAAAGTTACTAAAAGTGATAATTCAATACAAAGTTTATTAATAACATATTGGTTTTGTGGATCATATATCGAGGGTTATCATACGTTTCACCATCATTAAACTTAGCAACGATCAATGTTTGAAGTTCCAATCCTTCTAATTTTTTGTGGAAGGAATAACGCAGGTCCCAGTTGATCTGATAATAAGAAGGCATGCCGTATTTGTTCAAGGCATAATTTTTTACATCCGGAAGGGAATGGTGGGCGAGTCCCAATGTTGATTTCATGCGCAATCTTGGAAATGCTTGCTGATACTTCACGAGAATGCTGTGCACATTCCCGTAACCTTCACTACGTTCGCGGGGCAAGAATGTAAAGAACGGATCCCGTCCCCATTCGCGAGGCATTAAGTAACGTCCCTCTTTAGTAATGTGGTTGTAAGCCAAAGTAAAGGTAGATTTGTGCTCTTTCCATTCTGCTTTTGCACCAAATGTCATGGCGTGACTTCCCTTTGAGACGTATGCATTCGCTGGATCTTCGTTACCACCGTGTCCGATCGCATCCTGACGTATGGATTGTGCGGCGATTTCTACATAACGTTTCGATGCTAGATCTTTTTTCCAGTTGATTTGTAGAAATGCACTATTCAAAATATCATCGATCAGTAAATTGTGTGCTTGAACTTTCCAGTTTTCTCCAAATTTTCCCTGATAATCCAGATATGCAGCGAAGCGACTTTCTAAATTTCCGGCATAATTGTGTTTTGTACCGTCTGTATTAACTCCTTGAGCATACAATCCGATGGATTCTCCTGTGTAATACCATTTGGTAGTGCTGCGCGGCGAAAAGGCATATATATACGCTCCTTGAATGCGGTGTGCCTTGTTTACGAAATGGTCGAATGTGATTCCTTCTACGCCTGTTGGACGCATCCGACCATCTTGCAAATTGATAAATGGAGAATTTACCAATTGACGTCCGAATGTGATGTGACCTTTTTTCCAGTGGTAATTCAAATAGAGTTCCTCTAAGCGGTCAATGTCTTTGTGGTTCTCCGGGTCTTCTATATCGAACAAACCCAATTCGTAGCGATTAGGCATGCCGGTGATCGAGTCGACCTCAGACAATTTCGATGAGCCGATATTGAATACATAAAAGCCACTTACTCCAAATTGAAAATTTTTGTAGATCGCGGATTCATATTTTAAACCGCCACCTATCGCATTGGCATAATAGTCCTTAAGCGCACCCTCATTAATGGTGTTCATCCAGAAGTAACGAAAATGTCCCTGAAAAGTGCCGCTTTTGAAAGCACTCAAAAAAGAGGAGGAATCCGAGATGCGAACATTGTTCCCGTTATAGATAACCGGTTCTTCTTGTAATTCCTGATGTTGAGAAAATAGAATACCAGCCCATGTGATCATGGGTAAAAGTAATATGCGTTTCATGTGTTTGTGTTCGTTTAAAACCCTACTTTGATGTAGCTCCAGTGGGCTTGTTGTTTGTCAATGATTTCGATGATCCCGGCTTTCACAAAAACAACATTTGACGCTAATTGATCTTTCGTGATCTTTTTTTCGCGCATCGTGTTTTCGCAAGCCACAAATTGAAGGTGTCCCTTTGCTTCTTCTTGAGCAGCGGCAAGTTTCTGTTCGTTGTTTTTTTTCAGTAAGGACATGCCTGGTCCATGGCAAACAACTTCGATTTCGATTTCCGAGTCCGCTTCCCGTAAATGATGCAATTGCTTATACAGCGATTGATGCACCAAGGTGTCTGAACTGGTCAGTTGCATGACAACTTTTCGTTGATGTTGCGCAAAACTGCCTAATGAAAGAACAGTAAAAATCGTTAAAAGGATAAGAGATCTCATAGCTGTTTAATGAAAGGTGTAATCTACTCCGTGAACTTGTGTTAATAATTGAGGAGAAGCATCTAGAATTACTGCATTTCCTTCCGGCATTGGTGTTACCGGTGAATGCGTTTTCAGGTAATCGATTAGCACTTGGTGCAGGGTTGATTGTGTATTCTTTGCTTCTCTTACTTTGCGCATGCGACACAACATGTCTTCCGGATCACCATCGCGCTCACAAGCTAAAATACTGTAAGTTGCGCTCAGATCGATTGGTTTTCCGTTTACAGTGATGCTGTCCACGCGCTGACCTTCCGGTTTGAAGGCATGGAATTTCACTTGCATGCCTTTGAATTTTACAACCCAACCTCCAAAACGCTTTCCGGCATCTTGTGCGAATACGTTATTCAGCTCTTTTTCTAACCAATTGCGCAATTGCTCGCCGCTTACTTTTCCGGTTCGCACGGTGCTGTCAACAGGCAACATATCGTAGATATAGCTGTGTGTGATCGGAACGTTACCCGTGTTATCTTTACTGGTGCGCGGTGGACAAAAACGGAAACCATTCGAAAGAACAATGTCAATCTCAGGGAATTTCCAATGTAAAGCGTTCAAGATCATCGTGTCGATCGGGTTTTCGACAACAAAATAGCGGTATAACGGAATCGTGGAATAACCAATGACTTCGTGCATTTTAGAAGCATAAGCCGCCTCACGCGAATCAATTAAGATTTGCATTTCCTTGTCTGGTTTGATGCTTTCTTTTACTTCGTGCAAAACGTACGTGTCCTTCACCAATTTGCCTTTTTCAAAGGTCAGATCAAGTTGCCCAACGAATGATCCGAATGCTCCCGGTTCTACGATCTTTGCGTAAGTTCCTTGAATCGGTTTGCGCACGCGTTCATGGGTGTCACCTCCCAAAATGTAATCAACGCCCTTACACGCTGGATGATTCGCCAAGGCAATCTGTTGTGAAAGTCCCAAGTGACCGATGATCATCACGGCTGCACACGATTCTTGTTCGCGTAAAACTTCCACGTAATGCGCCAAATTTTCATGAGGTTCGGTGTACAGGATCCCTTTTGAATAAAGAGGAGATTGTCTTAATGGAACCAAGTGATCGGTATACCCTAAAAAGCCAATTTTCACGCCGTTCACTACCCAAATGTGGTATGGCGGGAAGATCAATTCTCCGCGTTTTCCTTCTCCCAGATCGTGATACATGTTTGCACAGACTTTTGGTGCTGTGAGCGTTCCGAGCAATTGTTGCATGCGACGTTTCCCATAGATCACTTCCCAGTTGCCAGGTAGGTACAGGTCGTAGTTCAAAGCATTCAAGATCGGCACAAAAGCTTCACCGGTTGTTTCGACACTCAATTCACTGCCTTGGAACATATCTCCGGTATCGATGATGAAGGTATGCGGATTTTTCTTGCGGAATTGTTTGAAAAATGTCGCAATACGTGCATATCCTCCGGTTTTTCGGAATACGGTCTGCTCATTTTCCCAAAACAACTCATCGTGCAATTGTGTTTGACAATGAACGTCGGTTGTTTGCAATATGGAAACGGTGACGGAGTTCTTGTCTTTTTTTGGTTTGCTTTCAAGTTCATCCAAACCGCTTTCGGTAGTGGAAATTCCTTCCGCTAAGGCCATTTTACCAGCGATCAATCCCAATCCCAGTGTTCCAAAATTCTTTAAAAATTGTCGTCGTTGCTTCTGGCTCATTTTTTCTGTTTTTTAGCAGCTTTAATAGCTTGGTAAGGTCCAAATTTGTGCTGTTCTTCACTAAATCCATCCGAATACGGTCCAAATGGATGATCCATTGGTTTTTCCGAGATCTTCGGCCAATCTTTCGAAATATCTTTTTTCGGATGCGGTTGACTGTTGATGAATGCCGCTACATCCCAAGATTCCTCGTTGGATAATTGCGGTGAGTCGATCCCAACGCCAAACGGCATATTGAAACGTACATAGCCTGCCAAGCGCGACAATCGGAACAAGCCGGCTCCTTCATTGTATGCATTGGGTCCCCAAAGTGGCGGATATGCGTATTCGATCTTGTCAGGATTTAATTGACCCTGACCATCAGCGCCGTGACAACTGGCACATTTCTGATCATAGATCGCACGTCCATTGCTTGGGCTGGCGGCACGCGACAAAAGCGGTAATTCGTAAATTCCAGATCCTTTGGGTTTTTCCCCTTTTTTCGTGTTAGAACCCAAGAATTCAATGTACGCCTTCAAGGCCTTCATTTCCGGACTTTCATTCGCCAAAGCTTCGCCGTTCAGGGACCGTTCAAAGCAATCGTTGATGCGTTTTTCAATCGTTTCGATCGCTCCGGAACGCGGTCTGTATCTCGGGTATCCGTGCTTTACAGCTGCGTAATTATTTCCCCAAGGTTTGGTACCTCCCTCCAAGTGACAATTTTGACAGTTCAATCCATTGGTGCTTTTGCGAATACTTCCATTTGGACCGAAATACTTCGCGGTATGTGCGATGAGGTCTTTTCCGTATTCCAATTGTTTTCTCAATTCCGGATTGGTAACCGATGCGATCTCCGGTGCGTACCACATGTCGACCATCGACTCTTGCCAAGCCGAGTCTTCTGCAGTTAGCACTTGTTCTACATAAGGAACTGTTTCGATCTTCTCCCGATTGAACAAGTTGAATTTTGGTCGGTATTCCATGTAAATTACCAAGAAAACCATTGCAATCACCATCAACAAAATGACGCGGTTAAGTCGTTGTATGGAAGCCAATAGGCGATCTTTTTCTTTATTTTCCATAGTTCAGCAGCTTAAAGTTAATAGAATGTAGCAACGAAACAGGGGGGGCGTTAAAAGAAAAGTTCTTTCGCAATGATGTATACACCCATCACCAAAACGAAGTATCCAAAGGCTGTTTTTAATTTAGAGCCAGGAATTTTTTTGGAAAGTAAGATCCCAATAAAGATTCCTACTACGGATAATGCGGTGAAAATACTCAACAAGGTCCAGTCGATGGCTTCAGCGTTCTTCAAGTCGCCGGTAAATCCGATCAAAGATTTGGTTGCGATGATGAAAAGCGAAGTTCCAACGGCCAATTTCATAGGCATTTTAGCCAACAATACCAAGGCAGGGATGATCAGGAATCCACCTCCGGCACCAACCAATCCCGTCAGGACACCCACAACGGTTCCTTCCAAGAGGATCATCGGATAGTTGTAGGTCATCGGTTTGTCTTCGTCAGCTTCAGCTTTATTTTTGGAAGGTTTGATCATAGAAATGGACGCCATGATCATCACGATAGCGAACAGCAACATGAGCGCGATCGGTTTCGTAAATACAAAACCACCGATCGAGAAGAGTTCTTCCGGAATCCAAGGCATGATGAACGCACGCGTCAAATAAACAGCAGCGATCGACGGGATTCCGAAGATCAATACGGTTTTAAAATCAACCTTTTTCAATAAGGCATTCTGGACTCCACCTACCAACGAGGTTGCTCCAACAATGAAAAGGGAATAAGCGGTTGCTATTACTGGATCAACGTCCATAATATACACCAAAATAGGTACGGTTAGAATGGAACCACCGGATCCAATAAGCCCAAGGGACACTCCAACCAATACAGCAAGTACATAACCAATTGCAATCATACGTCTAACACTTTTGTGAGGTTCTTAAAAGTTAATTTGCTCTGTTTCGTTTATGCAAAGTTGAAGGATGTACCGCTGTTGTAAAGTGACAAAGGTTACATTTTTCAATAAATTCTTCTGAACCTGCCTGTGTTTGAGTTTGTTATCGTTTACAAGCCGTGAATATACCGGTAATTGTGCTGTTTTCAATTCTGTATGTGTAACAATTGTGACAGTTGTTGAAAGCCCAAAATAAGATATTTGTAGAAAAATTACCTTTCATGAACGTAGCAGTCTTATTAAAATTCGATGAGAAGGACCAGTACATTTTGGATTATCTCCGCAAAACAATCATGCCTTTAGAGGCCAACATTCATTTCATTCACGTGGATGCAGTTTCCGGAGAGGTTCCCTTAAAAATGGACGGTTCTGTAATCGATAATTGTACCGAATTCGATCTCAGTAAACATTACAAAACAGTTGAAGATCGACAGAAAATTCTACAAGGTGTCATGTCCGCATTTCCTTATACAAAAGGAGTGGTTGTTGCCGGAAATCCCTTGCAATTCATTGAATATTATACCAAATTGCATGAGATCGACTTGGTCCTTTCCGGAGCGCATGTAACCGATTGGACCGAATCGTTGCAAACTTCATTTGCTGCACAAATGGTGCACAAACTAAACTTGCCGTTGATCTCTGTGAAATGTGATCGCTCGCACGATACGCTGAAAACGATCGGTGTGGTGATCGACGAAAAAGCCATGAGCGGTAAAAACTTGATGTGTATTGAACGCATTGCTCGTGCCCATGACGCGAAGATCAAGTGGATGCACACAACAGACCATCCAAAGGATCGAGTGGGGCAGATTACCGGTCTCCAAGGATTGGATATGTCGGAAGTAGAGGTAGCGGGCTCGGTACATGATCACGATTTCTACAAATGTACAACCGAACACGACATTGACCTGTTAGTCGTTTTCCGTGAACAACCTGGTTTTTGGCAAAAACTGATGAATAAAGAAACAAACGATTATTTGCTGAATCATCTTCAATTACCCTTACTAATTCTTTAAAACAAACTGCAAATTATGGACGCAATCTTACAACCATGGCCTTGGTATGTCTCAGGGCCACTGATCGCATTGATCATGTTTTTACTATTGAAGTTTGGAAAGAACTTCGGAATGTCATCCAACCTGCGTACGATGTGTACGATAGCCGGTGCCGGCAAATATGCCAAATTCTTCAATTTCGACTGGAAAAGTCAGAAATGGAACTTGCTTGTTGTAATTGGAGCCATCATCGGTGGATTCATTGCATCTAACTTTTTGTCAGCAGATACTTCCGTTGCCTTGAATCCTAAAACGGTCGCTGCATTGGAAGCTCAGGGATTCACAGAGGTGGGAAAAACACTTATTCCTGAAAAATTGTATGGCATGGAAGCCATTACGTCCTTCAAAGGGATCGCCATCTTGTTGATCGGCGGGATCTTGGTTGGATTCGGCGCACGCTACGCCGGTGGTTGTACTTCCGGACACGCGATTTCTGGTTTGAGCAACTTGCAATTACCATCCTTGATCGCTGTGATCGGATTTTTTATCGGTGGATTGGTGATGACACATCTGATCTTTCCTTTTCTATTCTAATGCATCATTAAATTAAACGAGCATGTTAAAGTCATTAAAATTTATATTGGTGGGAATTGTCTTCGGGATCATCATGTACAAATCCGAAGCTGTTTCTTGGTATCGCATTCATGAAATGTTCCGTTTCGAATCGTTTCATATGTACGGGATCATTGGTAGTGCCTTGTTCTTAGGTGTTTTGATCGTACAATGGATCAAACGAACTCAGATGAAAAACGTAAATGGACAGGTGATTTCCATTGAGGACAAAGACAAGAGTTTCTGGCGCTACATCTTGGGCGGAACTATTTTCGGACTCGGTTGGGCACTTGCTGGTGCTTGTCCCGGACCGATGTATGTCTTGATCGGAACCGGAGCCATGTCGATCATGATCGTGATCTTCGGTGCGTTGATCGGAACATTCCTGTATGGAGTTGTCAAAGACAAATTACCACATTGATCCATGGGACCGCAATTTTGGAATGCACGTTATGCGGAACATCCGAGTGTGTATGGCGACAAACCGAATGAGTTCTTAGCTGAAACACTTTCCAAATGGAAGCCGGGAAAACTGTTGTTGCCCGCTGAAGGTGAGGGTAGAAATGCGCACTATTGCATCGAGCAAGGTTGGTGTGTGGAGGCCTTTGATTACAGTGAAGTAGCCTGCAGGAAAATGCGAGAACGCATCGGAGAGAGTTCTTTGTTCTCAGTTCGGGAAGCAAGTTTAGAATCCTATCATTGTCCACATCCGCGTTTTGATGTGATCGCGTTCATTTTTGCACCGATCCATGAAGATCAGTTGGAATCTGTGCTTCAGCGCTATGCAACGTATCTGAAACCAGGTGGTCGTTTGATCATGGAAGCATTTACCAAAGAACAATTGAATAATACCTCTGGTGGGCCAAAAGATCTGGCTTTTTTACTAACAGATGAGCTCGTTCGAGCAGTTCAACTGGATGTGAAGCTAGATTATTGTGAAAGTCTGGAGACGGTATTGGATGAAGGACCTTTTCATCAAGGGAAAGCGGCTGTGGTCCGCGCGATCTGGATGAAGGAGTAGTAAAGTTGAGTTACAAAAAAAGGGGCGGTTTCGAAAGAATCTGCCCCTTTTTGATTTTTATAACTTCTTACATTCCTGTAATAACGAAATCTGTTCTACGATTTTTTGCTTTGTTCGCAGCCGTGTCGTTTTCTACTTTCGGTACACTTTCACCGAAACCTTTGGCTTCCATGCGACTAGCAGCAATTCCTTGTGTCTCTAGGTATTTCTTTACGCCTTTTGCACGACGATCGGAAAGGTCTAGGTTCTTCGCATCATCGCCATCGCTATCCGTGTGTCCCTGGATCATGATCGTGATATTCGGATTGCTTTTCAGGTAGCGGGCAAATTCACGCAAAATGAACTTCGATTTCTCACTCAACACATCCGAATTGTAATCGTACAAAATGTCGTTGATGGTATAGGCTTCACCGACTTTCAATTCTTTCACCGCCAATTCATTCGAAACGCGCTTGTTTTTGTCGGCGATTTCCTCTTTGGTGATCAATTTGGAATCGAAGGCAGCACCTTCTTTCTTCACGGAAAGCATGATGTCTTGCGGTTTTTCTTGCTTCACAACAACGGCAAATTTCCCATCGTTTCCGTTCACTTTCACGCTTTCTACTTTTTCAGAATTCGCATACGCGATCTCGATCGTAGCGTTCTCAACCGGATTTCCATTCGGATCTTTCAAATCACCCTTCAAGATGGTTACCGGTTTCGGACGTGCCTCTTCGTACAATTCAAAGCTGTAGATATTCCAGTTTCCACCTACGCGGGAAGAGAAGTAAGCCAATTTTCCGTCAGTGGATACAAACAAGCCCAATTCATCCTCTTTCGTGTTGATCGGATAACCAATATTTACCGGTTTACCCCAAACGCCGTTTTCTTCACGCATATAATAGATGTCAGTGCCTCCAACGCCTTTGCGATCATCCGAAACGGACGATACAAAATATAAAGTTTCGCTATCCTGGTGCAAGAAGGGACTCTTGTCTTTCCCTGCCGTATTGATCTCATTGAATGGAGTAGGAGTTCCCCACGTTCCGTCCGCATTGCGTTTGACGATGAACACGTCATTATCTCTTGTAGAAGGACGATTTGCTGTGAAAAACAAGGTTTGTCCGTCAGCTGACATCGAAGGTTGACCTTCCCAGCCATCCGGTGTGTTGATCTTTGGACCCAAATTCACCAATTCTGTCCATTCGTAATCGTTCGGATTCGGTCCGATCTTATTGAAGGTCGTAGAGTAAAGATCGCAATTCAGATAGGGCTTGCTGTAGATTTCGGTCTTTTTACACGCACAAATGATCATTTCTTTGTTATCCACCGACATCGTTGCGGCTCCGTAACTGTCAAATGCTCCGGTATTGAACGGCGCTTTGAATGAAGTACCAGAAGTAAATTGACCATTTTCATCTTTGCGCTCGGAGTAGGTGTAGATCTCTTTCCAGTTACTCACCATATCGCCCAGGTTTTTCATGTCCTGCTTACGCGTGAAGAACATGAACAAGTTGTCCGGAGAGATCATCGGGAAATACTCGTCATTTCCGGAAGACACGTTCGGAACCATCGTCGGGTTGAACGGTACTTCTTTCGAAAGGATCTCCTGTTCTTCTTTGTTCGTAGCCAAAAAGGACTTCACATCAGCAAGCTTTTTCGCGTAATCGTCGCTATAGCGGGAATTGTCATCACTCTTGAAGGCGGCGAACTTTTCGAACCATTTTGCGGCAACGTCCTTTTGATCTTGCGAATAGTTGATCACACCCAAGTAATAGTACATGTCGGAGTGGTAGTCGTTGCAAAACTCAACGGCTTTCTCAAACATTTCTTCTGCTTTGGCAAAACTCTTGTCGCCCAAGGCCGGATTTGGGTTGGTTTCGTAATACTTTACACCGCTATTGTAGGCATAAAGGCCGTATTCGTAATAGACACCTGCATTGTCCGGAGCAGCTTCCATGGCTTTGTTGAAATTGTCAACAGCCGTTTTCGCATCCGGGGCATTTGTTCCTGCAGTGATGTATTTCTGAATCTTTTTGTCTGGTGGTAAACACGAGGGGTCTTCTTCTTGTGAAAGACTTACTAAGGAAATTGAACAAAACAGGGAGAGGTTCAAGTAATTTTTCCACATAAGCATTAAATCATTTCTTTTAAACTACAGTTCGGGTTGGCAACAATCGTACCGAAAGTCTATACCGCAAAAAATGAAAAAAGTTACCCCATTTTGAAAAAAAAATAAGCCGGTGAGTAAAAGCTTGAAAACGCTTATTTCATTTTTAACCTAGCTGGTGCGC
>CAYRVL010000027.1:0-32842 GCA_964427665.1 uncultured Fluviicola sp. | reverse complement strand
TTTTATCCAACCATGATTCCCTTTCTGCCAAGTTTCGGGATCGCTGTGTAATTTTTTTCTTGGATCGTTTCCGGTAAGAAAATGAACTTCTTATCATACAAAGTATCCTCCACCCAAAAACTTACCCAATATTCATTCGTTAAGCCAAAGACCTCTTCCATGATCGGTTCGATCTTAGCCGCCTCATCCGGAAGCAATACCTCCAAAGAGTGGCGCAAGGTTGACGTTTTGATCTTCTCGCCTGAGTTCACATCCAGTCCGTAACCGTTTGACGTGATGATGATCCCTTCCATGATGTCGTCACGCAAGTTCAATAAATACACATAGTGCTGAATTCCTCCTTCTTCGTTGATCTCCGGAACTACTACCAATTTGACATTTTCTACAACCGGACTCTTAAGTTCGTCGCGCATACCATACAATTAGGCCACGAAATTACTCATTTTCTTTGGGAAGATTCCCGTACAATTCGTCTTCCCACCTCCAAATATCGGAAGAGATCCTCCGGATGATCCAATTTTTCCTGTTCCGCTTTCGTTAGACTGCGCACATTTTTCGGTACACGAACATTAGGTGCCCTGCGCGATCCGGTACGAACGATGATCAGCTCTTCTTCCGGCACCGTGATCACATATTGCCCTTTCATTCCGCGGTAATAGACCACTTTATGTCCGTTTGAAACATAGGTCCAAACATGCAGTCCGTAACGGGTGTTCGGCACGCCTTCATCGGTAGTCAGCTTCGGATTTTTCACCATTTCATCCAGATACGCTTTGGATACGATCTGTTTACCGCCAATATTTCCGTGATGCGTGAACAAGAGGCCCAATTTGGCAAAATCGCGTGTGGTGCTGTACAAACAACAGAATGCTTTCGGATCGCCATGCAATTTATCCAAACTCCAAAAAGCAGTCGATTCCGCTCCCAAGGGCTGCCACAACTTGCGTGATGCGTAATTCCCGAGCGATTCACCGGTGGCTTTCTCCAAAATATACCCCAACAACTGTGTGTTCCCACTTTGGTAATTGAAACGCATGCCCGGTGCTTGTTCTTGCTGTTGTTGATGCACCAATCCCCACAGGTCCCAGCCGTAATAGGATTCGGAATTGTCGGACAAAGGATCCGTTCCACTTTCTGTCCAATCCAATCCGGAGGCCATCCAAAGCAAGTGGCGAATGGTGATCTGATCGCGGTTATTTTCCTTGAATTTCGGGAGATAATGCCAAACGGGCTCGTCCAAACTCTTGATCTTCCCTTCATCCCAAGCAATGCCGATCAGGAGCGCAACTACTGTTTTTGCAGCAGAAAAGGAGTTTGAAACCGTTTTCGGCAGGTGATCGTTGAAGTATTTTTCGGCGACGATCGAATCGCGGTGAATCACCAGGAAGGAACTGGTTTGCCACTGCTGCATGTAATTTACTTCCGCTTGCGTCAATGTCAGCAAGTCCTTTTCAGCCCACGGTACCGACTGTTGGGCCTCCAAAATCGTATCCACAGGAAATTTATCCAGATCAAAGATCGTTGGTCCTGATTCCCCACGCAAGTATGTAAAATAAACACCTTTGTAGAGGTAAAAACGTCCGCTTAGAACGATGAACAAATTGGCCGAGATGAGCAGGATCGCCAGAAACCATCCGATGCGTTTACTCCAGGTAATGATGGTTTTTTTCATGGCACGTGTGTTTAATCGGTGTAACGAAAATCGAATTGAAGAGCCAGTTCACGCTTTAGGATCGCTTTCACTTCGTCCATATCCACCGGTCTACCCAATTCGTGTTCCATGGAAGTTACAGCTTTATCATCAATTCCACAAGGAACGATGTGCGAAAAATACGAAAGGTTGGAATTGACATTGAATCCGATCCCATGCATCGTTACCCACCGCGACGATTTTACACCCATGGCGCAGATCTTGCGTGCATTGGGTCCATCCGGATCGATCCAAACACCCGTAAAACCGCTGTAGCGATCTCCTTTGATCCCGTAATGCGCCAAGGTTCGGATGACCGCTTCCTCCAAATAACGCATGTATTTGTGTATATCCGTAAAAAAATGATCGAGATCGAAAATTGGATATGCAACTAATTGACCAGGACCGTGATAGGTAATATCTCCTCCCCGATTGATCTTATAAAATACGGCGTTCTCTTGTTTCAAGCCTGCTTCATCCAACAACAAATGGTCTTCGCTTCCACTTTTGCCCAAGGTGTACACGTGCGGATGCTCGCAAAACAGCAAATAGTTTTGAGTTTCCTCAATGGATGTTTCATTGCGACGTGCAATCTTCAGCGCAATGGTTTCTCCAAATAGCTTTTCTTGTAAATCCCAAGCTTCTTTGTAATCGATCAGCCCCAAATCTTGAAAATGCACCAAACGTTCCTCCATCTTGTTAGAATTCTAGGTAAACAAATGGTTTGAACGAATCAGAAACGGCTTGATACATGAACAGGATCGCAATGGCAACACCGATCATTTGTACCGCCATTGGCAATTTTGCAAAAGCTGCTACCCCACCATCCTTGATGCGTTGTGGCAACCAGTGCAGAATAAATCCGATCCCGATCAAAATGAAAACGGTTCCAAAACTCCACAACACGGTTCCCATGACAGTCCAATCAAAATCGAAATGATTGAAGATGCGGTCCAACATTTTATTCGGTGCACCATCCTCTTTCAATCGGAACCAAATGCGGGTGAATGTGATAAAGTTAAACGTGATAAAGATCTTCCAAAAATGCACGATCCACCACGATTTGTTCTCATACGGTGAAATCTTTTTCCAGTAGTTGTAAATAACCAGTGCAGCACCGTTCATGGCTCCCCAGATCACAAAGTTCTGCGACGGTCCGTGCCACAAGCCACCAATGATCATCGTAATGAGCAAGTTGAGATCGCGATGCATAAAGGTCTTCACAGCAGGCGAGATCAAGACCGCGATGCCGTAAAGTGCCATTAAGCCGATATACACAAAGATCAATTCGTACCAACCAGTAATGAAGATCAAGAAAATAAAAATGATCAAAATAGCGATATACGTTCCGATCGTTCCTTTTTTATTTCCTCCCAGGGGAATATACAAATAGTTGCGCAACCAAGAGCCTAATGAGATATGCCAACGGCGCCAGAAATCGGCCACGGAATTGGCTTTGTATGGCGAGTTGAAGTTTGGAAGCAATTCAAAGCCCATCAAGCGCGACAATCCGATCGCGACGTCTGTGTAACCCGAAAAATCGCCGTAGATCTGCAAGGAATATCCCCACATGGCCATCACCGATACGAATCCCGGATAGGCATCTGGTGCGTCTACCACCTTGTCGATGAAATGAACCGCAATGTAATCGGCTAAAATGATCTTCTTGAACAATCCTTTTACGATCATAAATACCGATTCACTGAACACTTTTTTGTTCAATTGGAACGGCATATAGATCTGTGGAATGAAGTCGCGTGCACGCACGATCGGACCCATGATCACGTGAGGGAAATAAGTCACATAGAACGCATAATCCCAAAAATTCTTGACCGGTTCAATTTCCTTTCGGTAAATATCCACCACATACGAGATCGATTGAAAGGTGAAGAAACTTACTCCAGCAGGAAGTAGGATCGTTGTCTCGAAGGTGCCATCGCCGAAGAATCCATTCCCCCACACGGCGAATTGGTTCATGATCTTGAAATCGGTCTGGAAAAGTTTGTTGTAAGATTCCGTGAAGAAATAGGCGTATTTGAAGTAAGCCAGAAAGAATACATTGAATATTGCGGAAAAAGCAATGATCCATTTCCTTGCGCTGTCTTTGGTTTGCTGAAAGATCCATTTCCCGAGTCCGTAATTGACGACAATGGAAAGTCCCAGTAGAAGCACGAACAAGCCGGATGTTTTATAGTACAGGAACAAGCTGACTACCGTGATGAAGATGCTGCGCATCAGCTGATGTTTGTGCAGCATCGAAAAGACCATCATGATAAAAATGAAGAACAACCAAAAATCCAAGCGATTAAAGGTCATTGAACTCATGGGTGCAAAGCTGAATATCTCGTGCAGGCGTTCCATTCGGATTATTTCGTATTAATAGTTGTTTCGTTTTTCCATTTGTTGCAACCACTTTTCAAAAGCGTCGATGAACAATTCGGCTTTCAGGTGGTATCCCGTTGCGGTGAAATGCACAAAATCGGTGCGCATCAGATCGGCTGTCATCCAGCGTTTCGAGGAACCCAATTCGCCCATCACGCCGTAAAAATCCCAAACCGGGAATTCGTATTTTTTAGCCAGTTCGATGATCACGTCGCGTTGGCGAGCCACATTCTTGTTCGGATATTGCTTTTTGTAATAGGCGTCGTTAGGCACTGTGAGCAAAATGGCACAATTCGGATTTGCCCGCAGTACTTTCAACAAAAGATTTTCCAGATTCCGCTTGTAGATTTCCGGCTTGAAAGAACCATAAGGCACGTTTGCATCATTGGTACCAACGGAAAAGGCAAAGAAATCCGGTGGCGATTCCTTCAGCTGTTCTTCAAAGTTCTTATTCGCCAAATAGGTGTACAGGCCTGCCCCGTTGATCCCGATCGCGGTGTACGAAACGCCGGGGTGCGCATTCGATAATTGGAACGCGTGTAATTGTAAATTGAATGGCTTGATACTTGTGCGGATGAACTGCAGATCAAAGGTGTCTACCGGATCCGTAAAGATTGTTTCGGTGTAGCCCAACGCTTCGTTGTGATAGGTATCCACCACCAAGATCTCGTGTTCGCCGTAATTCAATTCGTACGGGAAATAACCCTTATTGTGATAAATGCGCAAGCGGGTAAATCCGGGACGTGTTTCTGTCTTGTCATAACGAAAGCGCACGGAGATCACGGAATCATCACATTCTACAACAGCACCCAATAGTCCAAAATCCAAGCCTTCCGGTCTGGCACTTACACTGCGGTAATTTTTCCAACTGTTCGGCGATCGAAATTCGTAGTTCCACGGGTTGTTCGTCTTTGCCAGATCGAATGGGAAGATCAATCCGCGTTCACCGGGAAGATCATTCCAGTGGGTTTGCATGTAGGTGCGGATGTCGTGCGTATAGATATCCGCTTGCAAGTGCGACCCACCGATGTGGTAGAAATTCAATTTGCGGTCCTTGCTTGCCACCATTGCCCGAAAATCGCGGTATAACTTTTCCCAATTCTTGGAGTTTGGCGTGTAGAACCGGAAGCAATTTTCCGAGAAATTGATGAATGGGTATTTGTGGTGTAAGTTCGTGTCAATGTTTAAAAACGCCGGAAAAAAATAGGTGTTCAGCGGCGAACGATCGGGTAAAGTATCGTGTTGTGAACGTGCTGTGCAAGCCCACAATGCAAAAATGATCCCCGATATGTATGCGCTGATTTTCATCCAATATTTAATTCGCTGCCACTGCATTGATCCTTACTTACTTCCTTTCCAGCGCACATATTCGGCGGCAAAGGCATCGAAGAATAATTGGGAAGCAATACTCGCTCCTTTGTTCGTAAAGTGAATGTAATCCTTTCCAGCCAATCCTTGTTCCACCCAACTTGGCATGGAATTCTCTCCACCCATGGCCGCAAACAGATCCCAATAACACGAACCGGTTTCTTTCGTTACGCGTTTCATTTCTGTCACTAAATACGGCAGCATTTTATAAGAAACCATCCCATTCACACTGGAAGTTGACATATCACTTGGTCCGATCACCACCACTGTAGCCGACGGACGCAATTTTTTCAAGGTGTACAATTGACCCTTGAAATTCTTGGCAAAATTCCGAACGGCACTGGAGTCCTTCAAATAAGGAACCGAGTTTCCACCAAATTGCATGATCACCATCTCTACGTTTTGTTCGGTGTACATTTTCGATGCTGTTGTGTGGTCGATCTTACCAAAGAACGTACCGCTCGATCCGCGCATTCCGATGTTGTCCACCTGAACACCATAATCTCCCTCCAGGGAAAAGCCGATGATCGTTGGACTCACAGCCGCAGAAAACTCGTAACGCAATTTAGATGGAGTGGATTCGAAGGACAATTTCATGGAGTGGTACTTGCCGTCTTGTATCAAACTGTCCTCATGGATCAATTCTGTACCTTTGAACACTTTCACCTTACATGGCTTCACGCAACTCGAGTAGTACATGTACACATTGTTGAATTTCCGGGCGCGTTCATACGCACTGTTGGATGGTTCGATCTCGATAAAAGCTTCTTTGATAGACGTCACTACGGCCAATTCCGAAGAATCGTATTCCGGAGTAAAACGCGCGGCGCTGCACATGGATCCGTACTTTTTGGATCGCAATTTTGCGCCTCCAAATGCCGTGTAGCGTTTGAAATTCTCTGAATAACGCTGCTTGAAGGTCATGGTGTTGTACACATTCATCGCAGGAATGGTTCCGGGACCGTTTCCTCCAAATTGACTCTGCAAACGTTGTCGAATGTATGCGGTCATGCGGTCGCCTTCGATCTGTGAATCTCCGTAGTGCAAGATTCGTACTTTCTTTCCACTAGATGCCGTTTCCAATTTCTCAAAAAGGCGGTGCAAAGCCTGCAACCCGTATTCGTTGTATTCCAATGCCGTTGCTGCTTCAGCACTCAATTGCCCACCATCCGGCGCACCCAATTTGCCATCCGTCTGAAAGTTGTTCTTCTTGAGCGAATCTACTTTAGGTGCCGTTAAAAGCGTATCCACTTTTACGATGTTCGAAATGTCCTTTTTTTCAACCGGCTTAACAGGCGTCAATACGTTATCAAAACTTAGAAATCGCATTTCAAGTCCGCCCAATTTTACCTTATCCTCTTTCACCATGAATGATAATGGAAGTAACAAGGCAAAAATGCCGACTACATACAACAAAACATGATACGGTTGTAACTCTTTCACAGGTATTTACGAATTTGCCTGCAAATGTACGGCAAACTTTCTGAATCCCGGCTTTCCACTACGCGAGTTTTGAACAGGAAAATGTTGTCCAAAACAAGGGGCAGGTAACTACTGTCACACAAGCGAACCGAAGCGATTTTCTCACCGGATAATCCCTTATTTTTGTCACATGGAACAGTACACGAACGAGCTCATCAACGAAAGCAGTCTTTATTTGCAACAACATGCCCACAACCCCGTGAATTGGGTTGCATGGTCTGATGAAGCTTTTGAAACCGCCAAACGAGAAAACAAATTGGTGCTCATTTCGATCGGCTATTCCTCCTGCCATTGGTGCCATGTGATGGAACACGAATGTTTTGAAGACGAAGAAGTGGCTACGCTGATGAACAAATTTTTCGTGTGTATCAAGGTGGACCGCGAAGAACGACCGGATGTGGATCAGGTGTACATGACAGCCGTACAACTTATGACGCAACGCGGCGGATGGCCCTTGAACTGTTTTACCTTACCGGATGGGCGACCAATCTATGGCGGAACGTATTTTCCGAAAGAACAATGGATGCATGTGCTCCGTTCCTTGAATCACACCTACACGAATGATTTGGACAAGGTGTTGGAATACGCCGAAAAACTGACGCAAGGCGTACAACAAGCGGAAGTGATCCAAAAAGCATCCGTAAACGAAAAAATAGATACCACGATCTTACCGGAACTGATCCGTCGCTGGCAAGGACGTATGGATAATCACGAGGGTGGTCCAACTCACGCCCCGAAATTCCCGCTTCCATCCAATTACCTGTTCCTGCTTCATTATGCAGTAACGCGCGAACACGATGCCATCCGTCAACACACGGAATTGACATTGCGCAAAATGGCTTTGGGTGGCATTTACGATCAGATCGGTGGAGGTTTCTCGCGCTATTCGGTCGACATGCTTTGGAAGGTGCCGCATTTCGAAAAAATGATGTACGACAACGGCCAATTGCTGGAATTGTATGCCCATGCCTATCAGCATAATCCGGATCCTGAATACTTGCGCGTTTTGCAAACAACTTTGTTGTGGTTGGAACGAGAAATGCTCGGAGCAGAAGGTGGATTGTTTGCAGCACAAGACGCCGATTCGGAAGGTATTGAAGGCAAATATTACGTTTGGAACCGCGGTGAAATTGAATCCGTACTTGGTGCTGACCGTGCCGCTTGGTACTGGGCACTTTACAATCCTGGAAATAAAGGTTATTGGGAACATGATTATTGGATTCCATTGCGTGATGAGACGTGGGAAGCTTACGCCAGACGGACTGGAATTTCGGTAGAAGACATCGCAACAGCGAATCACGACCTACTGCAACACCGCTTGAAACGGATCAAACCAGTTACAGATACCAAATGTTTGACGGCTTGGAACGCCATGACGATCACCGGACTTTGCGCCGCATATCGGGCTACCGGCGATGATTCGTTCCAATCCATGGCCTTACGCATTGGAAAATGGATCGCGCAATACCAATTGAACCCGGATCACACTTTGTGGCATACACGTCAGAATGAGCGCTCGTTCATTTCGGGGTTCTTGGACGATTACGCCTTCGTCATTCAAGCATTCGTGCAATTATATCAATTGAGCGCCGACGAACAGTGGCTGGAAAAAGCTGTTGCCTTGGAAGCAACTACCCGTAAACTATTTCTGGATGCTGAAACCGGCATGTATTACTTTACCGGACCAAACGCGGATCTGATCGCTCGTAAAATGGAGATCAATGACAACGTGATCCCGTCCACGAACAGTGTCATGGCACATAACCTACTGGACCTGTCCTTGTTAACAGAACAACCTGAACTGGAAAAGCAAGCCTTGCAAATGTTGGCGAACATCGCCGATGGCATGGAGCAATACGGCAGTGGCTATTCCAATTGGGCCTTGTTGTTATTGCGTCTGGAAGAAGGTGTGGGATATCTCACGGTGCCAAAAACCGAACGAACGCTGGAATTACAGCAGTTACTTTCTCCGTTCGCGCTTGTCAAATACGCCTCGAATGAGCAATACCTGTGGTGCGTAAACAACACCTGTTCCGCTCCTGCGAAAAACTTGACCGAACTTCAACAACTGTTGCGCTGATCTCATTCCTCTTTCTTGATCACTTCCGGCATTTTCAGTTGAAACTGCTCCAAGCGAGGCAAGGACACAGCGCGCACGTAACCATTGTTTGGATTTTTGCATTCAAAATCCTGGTGGTATTCTTCGGCTTTGTAAAAAGCTGTGAACGGCGCTACTTCCGTAGTGATTACCGGGAAAACCTTCGCTTTGAGCAAAGAGTCAATGGCAGACTGTGCGATTTTTCGTTCGGTATCAGTTTGGTAAAAAATCGCTGAGCGATACTGCGAACCGCGATCCGGACCTTGTTTGTTCGCCGTTGTAGGATCGTGTGAATTGTAAAAAACCTGTACGAGTTTGGCATAGGAAATCTGTGTGGAATCGAAATAAACCTTCACTGTTTCAGCGTGACCTGTAGTACCCGCACACACTTGTTCGTATGTCGGATTCGTAACATGTCCGCCTGCATAACCAGACTCTACCTCCACGACACCATCAACCGACTCATAGATCGCCTCCACACACCAAAAACAACCACTTCCAAAGTAAGCGACGCTGTATTTGTCCAGATCCTTCACCTTTTCTACCGGTTTCTTTTCTTCACGCTTTTCTTGTCCACATGCGGACAGAGCAACCAAAAGCAAAGCTGACATAAGTATTGTTCTCATTTCGTTCCATTTAGCTGAAATACGCGATTTTCCACACTTGGGATTCTTGTAATAACAGGATTTGACCTAAAAAGTTGTGTTATACAGGTATTTCTAAGGAAAATTAGATACAATTCTTTTATAAGTCGGTTCAACTGATTATATTCGCACCCTTACAAAAAAACAGAAGATGGCAGTTATTGGAGCTATTAGAGACAAAGGACGTTATGTCTTGATCGGATTTGTTGGATTGGCATTGGTTACCTTTATTTTAACAGGCTTTTTCGATTCATTCGGTGGTGGACCAACACAAATTTCGAACGGAACAGTGGCTGGTGAAGACGTGAATATGGAAACCTTCCAAAAGTACGTGAGCCAGTTCCAAATGAACGATATGCAGCAAGCACAGCAGCAAGGTCGTGAGTACACCGAGCGCGATGCAGAACAAAGTGCAGACCGTGCATGGCAGTTGACAGTTGACGAGCAATTGTTGGAAACAGAATACGAAGCTTTGGGAATTGATGTTTCCGATCAAGAATTCACCGCTTATTTGTACGGAGAAGATGGATTCACCTTGATGCCGGACATTCAGCAGAACTTCTCAGACCCGACTACCGGGAAGTTGAACGTGAAGCAATTGGAGAAATTCATTGCGGATCGTGAAAAAGCTACGGATCCTCAGCAAGCACAGCAGTGGAAGGATACCAAAGACGGTTTGAAAAAGAACCGCAAGCAAGAAAAGTACTTCCAGATCATGAGTCAAGGTCTGTACGTTACTAAATTGGAAGCGAAAAACGAATACAAAGCTCAAAAGGAAGTGAAATCTATTTCTTTTGTCATGGGTAGCTTCCGTGATATCGAAGATGATAAGATCAAAGTAACGGACGAAGAGATCCGCAACTATTGGGAAGAGAACAAAGGAAAGAAGAAGTTTGAAGTAATGGCGGGACGCGATGTGAAGTATTTCGACATCATGATCCAACCTTCAAAGCGCGACTCCATGGAGTTCAACAAAGTGATGAACAAGTTGAAGAACGAATTTGCGAATGCAGCAAACGATTCTGTATTTGTTATGACGAACTCTGATCTGAAAGCGTTCGGTGCTTCAAAAAGCTTTACGTTCCGTCCGGCAGGTGACCAAAAGGCTCGTCCTGGAATGACTTACCCGATGGAAATGGATACTGTTTTCAAAACGGCTACTATTGGTCAGATTGTTGGTCCATACTACGATAACGGAAAAACACGCATCGCGAAAGTATTGGATTTCAACTCGAAACTATTGAAAGTACGCCACATTTTGGTTGGTGATCAATCCAAAAAAGCGTCTGACAAGAAGTTGGCAGATTCCATTGCAAAAGTGGTGAACAAAGACAATTTTGAAGCATTGGTTAAGAAGTATTCGAAAGACCAAGGATCTGTAGAGAAAGGCGGAGTTTACGAAGATTTCCGTTTCGATGAAATGGTTGAGCCTTTCGCGAAATTTGCTTACGAAGAAGCGATCGGTAAAGTAGGAGTTGTAGAATCGCAGTTTGGTTGGCACGTGATGGAAGTGATGGATCGCAAGGATGCTCCTAAATTCCCGGTACTGGCAGTGATCGAGAAAACGTTAACTCCTTCTGAAGAAACTAACATTGCATTGAAAGATAAAGTGTACAATTTGTTGTACAAGTTCGAACAAAAGATCTCCGCTACGGAAGATGTGATGGCGAAATTGAACTTGTTTGATACCTTGGCGAAAAAAGAAAACTACTTCGCTCGTCCGGTTCGCATGTTCGATGAACAACCAAATGTACAAGGATTCAACACGAAGTTGGCATCACAAAAGATCTTGGAATTGGCATACAATGACGACGCGGAAGTTGGACAGTTGTGTCCGGCTCCTATTCAGGATAAGGACCGTTACATCATTGCGATGGTTTCCTCAATTCGCAAAGAAGGTGCTCCAAGTTTTGAGGACGCATACACGCAAATGAAAAACGAATTGATCAAAGAAAAGAAAGCAGCTCGTATCATTGCTAAGATTGGTAAAGAGCGCAACTTGAACGTGATCGCAAAACGTTTGGGAACTGCGGTGAGTCAATCAGACGTTACTTTCGCTAATCCGAACATCCAAGGTGGTGGTATGGAATACGAAGTAGTAGGTTCTTTGTTCTCTGGTTTGAAAGATGGAAAAACAACCATTCCATTGATTGGAACGAACGGTGTTTATGTGATCAAATTGAACAAAACTGTGAAGGCTCCTGCAGCTGCAAACTACGATGCAGAGCGCACACAGTTGTTGGCTCAAATGCGCGGAAACGCTGCAAGCGATATTCGCCGCGGATTGCAAAAGAAATACAAAGTGATCGACAACCGTCGATTGGCCGAACTTGGGTTGATGAATCCATTGATGGACTAATCCGGAATTAAACATAAAAAGCCCGTTCGTATCGAACGGGCTTTTTTTATTTGGATTCTATGCGAGGGCGATCCCAAAAATCCGGTTCCTCAAAACGGATGATAGAAAGGAAATTCGTACTAACCTCCCGAATGATCACTGAAGAAAGCAAACCGGTCAATCCAGAATACACGATTTGATATTCCGTTGTGAAAACACCATTCTTATAATATTTCTTTGATTGTAAATTTCCAAACTCGTCATAACTGAACACGGTTTCAGATAAGGGAATGGAATCATTGTTCTTTACAACAGTTACGCGTTCTACCCAACCTTTATCGGAATAGCTATAAAACGTTTCAAGCTTATTTCGCGTGATCGTATACAACTCTTCGATTTTTTTCAAATAACCCAGAGAATCATACAAGGTTGTCACTTCCAAGTATTGGTTGCCGTAACTATTATAGACTTTTTTGCGAAACTGACCTTCGTACTGTTCGTAGCTCATCGTTTCACTGTTCCAGAGCAAAGAACGCTCGATAATCGGCTCCAACATGGAGTGCGTAGTATCGATATCGCGGTACACTTCTTCCTTAACTACATTGCCCGCCGTATCGTAGGTATAATAGGTGGAAAGAAATCCTTTCTTCTGGGATACCCGTTTGCGCAAGAGCCATCCCTTTTGGGAATAATCGTACAAACGCACTGTTGTATCGGTTACAATATCACCTTTTGCTGTTTCGTAGTGGCGAACCAGATTTCCCAAGGTATCGAAATCAAACACATAGACGTAATCCGTTTGGCGCATGATGTCACCTTGCTTCTTGAACGTATAATCGCCTCGGATCGACTTGATCTTACTTGCATGTACAAAATGTGTATTGAAAAATGGCACATCTGTAAAGGCGTTTCCACGCGAATTGTCCAATAATTGAGAAAAACCAATGGTGCTAAAACCGGCACAAACAAAAAGGCTACTCCATTTCTTCATGGCACGAAGATACCAATCTGAAACGAGTAGCCGTTATTTTTAAAGCTTTTTAAGGTCTGCGCTTACAGGCTTGCTACGATGAAAGTCAGTCCCAACATCCCCACAATACTGATCGCCAACATCAAGGCTGTCAAAGGCGAGATCGTGATCTTTGCTTGTGGTACATCCGACTTGCTCATCATCGCTGTGATCAGTTTCAAGTAGTAATAGATACTGATCGCAGAATTGATCAAGGCAATGATCACCAACCAACTGTATTCAGACCAAGCAGCTGAGAACACCATGTATTTCCCGAAGAATCCGGAAGTTAATGGAATACCAGCCAATGATAAAACCGAAAGAATACCTACAAATGCTAAGAATGGATTTCGTTGACCAAGTCCTTTCAATGCTTCGATCTTATCTTCTTCATCGTTCACCGCAATTCCCACAGCAATGATTCCGGCAATCGAGAATCCGTAAGCGAACATGTAGAACCACAGATCATCAAAAGAAGTGGCAGACGATGTCAAGATCACCATCAAGGTGTAACCCACGTGAGTAATCGACGAGTAGGCCAACATGCGCTTCAACGTAACCTGGCGCAACGCAGACAAATTACCGACGAATAAGGTCAACACAGCCAAAATTGCCAGTGCCGGACCCCAAAACTGCTTCAATTCAGCAGATCCGAAACACCATACAAACAATTTTAAGAAGGCACCAAAAGCAGCCAATTTCACAACAGATGCCATGAATCCGGTTACTGCATGGGGAGCACCATCATACACATCCGGACTCCAGAAATGGAATGGCGCTGCCCCCACTTTGAACAAAAATGCCGCTAAGATCAATAGAATTCCAACCAACAGCAGGGAATTGTCAGCACCATCAGATGCAGCACTTCCGATCTCTGCCAGGTTAAAGCTTCCTGTTGCACCATAGATCCATGCGATACCGAACAAAATGATTCCCGTTGCAAAGGAACCCGTCAGGAAATACTTCAGTGACGCTTCATTCGAGCGAATATCCGCTTTGTTGGAACCAGCCATGACATAAATTGGAATCGACAAAATCTCCAAGCCCAAGAAGAACATGAACATGTCCGTAAAAGCAAACATGATCAAGGCTCCCGTTGCTGAGATCATCAACAAACCAACATATTCTCCGGTATGATTTGGGGCATCTTTGAATTTCTCATAACCAATACCGATCATGATTGCCGTTAGAATGGTAGTTGCCAAGCCATATTTCAACGCACTGTTATCAAAATTCAATCCGCCGTAATTCAAATTGATCAGGGCTTCATTTGTGCTCAACTGATTCACAATCAACGCAACAGTAGCGGTCAAACCTAACAAGGCTGAAGCGATCACCAATCCTGGTTTCTTCGCAAAAGCAATGAATAGAGTAATTAATCCGCTGACAAAAAGTACAATTAACGCTTCCATATAGTTTACTTCATGGGTGTAGAAGTGGCTAACTCCATAATTGATTTAACACTTGGTTCGATAAAATCCATGATGGCTGCCGGATATACTCCTAGTACCACCACCACGATCATAATCACGGCAAAAACGATCATTTCTGACCAATGCAAATCTGTGAACGACTCGTGTTTTACCGGACCGTACATACTCATTTGATACGCACGGAAGGTATACACAGCTGCCAAGATCAGGGTCGTTCCAATCACGACACCCATGATCCAGTTGTAATCATACACGCCTTTGATCAATAAGAACTCACCGATAAATCCGCTGGTAAACGGAACAGATACAGAGGCAAACGCAAGAGCGGCAAACCAAAATGCGAATTTCGGAGCCGTTTTAGCTAAACCTCCTAATTCATTCAAGTCGCGTGTATTCAAACGTCGCTCGATCACGTCCACTGCCAAGAACAAGCCCACAGCAACCAGACCGTGATTGATCATTTGCACAACACTTCCGGATAGAGAATCAGCTGTATTGGTCATGATCCCTGCAGCAATCAATCCAACGTGTGACATGGAAGCAAAAGCAAACAAACGTTTCATGTCGTTTTGCTTGATCGCGATGATCGCACCGTACACGACTCCGATCGTTGCCAACACAATAATTGGTGTCGTGGTGCATTCCAAAGCTTCTGGAAATAATGGCAACATCCATCGGATCATTCCATACAAAGCCATTTTCAACATGATTCCGGAAAGCAACATTGTTCCAGCCATTGGTGCCTTCGTATACGTATCCGGCTGCCACGTATGGAATGGGAATACGGGGATCTTGATCGCGAAAGCCAGGAAGAAACCTCCCATCATCCATGCGGCCGTCTCCTTATCTGCAAGAACAGCATTTACCAGATCCATGTAAGCAAAACTTGGTGCATACGCTTTCAAAGCGATGATCGAAGCCAACATAGCAATGGAACCAACGAACGTGTAGATGAAGAACTTCATCAATGCTGCTTTGCGTTCAGGAGCACCAAACCACCAAGTGATCAAGAAGATCGGAATCAACGTGATCTCCCAGAAAGCATAGAACCAAATTCCATCCAAAGCTACGAAGACACCCGTCAAACCAAACTGCATCAAGAACACCATGCTCGTAAATGCCTTATTTGATGACAAGTCACGTCCCCAATTACTTAAGAAGATCAGCGGTACCAAACCGGCGGTCAATAATAACATCATCAAGGCAATGCCATCATACCCGAAAGTCATAGTAAGGCCTAAACCAGAGAGCCATTCTTGATTCCAAAAATAGTGTATTCCACTGTTCACATCATAGGAACAACTCACTGCCGCCGTAAGACCCAAGGAAACCAAAGCTCCCATGATCGCAAACACGCGCACAAAACTTTGCGGTAGTATCAAGACACTCAACGCAAAGAAAACCGGTAATATCAATAATAACAGTTCCACGTACTAGTTTTTATAAATAAGGAAATACACTACTAAACCTACGATACCGAAAACCATCCATAAGATGTAGCTGTCGGTTCTACCACTTTGCCATTTGCGCACCAATTCGCCAGACTTGCTGATCCCTTGTGCCATCCCCACGACTCCGCGGTGCAATAACAATCCTTCGAAATACTTGGAGCCTTTTTCAGACATCCACAGTACCGGTTTCACAAACAAGGCGTTGTACACTTCATCGAAGTACAACTTGTTTGCAGAAAGTTTTTCCCAACCTGTCAATGCTGCGTCTTGTTTCGGCAAACTACCTTTTTTACCGTAAACCATAAACGTTACCACCAAAATAACCAGGGACATCGCTGCAGCAGCGATCATCAACATCAACGCCAAATTTGCGTTGCCTTCGTGTTTCGGAAGCGCGTTCATTCCAGCAACATTGTGCTCAAACAAATGTCCCATCCAATGCGCCTGATCGTGCAAGAATACGCCCGGTAGGTTTAACAAGCCACCGAATACCGACAAAACTGCCAAGATGATCAACGGCAAGGTCATAGAAGCCGGTCCTTCATGCACATGATGCTCTTGCTCGTGTGTACCGCGGAAAGATCCCCAGAACGTTACAAAATACAAACGGAACATGTAGATCGCCGTAAGTGCAGCGCTGAACATCAAAGCTACGTACAACCAAGTACCATGCGTGAACGCGTGTGCGATGATCTCATCTTTCGAGTAGAACCCTGAAAGCAACGGGAATCCGGAAATAGCTAAGGTACCGATCAAGAATGTAAAATGAGTTACCGGAATCTTTTTACGTAATCCTCCCATTACACGGATATCTTGTTCATCCGACATGGCATGGATCACAGAACCGGAACCCAAGAACAATAAAGCTTTGAAGAACGCGTGTGTAGTTACGTGGAACATTGCTGCGGTATATGCACCCATTCCAAGCGCAACGAACAACATTCCCAACTGAGACACCGTCGAATAAGCCAAAACTTTCTTGATATCATTCTGACGCATGGCAATGAACGCAGCGATAATCGACGTTGCCAAACCGATGTACAACATGATATCTTTCGTCATTGGCGAAGCTTCGAACAAATAGTTAGAACGTACTGTCAAGAAGATACCAGCAGTTACCATCGTAGCAGCATGGATCAATGCAGAAACCGGTGTTGGACCAGCCATCGCATCCGGTAACCACGTGAACAATGGAATTTGCGCCGATTTACCCGTTGCACCGATGAACAAGCACGCTGTAATACCGAAGATGATCCATTCACCACTTGTAATGGCTCCCGCGTTGAATGCCGCTGCCAGTTCGCTGTATTCTAAGGTTCCAAATTTGGATAAGATCAAGAACAACCCAACCAATAAGCCCAAGTCACCAATACGGTTCATGATGAATGCTTTGCGTGCTGCCAACGTGTTTTTGAAATCCTGGTACCAAAATCCAATCAACAAATAAGAGCAGATACCTACACCTTCCCATCCAAAGAACAACATGAAGTAGCTACTACCCAACACCAAGATCAACATCGCGAAGATGAAGAGGTTCAGGTAGACAAAGAACTTGTAGAATCCGGCATCGTGTTTCATGTAACCCATGGAGAACAAGTGGATCAACGTACCTACACCGGTAACGATCAAGGTCATCCACATAGACAGGTTATCAGCCAAAAGTCCAGCATGCAAGGAGAATGCTTCTGTTTTCAACATAGTGAACAAGCGAACATTCACAGCCTCGCCGTGCTGAACAGCGAAGAAAGCCATCAAGGCCAAGACGAAAGACACCAGCATCACACCGGTAGCGATCGTACCTACAGCCATTTTTGACAAGCGTTTTCCGATTGTTCCATTGATGAATGCACCGATCAATGGCAACGCAATAATTAGCGGTAAAATTTGAGCAACTGACATACCTTAATCCTTTAATTTATTAAACAAACGGATATCAGTGGTGCGCAAATTACGGTACACCAATACGAGAATGGACAGACCAACCGTAGCTTCAGCGGCAGCAACCACCATGATAAAGAACACGAACAATTGTCCGTCTGCCTGACCAAAGTACGTAGAGAACGCCACCAACAACAGGTTCACTGCATTCAACATCAATTCTATGCACATCAACAGAATGATGGCATTTTTGCGGTACAATACGCCAAACACACCGATCACGAACAAGGCCGTAGCCAGAATCATGTAGTGTT
Organism: uncultured Fluviicola sp.; assembly: GCA_964427665.1. GTDB lineage: Bacteria > Bacteroidota > Bacteroidia > Flavobacteriales_D > Crocinitomicaceae > Fluviicola. The sequence continues at coordinate 14,755 of CAYRVL010000027.1, read as the reverse complement.
TGATATCGATACCTTGCTCGAATAACGTAGCTAACAACATCTTATTCAATGGTTTTTTTTTCGCGTTTCGCCAAAAGCACAGCACCTACCATCGCTGCAATGAACAGGATAGAGGAAACTTCGAACGGAAGCACGTATTTGGTGAATAATAACTGACCCAAATTCTCAACCAAACCAGCATTTGCCGAGTTTTCATCCAAATTTGGTTGAGCCACAACAGCATCGCGAATGGACGCCACAAACACGGTTAATAAACCACCGGCTGCAATCACGGCGCCGAAGGTCATCAGCATGGATCCCCGAGGTTCATTTTCCTTGTTCAGGTTGAGCAACATCAAAACGAATAGGAACAATACCATGATGGCTCCTGCATAAACGATGATGTTCACAATGGCGATAAACTGGGCATTCATCAATACGTAATTGGCAGTGATCATAAAGAAAGTGACTACCAAAAACAAGACACTGCGCACGGGATGCTTACTCAATACGACCATCATCGCCGTACCGATCGTTAATCCACCCAGCAGGTAAAAAATAGATTCTAAACTCATTATGCAGGACGTTTTCCGGTTAATTGACGTTTACTGATATCTACGCGTTGATCAACTGGCTCCACCAATTTATCTTTCCCGTAAATAAAATCTTCGCGTTCAAAATATGTAGGTACGATGCGATCTGTCAAGAAAATAGCTTCTTTCGGACAGGCCTCTTCGCACAATCCACAGAAGATACAACGCAGCATGTTGATCTCGTACGTAGACGCATACTTCTCTTCTCTGTACAAATGCTCTTCGCCTTTTTTACGTTCTTCTGAAGTCATGGTGATAGCTTCAGCAGGACATGCAACAGCGCACAGACCACAAGCTGTACAGTTTTCACGACCTTGTTCGTCGCGTTTCAATACGTGTTGTCCGCGATATACCGGTGCAAACTCTCGTTTTACTTCCGGGTATTTCGTTGTATTGTGTTTCTTGAATAAGTGTTTGAAAGTAATCCACATACCACCTAAAATAGCTGGCAAGTAGAGCTTTTCAGAAAAACTCATTTCCTTATTTGAAACAACCTTTTTGCGATTCGATAAACTTTCCATAACTCGTTCAATTAATGGGTTGTTTTCGTGTTCATTGAAACTACTTGTTCTTTCTTCACGGTGTTCTTAGCAGCCGGCTCCGAGGTCTTTTTCGCGCTGAACCAACCAGCTGTGATCGCGATAACAACTCCTGTTACCAACAAATTCACCAACGAGATCGGGATCAACTTTTTCCATCCCAAATGCATCAATTGATCGTAACGGAAACGCGGCAAAGTCCAGCGGATCCACATGAAAACAAAGATGAAAAAGAAGGTTTTAGCAAAGAACACCAATGTTCCAAGAATTGCCAAGGTATTCCCTGAGAAGCTATCCATTCCCGGGAAGTTGTATCCTCCGAAGAACAATGCAGAGATCACAGCAGAAGAGATAAACATACTCACGTACTCCGCGAATAGGTAGAAACCAAGTTTCATGGATCCGTATTCTGTGTGGTAACCTCCGATCAGCTCGGACTCACACTCCGGCAAGTCGAAAGGTGCTCGGTTACATTCAGCCAAAGCAGTCGTCAAGAACACGATGAAACATAGTGGTTGCTTAAACACGTTCCAAGTGAACCACCCATTTTCCCAGAAGCCGTGCTGTTGATCCACGATGTCTCTCAAGCTCAAACTTCCAGTCATCATAACGATCGTGATCACAGAAATACCCATGGCCAACTCGTAAGAGATCATTTGAGAACTTGCACGGATCGCACCAAACAACGAGTATTTGTTGTTAGAGGCCCAACCACCGATCATAATTCCATAAACTCCAACGGAAAGCATTCCCATGATGAACAGGATACCAATGTTTACGTCTGCAACCTGCAACGGGATCTTTACACCACCAATTTCCAGATCCGGGCCCCAAGGAATCACACTACCTGTCAAAAGCGAAGTGAACATCGCAATACCTGGTCCGAGAATAAACAACCATTTGTCGGCATTTGTCGGAATGAAATCTTCTTTAAAGAACATTTTTCCGGCATCCGCTAGCGGTTGCAATAAACCCCACGGTCCAGCTCTATCCGGACCCACACGATCTTGTAGCCAAGCAGCTACTTTACGTTCAATCAAAGTTAAGTATGCCGCGATACCCAAGGTAATGGCAAACAAAACAACAATGAGAATAATCTTGCTTAACATCTTACTTTCCGCTTAATTTTTTCGCTTCGCGTTTGTCATCGCGCGTTAAATAATGACCTTGTGAGATCACCGAATGGCGATTGATCACGCGTGGACCTTCAATGTTCCACATATTTTTGTCTTTCTTTTCAAAACGACAATCGTTGCAGATCCATCCCGGTTTTCCGTCTACATCTTCGATCTCGCCGTATTGATCTTTACGACCGGTTACGCGATAGATCTCGTCTCCGAACATCCAAACCGTAGCTTTACCGGCACATTTCGTACACTCACAAGAAGCATTCATCGGTTTCAAGAACCATACACGACTTTTGAAACGGAAAGTCTTATCAGTCAATGCTCCAACCGGACAAACGTCAATAACGTTCCCGGAGAACTCATTATCAATCGCTTGTTCGATATACGTTGAAATCTCGGCATGATCCCCACGGTAAAGGACACCATGAACGCGTTTATTCGTGATCTGGTTAGCCGTATACACACAGCGGTAGCACAAGATACAACGGTTCATGTGCAATTTGATCTTATCGCCGATATCGATCGGATCGTACTCACGGCGTTTTTCTTCGTAGCGCGTACCTTCTTTCCCATGTTCGAATCCAAGATCTTGCAAATGACACTCACCTGCTTGGTCACAGATTGGACAATCCAAGGGGTGATTGATCAACAAGAACTCCGTTACAGCTGCACGGTTTTCGTACACGCGCTCAGACGTTTTGTTCTTCACAACCATCCCATCCTGCACTGTCGTAGAACAAGATGCTACCAATTTCGGCATTGGACGAGGATCTGCAGCAGAACCAGCGGCAACTTCCACCAAGCAAGTTCGGCATTTACCTCCACTACCTTCCAATTTGCTGTAGTAGCACATGGCAGGTGGAACTACTTCTCCACCAATCTTACGAGCAGCATTCAGGATCGTTGTTCCCGGTTCTACTTCAATTTCTATATCGTCAATGATAACTTTTACCATAACTCAGCTTTTTAAACTAAAGGCATGTGAGCAGATGCGATTCCAAAATTGCGTTTTTGGGCCTCATCCGGGTTTGTAATATGCCATTCAAACTCTTCGCGGAAATGACGGATCGCAGCCGCAACTGGCCATGCAGCAGCATCACCAAGTGGACAGATCGTATTTCCTTCAATTTTCTTATTGATATCTGCTAACAGATCGATATCGCGCATGTGACCTTGTCCGTGTTCGATGCGACGCAATACTTTCTCCATCCAACCGGTTCCTTCGCGACAAGGCGAACATTGTCCGCAGGACTCGTGTGCGTAGAAACGTGCAAAATTCCATGTGTTTCGCACGATACACTGATCCTCATCGAATACAATGAATCCTCCGGAACCCAACATGGAACCCGATGCGAAACCACCGTCTGCCAAACTTTCGTAAGTCATTAAGCGATCGTTTCCTTCCGCTGTTTTACAGATCAAATTTGCCGGAAGAATTGGAACTGAGGAACCTCCCGGAACCAAGGCCTTTAATTTCTTACCGTTTGCAATTCCACCACACCATTGGTCGGAGTAGATGAATTCTTCCACGGACAAGCCCAATTCGATTTCGTAAACACCTGGTTTGTTGATATTTCCACAGGCGGAGATCAACTTCGTACCGGTACTTTTTCCAACACCGATCTTGGCATATTCTGCTCCACCGTCATTCACAATTGGAACCACTGCAGCAATCGATTCTACGTTGTTTACTACTGTTGGGCATCCCCACAAACCTTTTACAGCCGGGAATGGAGGTTTGATACGTGGATTTCCACGTTTCCCTTCCAACGATTCGATCAAGGCAGTTTCTTCTCCACAGATGTAAGCACCACCACCCGGAGCAATGGCCAAGTCAAGATCGTATCCTGAACCAAGGATGTTTTTTCCTAACCACCCATTTGCATACGCCTCAGCGATCGCTTTTTCAACGATCTCCAATACAAACATGTATTCTCCGCGGATGTAAATGTAAGATTGATTCGCACCCAAAGCGTAAGAAGAAACGATCATTCCTTCCACCAACAAGTGCGGCAATTTTTCCATCAAATAACGGTCTTTGAACGTTCCCGGCTCCGATTCGTCAGCGTTGCACAGTAAATAGCGCGGAACACCTTCCGGTTTTGCCAAGAACGACCACTTCATACCTGTTGGGAAACCTGCACCTCCACGACCACGCAATCCAGACGCTTGTACTTCTTCCACCACGTTTTGTGGCGACATGGTTTTCAGTGCTTTTTCAACGGCGCGGTATCCTCCGTGCTTACGATATACTTCGTACGTTTCTATTCCAGGAACATCCGCGTGTTCCAATAACAATTTTCTTCCCATCGCTTATGAATTGGATGAAGTTGAATGTTCTTTTCGCAAAGTATCGAGTAATTCGTCCACTTTTGCCGGTGTCAAATGTTCGTGATATTTCTTACCACATTGCAACATGGGTCCGTAACCACATGCGCCCAAACATTCAGCGGTTTTCAGTGTGAACATACCATCTGCCGTAGTTTCACCTACTTTGATGTTCAATTTTCGCTCGATATGATCAATGATATTATCGGATCCTACCAACATACAAGGTCCTGTTCTACATACCTCCAAAACCACCTTACCCGGTTTTTCAATATTGAACATCGTATAGAAAGTAGCAACTTCATACACCTCGATCGGTTGGATATTCAGGATTTCGGCAACATAGTTCATCGTTGGAACGCTCAACCAGCCACCGAATTCTTCTTCGGCAATATGCAAAATGCGCAATAAAGCACTTTTTTGTCTACCCTCAGGGAACAACTTGATCACACGCTGCACTTCAGCCATCGTTTCCGGGCTGAATTGAGGTTTTTCGTTTTCTAAGACTGTACTCATTATTATGCGTCTAATTCACCTGCAATCACGTTCATACTACTCATGGTCAACACCGCATCAGAGATAGTTGACCCGGTAATCATTTCCGGATATGCTTGGTAATAAATAAAACAAGGTCTTCTGAACTGCAAGCGGTATGGCGTACGACCACCATCAGAGATCAGGTAGTATCCCAATTCGCCATTTCCACCTTCCACGCTGTGATACACTTCACCCACCGGCACAGGAGTTTCACCCATAACAATCTTGAAGTGATAGATTAGCGCTTCCATTTTGGTATATACATCTGCTTTCGGAGGCAAATAGAACTCCGGAACATCCGGTGAAAAATGTTTTCCTTCCGGCATGTTGTTGTACGCTTGCTCGATGATGCGCAAACTTTGACGGATCTCTTCCTGACGCACACAGAAACGATCGTATGTATCTCCTTCTGTTCCTACCGGTACGATGAAATCGAAATCTTGGTAAGAGGAATACGGGTTCATGACGCGCACATCGTAATCGATCCCTGTTGCACGCAAGTTTGGTCCGGTGAAACCATAATCCAAGGCACGATCAGCCGCAATTGGTCCGGCACCGATCGTACGATCCATAAAGATCCGGTTACGCAACAACAGGTCGTCAAATTCTTGGAAATGTTTCGGGAATTCTTTCAAAAACGCCTTTAATTTCTCGTGGAAACGCGGTGAAAAATCACGCTCAAAACCACCGATGCGACCGATATTCGTTGTCAAACGAGCACCGCTCACTTCTTCGTATAATTCGTAGATCTTCTCGCGTTGCTGGAACATGTAGGTAAAACCTGTCAATGCTCCGGTATCTACACCGATAACCGAGTTACAAACCAAGTGATCTGCAATGCGCGCCAACTCCATCATGATCACACGCATGTAATCTACGCGCTTTGGAATTTCCACTCCGATCAATTTTTCCATGGTCATTTCCCAACCAATATTATTGATAGGAGAAGAACAATAGTTCAAACGATCCGTGATCGGTGTGATCTGATTGAACGGACGACGTTCTGCCAATTTTTCGAAGGCACGGTGAATGTATCCGACTGTTTGCTCAGACGCCAAGATCTTTTCGCCATCTACCGTCAACACGTTCTGGAAAATACCATGCGTTGCCGGGTGCGTAGGACCTAAATTGAGGGTTGCAATTTCCCCATCAATAGTTTCGTCGGATAACAAGCTTTTGTTATTTAGTGTATCGCTCATAATTTCGTTATTTATCTACCGAAGTAGCGATCATCTTTATCTTCTCGAGTTGCATCTTCCAAGTGATATTCTTTGCGCATAGGGAAATAATCCATGCTATCTTCATTGAGGATGCGTCTTAGATTCGGGTGACCCACGAAGTTCACTCCGAAGAAATCATACGTCTCACGTTCTTGCCAGTTTGCTCCGATGTAGATATCAGTGATAGACTGAATACTTGGATCTTCAATTGGCAAATAAGCCTTCAAGCGCAAACGTACATTGTGAACCAATGCATGTAAATGATAGGTCATGCAGATCTCACGTCCTTTATCGTTTGGATAATGAACGGCACCCAGCAAGGTCAGGAAGGACATTTTCAACACCTCATCCTGTTTCAACCAAGCAATGATATCGTGTGCTTTTTCTGCCTCGATCTCTAAGGTCAGCACGTCATACAGCATGTCATTGCTCACGATCGCTGATCCAAACTGTTCTTGCAAACGCGCTAGAACAACTTCCGGTGTCACCTTACTCATCTTCGTTCAAATGGTATTTATTCAACAAATGCTTATACTCATCTGAGTAGCGGCGACGCAATGATTCATTTTTCACCAAGCGATGAATGTTCATCATTCCTTCTAAGATCTGTTCCGGACGTGGCGGACATCCCGGCACGTATACATCAACCGGAATGACACGGTCGATTCCTTGAAGTACCGAATACGTATCAAAAATTCCTCCTGAACATGCACATGCTCCAACGGAAAGAACCCATTTTGGTTCAGCCATTTGTTCATATACCTGCTTCAAAACCGGAGCTAATTTTTTGGAGATCGTTCCAGCCACGATCAACAAATCTGCCTGACGAGGCGAGAAGGACATACGTTCCATTCCAAAGCGTGCCACATCGTAATTTGAACCCATGGTAGCCATGTATTCAATTCCACAACAAGACGTTGCAAAGGGTAGTGGCCACATGGAATTAGCACGCGCAGCACCAATCACCTTGTCCAAAACGGTCAATTGGAAGCCCTCACCATTAATGGTAGGAACTCCCTGAATTTTTTCTACTTTTCCCATTCTAAAGCGCCTTTTTTAAGTACATAAAAGAACCCTGTGAGGAATAAGGCAACGAAGATGATCACTGCGATCAAGCCGTCCAGTTGCAGAGCTTTAAAGTTAACAGCGTACGGATAAAAGAAAATTACTTCCACATCAAATAACACGAATAAAATCGCCGTTAGTAGATAGCGAATGGAGATCGGGAAGCGTGCATTACCCACTTCTTCAATACCACACTCCCAGTTGGAGTTTTTCTTTTTAGCCTTCAGTGTGGGTCCCAAGAAGTGGGTAACCACCAATACCAAAGCCACAAAACCCAGAGCCACAGAGGCTTGGATCAAAATCGGAACATAATCTACCGGTGTAGACATAATCTTGCTTTTTAAGACCCGCGAATTTAATATATTTTAGCCTTAAACCACGGGCAATCCAACATAATTTAAAACTGTTCTAAATTAAAAATCCTTTACATACAATGCCACTTTTGTTGCCAAAATTTATTCTTACAGTTTTCATCTAACAATAAATTCATTAATTTTGTTGCAGTTAGTAGCAGTAGCGCATCGTTTGATGAAGTCAATCATTTCGTGAAACGATGTAAAAAAGCCCGGTTTGATGTTGTCAAATCGGGCTTTTTGCTGAATGAAACTTATTTATTTAAAGACTTTTAGCTTTTTCCAGTGATAGGTTTCGTCCTCCTGACCTTCATCGAGCCATCCGGAGAACACTTGTAACTGATTGTTTTTTTCGATCAAATAAAAATAATCGCCGGCACCAGCCCACCAACCTCCACAAGCATCGATGGCCGTCTCCGGAATATCATGTTGCGCGAATTCTTGCTTTTTGAGAACGGAACAAGCCATAACAGTATCAATGACTTTTATTTTTCCAGCTACTACCACTGAAACAAGCGTGTGCGGAGTGCCCAATTCATCTTCTCCCAGTTCTTTGAGTAAAAAGCGAGCGCCTTGCCAATCCGGTAAAGTAAGCTCCGTGTCAGCTTCATGTAGCTCGATGGAAAGGCTGTCATTGTTTGCAACGGGATATTTCAAGTATCGTTCAGATTTTACCGTTTGATCACATGCAGCAACAGCCAGAGACAAGGCTGCAACGATAGAGAGGATTACTTTTTGCATCATAAATCATCCTCTAAGACTTGGTCGCCGCGCAAAGCCCGGAATCGTTTTCTGGACTCCACGGTCAGCAAGCTACCTTTAAAATCGAACAAGATCTTTTTATAATATTCCGCAGCCTTTTCTTTGTTAAGGAGGTGAAGCTCGTAGATCTCTGCTGATCGAAAAACCGCATCATCTGCCAAAATATCATCCCCGTAGTACTTGATGATCCGATCTAAATAATCCAACGCCTCGGTCCATTTTCCTTGATATTCCATCGCCAAAGCTCGCCGCAAAAGTATTTCATCGGCCAATCCGTGAGCAGGAAACTGTTGTTGAATGGAATCAAAAAGCTGAAATGCAGCCGAAAACTTGTGCTGTTCGATGAGCAAGTCGGCTTGTGCGAACCAGTACATTGCTGTGTAATTGCTATCCAATCCCAAATTATCGGTGATCAAAACAGACAACTTCATGGCATCGTTGGCGATCAATTTGGAGGTAGATTCTTTCAAGATATCCAATTGTGACTGCGCAAACTTGAAATCACCATCGTAGTAAAAGATCCGTGCGTCTTTGAATTTGGCTTCAGAACCGATCGCTTCGAACTTGAAATCCGTATCAATCTGTTTGTAGTAGAGCGAAGCCTGCCAGATATCATCCTCCAGAACCAAGATATCCGCGAGGCTCATTTTCAGTTCCGCCCGTTGCATATCAGTAAGCCCGGGTAAATTCAAACAGGAATCCAGCAAAGTTGCTGCATCCTGTGACTGGTTTCCGTAATACGCCTGAATAGTGGCCAATTCACGCGCCATTCCTACAGTAGCGCGACTCAAACGGGCTTCATTCAGTGCTTGTCGGTATTCCGAGATGGCAGTTTGTATGGATTCCGAAGTGCCGCGTTTTTCCAACACGATCTCGCGATAATGCACGTTGAGAAGCGCACTATACGCCATGTAGTATCCCGGACTTTGTTTTCCGTAGCTCATGACGTAGGCGTAAGCGGATCGGGCCACATCGTAAGCTTGATTTTCCGCACATGTTTCAGCTAATTCTAAAACCCGTTGACCAAAACCTTTTTCCCGTTTATCCAGTGCCTGCGCCTGTACCAAAGCACTTTTAAATTCTTTTTTCTGTACAAAGAGCCAGATCAACATTTCGGCATAAACCGTTTCATTTGGTTTTTTCTGAATACGCTGAAGCAGTTTTTCCTTCAACTTTCCGTAGACGCCATTGACATCTTCTTGAAAATCGATCTGTCTGCTGAGGGCTGTTTGAACTTGAGGAGCGTAATTTGGAAATTCATCAATAACGTTGAAATACTCCTCGATCATTTCCTCGGTGCGACCCAAGAGACTGTATGCTTCGGCGAATTGCAATTGTAGCGGATAATCTTTTTTCAATTGCTTCCGAGCAGCTTCGAGTGTTTTTAGTCCCCATTCCACTTTTCCGCGTCTTACGAAATTATTGTAGAGATCCACTGCTTGATACCCGTTACCTGCCACGGATTTGATCAATTCTCCGAATAGTTTTTCTGCTTGATCTTTCCGTTCATTGCGTTCGTAGAAATCACCCAGAATGATCTTGTATTCCTGGTCCTCATTATTGGCAGAAACTTGCTTCTTGAGGACCTTTTCGGCTTCTTTTTGTTGACCGGTCTTTTCCAGACATTCTACATAACGAAGCACTTCGAATTTCGGGCTTTGCTTCTGGATGATCTTTTCGTAGTAGGTAACCGCCTTGTCGAATTCTCCATTGGTATAATACAAATTCGCTAATTGCTGGTCGGTTGAAGGCTGAGCGAGCACATTCAACGCGAGCATACACATAATAGGTAACAGCAAGTTTTTCATCGACTGCGGTAAATTTCAAAAACCGGTTCAAATGCAATCCGGGATTGTCGTAAAGTTACGAATCGTTGTTGGATATCTTTTGCATGTGCCAGGATCTCAGAAGCATCTTTTTTCTCTAAACCAACTTCTTCACAGTACGCTACGCGATCGCCGGCATTGTTCGCGATATCCTCTTGCAACGCACGGATCTGTATCTGAAGGTCTTTTGCTCCTTTCGTGCAATGTGTATATTCTGTTTCCAGTTTCAAGGCATTTTTATACGCAGTCACAAAAGCATCCATGTGCAAACCGAAATCAATATCCAAGGTGTCGTGTTGAACCGCTTGTTTCAATGATCGAAAAAGTGTTTTTGAGCTGCGAATCTCCTCTTGAATATCACTGCTATTCAGAGAATCGGATAAAATGACCATGGCGGAATCCACTTGTTCCGTACATCGATCCAGGTCTTTTTGCCAATTGTCCGAGCGGCTGCCGCAAGCAAACAACAACAAGCCTAAAAAAGGAAAGCTCCATCTCATGTGAACGAAAATACAAAAAGGCTACCTTATTTGGCAGCCCTTGGTTTTATTCTCTAATCTATTTTTGTGAACCCGGTGTACTTGTGAAGTACCTCTGGAACGAGTATTCCATCCGGTGTTTGGTAATTCTCCATAATCGCTGCCATGATACGCGGCAAAGCAAGAGCACTTCCATTTAAGGTATGGGCCAAATAGTTTTTCTTATCTGCTCCGCGGTAGCGCAATTTCAAGCGATTTGCCTGGAATGTATCAAAACGCGAACAAGAACTCACTTCCAACCATTTTTCTTGGGCAGCTGACCACACTTCGAAATCGTAGGTCAATGCTGAAGCAAATCCCGTATCTCCACCGCAAAGGCGCAAGATTCTGTAATGCAGACCCAACTTACTCAATAAGCCTTTCACGTGATCGAGCATTTCTTCTAAGGCTTTTTCCGTATTGGATGGATGTTCGATGCGCACGATCTCCACTTTATCGAATTGGTGCAAGCGGTTCAAACCACGCACATGTGCTCCGTAACTTCCTGCTTCACGACGGAAACACGGCGTGTACCCAGTCATTTTGATCGAGAAGTTCTCGTCCGGAAGAATCACATCGCGGTAAATATTGGTCAATGGAACCTCTGCTGTAGGAATCAAATACAGGTCGTCAGCCGGACAGTAATACATTTGTCCTTCTTTATCTGGCAACTGACCTGTTCCATACCCAGAAGCCTCATTCACCACATGTGGTGCGATGAACTCCTCGTAACCTGCATTTTCCGCTTCATCGAGAAAGAATTGGATCAAAGCGCGTTGCAATTTGGCACCTTTTCCTCGGTAAACCGGAAATCCGGCACCAGTGATCTTTACTCCTAGTTCGAAATCGATCAGGTTGTATTTCTTGGTCAACTCCCAATGCGGGATCGCTTCTGCGTGCAATGTCGCAGGTTCTCCGTGCAACAAGACTGTTTCATTATCCTCTTCGCTCTTTCCAAATGGTACTAAATCGTTTGGCACATTTGGAATTTGATACAACAGTTGTGTGATCGCTGCATCCAGGGTTTCCACCTCTTCCTTCAACGAACTTTCCTCCTGTTTCAACTCGGCCGTTTTAGCCTTGGCAGCTTCCGCTTCTGCAGCTTTTCCGGAACGAAAAAGTTCACCAATCTCTTTAGCGATCTTATTCAATTCCGCAGCAATACCCTCCATACGCGTCTTTGCGCCACGCCATTGTTGATCTTTTACCAGGATCTCATCGATCGTAGCAGTAACGTCTAAATTTCTTTTTTTCAGCGCTTCGATGATCGCATCTCGCTCAGCGCGAATCTTGGTCATTTCCAACATAACCTGTCAAAGTATTCAATTGAACAAAAAAAGGCGAACAACCTGAGCTGCTCGCCTTTTACGAAAATTTGGTGTATTCGTTAAGCCTCAGCAGTTTCGAAAGGAACTACTGATACGAACGAACGATTGTCTTTTTTCTTACGGAACTCCACCAAACCGTCAGTCAAAGCGAACAAAGTATGATCTTTACCGATCCCTACATTGTTACCTGGGTGGTGTTGTGTACCACGTTGACGAACGATGATGTTTCCAGCGATAGCTGGTTGTCCACCAAAAATCTTTACTCCTAAACGTTTGCTATCTGATTCACGACCGTTTTTGGAACTACCGACTCCTTTTTTATGTGCCATTGTTCTAAAATTTTAAAGCGACGAAAACGTCCGCTTGATTACGCTTTAATATCTGTAATTGTAATTTGCGTGAAAGACTGACGGTGACCGTTGCGTTTCACATATCCTTTTCTGCGTTTTTTGCGGAAAACGATTACTTTATCACCTTTCACGTGATCATTTACTTGAGCAGTAACTTTTGCTCCTGCTATAGCCGGGGCGCCAACATTCACTTTTCCTCCGTTGTCAACCAACAGAACGCGATCGAATTCTACTTTCGCTCCTGCTTCGGCATCCAAACGGTGTACAAAGATCTTTTGGTCTTTTTGCACTTTAAATTGCTGCCCTGCTATCTCTACAATTGCGTACATAACAGTTTGTTTATTAATTGTTTATTAATCCATTCTCTACGAACGGGGGACAAAGATAGGAATTAATTTTCAACAATTTCAGCTTAAGCGTTGAAAAATAGCATTTTCTTCTTTTTAAATCCTAGTCTGATCGGTAATCTCTCTTGGTCGCATGTAAGGCAGTTTTTATATATTTGGAGCGTTAGGACCCTTTCTGAAAATCAAAAAAAACGACACTAGCTAATTAGATGAATCCATTCGACTCTTTTGAACTATTCTTTAGCGCTCTGAATTCATCCGAATTACTTGTGGTTGTTACTTCCTTTTTGTTCGTACTGGCAGCCTTGTTTCTTTGGAAACAGAAAAAAGAAACCGTTTCCCTGTTTTTCGTGTGCAGCGCCGTGTTCATGTTGGGTCTGTTTTATGCACTTCGCGTTGACATTTTATTTTTCTGGGATGAGCAATATCACGCGGTTGTCGCTAGTAACTTGGCCACAAATCCCTTTCGACCAGTCCTAATCCACTACGGTTCGGTGCCGTATGACAAAACCATTTGGATCAGCAATGAGATCTGGTTACACAAACAACCCCTTTCCCTTTGGCAAATGGCGCTTTCGATCAAGGTTTTTGGCAATTCCATCTTTGCTGTCAGATTCCCCTCCGTGCTACTTCACGTTCTAAGTACCCTGCTCGTCTACCTAATCGGAAGACGCATGGGTAAATCAACACCAGCATTTTTTGCCGCCATATTCTTCGGTACATCCGGATACTTACTGGCCTTTGTTTCGGGTGCAGAAGGCATGGACCACGTGGATACAGCATTTACTTTTTACATTCTCCTGAGCACTTTGGCTTTTTTACGTTACCTGGAAAAGTCCACTTGGAAACGCGCATTACTAGTAGGATTATTTGTAGGAATGGCCGTTTTAACCAAATGGCTGGTTGGACTAGTGGTTCTCGGCGCTTGGGGAATACTGCTGCTCATTCGCTTTCGAAAAAATGGGAACCATTGGAAAAATTATGGTTTGGCCTGGATTATTGCACTTCTTGTTTTTATACCTTGGCAAATTTACTGCAGCATTGCGTTTCCAGAAGAATTTGCAATTGAGATGGCCTACAACAAAAAACACTTTTTCGAAGCCGTTGAAGGACACAGGGGTACGTGGTCGTTTTATTGGGATCGTCAGGAATTCTATTTCAATGCAAATCGGCTTGGTTCCTGGATTTTAGGTGTTTTGGCTCTGCTTTATGTGTATTTCACATTCAAAAGTCGCTCCGTGTCGCGAAGCATTGTCCTGCTGATCTTTCTAATGCTCGTTTTGTTTTTCTCAGCTGCTGCGACTAAACTTAATGGCTATGTCAACATGGCACTTGCGTTCTACTACTTGATGATCGCTTTTGCAATTTCCGATATTTGGGATCGCTACATGACACACAGTCGCCTGAAATTAGCAGCAACTATTTTTGTGGCGATCTTATTCGTGCCACTTTACGGTATTAATTTCAATGTGCCGTTCACCCTGGATCGATACGATTTCAAATTTCCTGAAGCCATTACCCACCGCAGGAGTCAAGCAGATCAGATCAGTAATATCCTCAAAAAACACGGCAAGCAACACACGTACCTTTTGAAAAACGATCAAACGATCTTGTTGCCCCAAATCCTATTCGACAATCCAGGGTATCGCGTTCTGTATTATTTCGAAGGAGTTCCATACAAGAATCCGTATGAAATTGATGTCACGAAACTACATTGATCCGATTCTGCCTGAAATTTCGGTGAATCTAGAAGGAATTGGTGTATGTTTGATTTGTTGATATTTTCACAGAATATTAAGTGGTGTTTTTTGCTGTTTTGGTTATTATTACCAGTTAATTCAAGGGTTTTGTAAATTTTTAGGGAATTCGGGAATTCCCGAACC
>CAYRVL010000026.1:0-33538 GCA_964427665.1 uncultured Fluviicola sp. | reverse complement strand
ATGAAATAACCGACTTGCCGGTTTTCTTCTCCAATTCTTTGCGTGCATTACCCGCAACATCCCCGCCTTGCTTTGCTACCTTTTTATTCGCAGCAAAACCCTTCGGATTCTGTGTTTTTACAATGGCAGTGGTCGAGGCTTCGCCTAACATCGAGAAAATCAATTCCAAATCTGTCATGTGATCCCGCAAATTCTCTCGCTTTAGCCCTTTAACTTCCCGGTATTCTGTTGGCGTTAGTCCAAAGGTGGCTTTAGATATCTCAGCAGTAAGTATGGCATATTCTTGCTGCTCTTTCACTCCTCGTTGCGCCCATTCATCCGTGAGTTCTTCTCGAATGGCAATACTCCGCATGCGCTTTTCAATCCATTCATCCGAATATCCTTTTAGCTTGTAGGTCTCCCTGGTCCGTTGGATCGCTAATTCCGGGTTTTCAATTTCTTCCATTCGTTCAGCTCCAACTTGTGCTAACCATAGTTTGAATGGCTCTGCCTTTGGCGATGGAATGGATTGTATAATACGGAGTAATCCTTTTGCGTCAGCGGCTTGTATTTTTCTCTTTTTGCCATCCGCTGCGATCATTTCAACCAGGGGACAAATTGTCCCCCAGTTGGAATCAAGCTGTGAATCACGTTTTTTAATTTTCTTGATGTAATCTTTGACATTAACTGTTTCCGTTAATACGCTTACAACGTCCTGCACAGAAAAATACCATTTCTCTTCTGTTTCGTTCCAAACCGAACGAACGGTTTTGCTTTCAAATAATTTGATTGAATTCATTGCTTGAATATAAGATTTAAATTTCATCCAGATCGTCAAACGGACTACGTATGTTTTTCAAGTTTTTTGTACTTACATGGGTGTAAATTTCGGTGGTCTTGCTGCTGCGATGTCCCAATAGTTCTTGAATGTAACGCAAGTCTGTTCCGCCCTCCAATAAATGCGTCGCAAAACTGTGACGAAGCCAGTGTAAGGTAACGGGTTTTTCTATCCCGACTTTCGAAAGTGCCTGTTTCAATACATTTTCCAAGCTTTTTTCACTGTATTTTCCGCCATCTTGACCTTCAAATAAATATTCCTTCGGGCGATAGCTTTTGTAGTAATCTCGCAGCAGGATTAATATTTTATATGAAAGGGGGACAATGCGGTCTTTCTTTCCTTTAGCTTGTCTTATAATCACTACCATACGCTTGGAATCGATTGATTCCTTTGTTAATTTCAGTAATTCGCCTCGTCTCAATCCACAGGAATAGATCAATGCTAGCATCGCCCGGTGCTTCAAATTCTTCGGCGCTTCCAAAATGGCTTTCACTTCTTCTTTGCTAAGTACATTCGGCAAGGTTTTCTCCCGGCGTGGTCGGTGAATGAGATCCAACTCCATCCGATGCTGATACATGGCTCCGTAAAACAACTTCACGGCATTCACCACCTGATTCTGATACGATTGCGAGAACTGATGCTTCAAAATGTAATCATTGTTAAACCGTATGAGGTCCTCATTTCCTACCTCGCGCAGATCTGTTGGTTGAACAAAACGGAAAAATACCCGCAATGAATCGCGGTAAACCTCCACGGTGCGTTCACTGTATCGCTTCGAGCGTAAAAACCGATCAAAAGCATCCAACACGGACTCAAATTCCGGATTCAAAGGCAACAAGAAGTCGATTGGTTTCAATTGCTGTTTCTTCTTTTCTACCGAAGCCAATGGGTAGGAGTGAAAGGTCATTCGCGCTTTTCCTCCAAAAGCAGCATACAATTGGTCTAGGGAAATTTTTTCTGTGTCAGCGACCCAAGATCTTTCTTGCCTGTCCCAGTACAATCCCTCCAAACCTGTACAAATGGCATACAGCTCCCGCGAAAACGGAAAGGTCAAATAATAGTAGGACTTTAAGCCAAATTCTTGGTGATTCAGATTGAGTTCAGGTGTCATGAACGGTTCACTTTTCTAGTTAATTTACGCAAAAAGTTGATTTCGCCAAACACCACTCACAACAAAAAAGGCCATCCTTCCGGACAGCCTTCTGAATCAGTTTTTTGTTTTTTTAGATCGCTCCAACGCACAATTTCATGCGCAATACGCGTTTTGCTGCGGCATCTACTTGTGCCTTGAATGCGGCATCGCTTCGGTAGCGCGCCAAAATCTCGGAATGTGCTTTTGCAGCATCGATCGGCATCAACAAAATGTCTACGCCCGCTTCGATCGCCTTCACGCTGTTTCCTTTGATCGCCGTTACACCACCCATGTTCATCGCGTCGGTTACCACCAAGCCTTTGAAGCCCATTTCTGTGCGCAACAAGTCGGTAACGATGGTTTTCGAACACGTCGCCGGTAGACCTTTGGTGTCGTATTTCGGATTGTTGATCACCGCCAAGTGACCGATCATGATGCTCAATACACCGTCTTCGATCAATTTCGGATAGGTAGGAACTTCTTTCAATTCGCCGTCAATGGCTTGCAAGGATTTGTGTGTGTCTCCGGAAACCAAACCGTGACCCGGGAAGTGCTTCGCAGTTGCGATCACACCGTTTTCCTGCATGCGTTGAATGAAGGCGTTCGACCACGGAATATTATTGGTCGGGTTTTTACCGAAACCACGGTATCCAACGGTAGCGTTTTTTGCAAGATCCACCACCGGTGCAAAGTTGTAATTGATCCCGATGCGCTTCAACACGGCAGCAATGGTATCGGCACAAGTTTTTACTTCTTCCAGTGAAGAGATCTCGTTGGCTTTTTTCACCACCGGAGCTCCGGTGATCTTCCGGTTGAACAAACTTGGCTCTGCATCGGCGCTGTACAAAAATCCAGGGTTCCCATTCTCTGTGTTCATTGCGTTGAATTTCGCGATCCAGTCACTGAATTGCTTCACGGATCCATTCAACATCAATACACCACCAATTTGGCGTTTGTTGATGTGCGCTTCAATGGTTTCGGGAGTTTGTCCCAATCTTCCCACAGCCGGCATGATCAATTGTGCTACGATAGCGGTGTCGTCTAATGTTTTGAACAACGCGTCCACGTCCTTATTCAATTGCGCGTTCTCACTCAGGTAATCTTTCAAAGCATATTCCGCTTTGATCTCCGGCAATTCCGGAACTTTGCGCTCTTCCTTTACCGGTTCTTTTGTTTCCGGAACGTTTTGTCCACAAGCCTGAAGTAACATTACGGAACAGGCGCAGATCGTCATGATGTGTTTCATGTGTATGCGGTTCATTTTGCCACAAAAATACGCTTAATGCGGGTTGATTCAGTAGCGAATTTCCGCAGTTGTTAACAATTTGGTCGTGAGTTATTCTCCAAATACTTCCCGAATATAACGGCCAAAGTCAACTTTTTTCATGGAGCGCGAACGGAGGAATTGGACGTCGGTAATAACTCCGTTCGTTTGCAATAACAAATAGCCCATCAACGGATCGCGCGCTTTTTCATTGGTCATCCGCGTGGTAGTACCAAACCGCAGATCGTACACAAAAAGCGTGTCTTTGGCTTGTCGGACGCTGTAAAATCCGTTGGTGATGTGTTCGATGCGCTCAATGCGATTCGGGATCTGCCACTTAGCTTCGCGCAACAAATCGTGATTTTTCGGGATCATTTCTATGCGCGCTGTATCGAAAGGAGCAAACAACGATTTGTAGCCAATGTAATAAGCCGAATCACTTTCCACGATCATGTCCCAGTAGAAACTCGTCAAAGGCATTGGCGTCACCACACTGCGTTTCACGGTGATGTTCTTTTCCCCGAAGTACGAAGAAACCTGAGAAAGCAAGGCCAATTTGATTGCTACACCGACTAACAAATACGCCGAGGAGTAATAAATTCCGGTCATGTTCCATTTTTTGCGACGGGGATCGTCCCGTTTGAGGAACAAGGCGCGAATGAGGAAGATCGCGAATGGCAGAGTGTAGAGCGGATCAACCACAAAAACGGTATTGAAAGTGATCCTCCAATCGAAAGGCCACAGGAATTGCGTACCGTAATTGGTGAACATATCCAGCACCGGATGCGTGAAAATGCTTAAAAACCACAGCCAAAACCAGGTTTTAACGCCGTGATCGTTCTTGCTGATGCGCTGGAAGAACCAAGCCAAAATAGGAGAGACGAGCAAGGCGAAAACGATGCTGTGTGAGAATCCACGGTGAACCAAAGCGGCGTCGAATGGATCGTATAAAAAACGTAAAAAGACGTCCAGATCGGGGATCGTTCCTCCAATGGCGCCCCAGAATGCGGCTTTTCCACCCATTTTTCGTCCTGCCACAGCCTCACCAACCGCTGCGCCCAATACCACTTGTGTGATCGAATCCATACGTGCAAAGATACATGCGGATTTTTGAATAACAGTTCCGCTGAATACCTACAACGAACCGCTCAAGGTGTTTGTTCAAATGAACTTTTTCACTAACTTAATATAGAAAACTCAATTAGCGGACATCTGAAAATTGGTGGTCCGAACACTGTTTTTTCAGTTTAATGGCCCTTATGAATGAAACGTAGAAAATAAGAATAATAACAACCTATATGAAACCACAAACTCTCGCTATTCCCATGTGGGCAGATGACGATAAGCCCCGCGAAAAATTCATGCTCAAAGGTCGGACTGCACTCTCGGATGCGGAACTGATCGCCATTCTCATCGGAACCGGAACGGGAAATAAAACCGCTGTTGACCTCGCCCGGGAATGCTTGCAACTCACGCAGGGCGACTTGAATGCCTTCGGAAAGCTCCGTTTGGCACAACTCTGTGATGTTAAAGGAATCGGTCCTTCGAAAGCCATTTCCATTTTAGCCGCGTTGGAATTGGGCCGACGTCGTCGGGAATCTGAAGCGCCAAAACGCAAGCGGATCACGTCCTCGCAGGAAGCTTTTGAGTTGTTGCAACCGTATTTTCTCGACCTCCAGCACGAGGAATTTTATACGATCTACCTGAATCGCGCCAATGAAGTACTGTCGATTGATCGCTTGTCGGTAGGAGGAACCTCCGGAACCTTTGTGGATGCCAAGATCTTGTTCAAGAAAGGCATGGACTTCGCGGCATCCGGGATTATCTTGGCGCACAATCATCCCAGCGGACAAAAACGACCGTCCGGAAACGACGAAGCGCTCACCAAAAAACTGGTTCAATTCGGTCAACTCATCGAAATGCCGGTACTCGATCATCTCATCCTCACGGATAATGGTTATTTTAGCTTCGCAGACCAACAGTTGCTTTAAAAATGCTCATTTACGTAGATCAGGTTTCGGAACGACTCGTGTACACCTTGGACTTCGTGTTCAATGCACACGGTTTGTCCTATGAGCTAACGAATGACAAGCAACAATACACTGCCGCAACGGGCATCAAACTGAATTATTCTGAATGGCATGAAACCAGCGGAGGCGTTCTCATTCCGGCTGCCTTGCTGTTTGAAGAAGAGATCGATACGCTCCTGAAGCCACTCAAGAGTAACTGGGAAACCACGGAATGTCTGGCTTTTTACGGAATTGCTGATCCGTTGGCGAGCATTTTCTATGTGCTTACACGTTACGAGGAATACATGCCCGTACCACGTGATATCCACGACCGTTTTGAAGCGCGTAAAAGTGTGCAATTCACGCACGATTGGTTGGATAAACAGATCGTCGAACGTTGGATCGAAGCCTTTTTCGACACATTTGCACCCGAATATGCTCGCAAACTGAACTTAAATCGCAAGAAACGCTTCATTCCGAGTTTTGATATCGATAATACCTTCGCATATCAATGGAAAGAAGGTTGGCGCTCGTGGTTGTCGAATGCGAAGGATACACTGAAGAAAAATACGGCGCGCAAAGCGGAACGAACAGTTGTGCAGCGCGGGGAACAAACGGATCCATACGATTGCTACGATTATTTGGAAGCCGTTGCCAATGAATTCGAAGAAACACGTTTTTTCTGGCTCTTGGGCGATATGGCTGAGTTTGATCGGAACATTTCCTGGAACGATCCACGCCACCAGCGTTTGATCCGTAAATTCCATTTGGCCGCGCATGTAGGTTTGCACCCGAGTTATGCGAGTAACCGTTCTCCCTACAAATTGAAGGAAGAATTGTCGCGCTTGGAAAAGATCACCGATGAAGCCGTTTCTGAAACGCGTCAGCATTTCTTGAAGTTAAAATTGCCGTTTACCTACCAGCGTTTGATGGAGAATGGTGTAAAACGCGATTTCACGATGGGCTACGCCGAAGAAGTCGGATTCCGAGCTGGTACAGCGCATCCGCATTTCTTTTTCGACCTGTCGCAAAATACCCGCACCGAATTCGAGATCGTTCCCTTTGCTTATATGGATGGAACCTTGCTGGAATACAAACACTGGACTTACGAAGAAGCTTGCGCGCAGATCGATACCTTGATGGTAGAGATTGAACGTTACGGTGGTGTTTTTTGCAGTATTTGGCACAACGAGACCATCGCTGAAGCCGGGAAATGGCAGGGGTGGAGACGTGTCTTTGAACATACTTTAAACCGCGTTCGGACATGGAGTTAATACAATTGTTTCCACCAACGCAGGTGCAACCGATCAAACATGGAAACAAGATTGTTCAATTGGGCTCTTGTTTTTCTACGCACATCTCGGCAAAATTGCGCAGAGCAGGATTCGAAGTGCTCGATAATCCGAATGGAGTGATCTTTCATCCACTAGCGCTTGCGAAAACACTTCAGATGTGTTTGGAAGGAACTGTTAGCAAGCGTTTCGTGCAAAAAGACGACGTGTGGTTGGATTATTCTTCCAGTTCCACCATGTACGCGCTGTCGGAAAAGGACTTATGTGATAAATTAGCTGCTGCTCAAACGCAGTTGCGCAACGAGTTATCCGAGGCCAGTCATTTGTTTCTGACGTTCGGTACAGCACACGGCTACCGATTGAACAGTGATGGTGAGATCGTTGCCAATTGTCACCAACAACCGGGTTCGATTTTCACGAAAGAACTCACTGATCTGAACACGATGATCACGGAGTGGAAAGCTGTTTTGAAGATCGTGCATCAGCATTTTAGGCAGTTGAACGTGGTTTTTACAGTAAGTCCGGTGAAGTATTTGCGCGATGGTTACACGGCCAACAGTTTGTCAAAAGCCCGCTTGTTGGAATTGGTAAACGCTTTGAATGAATCGTATTTTCCGGCGTACGAATTGATCACCGACCATTTGCGCGACCACCGCTATTTCGAAGTGGATGGTGCTCATCCGAACGCGCAGGCCGTAGACGCAGTCTGGTCCTTGTTCCAAGGCTGGTTTTTCGATGCCGCGACACAAGAACTTGTCGATCAGATGGAATTGCTCCGACGCGAAAGTGAGCATCGCTTGTTGTACCCGGAATCGGAGCGCGCAAAGGATTTCCAGAAAAAAATGCATGAAAAAAGGGAAAGTTTCCTTTCCCTTCATCCGGAAGTAAAGTGGTAAGATGTCGTTTACAAACGCGTGATCGTACCGGTATATTCTTTGTTTTCGCCTAAATTCGGTTGTTTCAAAATTACTCTCCACGGCCACACAGAATTTTCAGGAACCATTTCTCCGGTGCGCTTATCGATTCCATCCCAGCCTTGCGTAGCGTCGTTTGTTTGGAACACGATTCCTCCATTTTTCGGATCTACAATGATCATTTCAAATGCGGTGTTGCGTTTTGTCAAGGCATACGGCATGAAGCGATTCTTGCGGATATCGAAATCGTTCGGATAGAATCCTGTCGGAGCCATAAGGTTATAGCTTTGTTCGATGCGGATCGTTGTTTTTTCTTCGATCTCGCAGCCATTCATATCGGTTGTCCGTGCAATGGCAGTAACTTGTTTGTCCTGATACGGATGCACCAACAGGTCACCATGCTGAATTTCGTAACCTTTGGCGCTGGTTTCCCATTGCACTGGGTTTTCATTTCCAGAAGCTTTGAATGTCAGGGTCGGAATCCCGTTGTCGAAGATCACATACGAATCGATGTTGATGTACAATTTCGCATTGGACTTGGATACAGAGATCTCTTGTCTGGTAGTTCCCGAGATCACCTCGATCGTTCCTTCCTGATTCGCTGTTAATTCCACGGTTTTTCCGGGTTTTACTGCCAATTGTTTTCCGTTCGGTGTTGTCAGATATACGGTTTCCTGATCGTTCGGATTTGTAAATTCCCAGGTTTCGTTGAAACAAAGTCGCTCCGGAACAGAAAGCGCCAAGAAACTAGGGTTATTCGATAGATTTTCAGATGGTTTCTGCGGAGTTCCTGCATGTTCGGTTGGACTGCTCGGGTCAGTCGGTTTGTTTGTTCCGGTAGAAATGGTTCGTTCCGCTGGAATTTCGTTAGCCACAAACGTTTGTGTTTCGGTAATCGATTTTTCTGCTTCGTTTGTTGCGTTTGGAGCAGTGGCAGAACCGGGATTTTGTGTTGCGTTGGACGTATGGTTAACCGTTGTTTTTGCGGATTGGGTTTGCGGGTTCGAACTCGTAGCGCTCTGTGTTTGAAATGCTTGTTGATCCGCTTTTGTTGCTTGTTCGCGCAGCATGAAGTAGGTAGAAGAACTTACCAAAACCGTTCCAACGGCAGCTGCAAACCACCATTTTCGGTAGAATGGAGTAGGCGTGGTGCCGTCCAAACGCTTGGCCATGGCTTCCCACGCGCCGTGCTGATACGGAACTTCGTGTTGGTCCAGGGCTTCCTTAAAAATGCGTTCCATGTCTTTCATGACGCGATGTGATTAAATTTCTTAGTCAAATAGTTCTGTAGATTCATCTTGGCTTTGGCTAAATTGGATTTGGAAGTTCCTTCGCTGATACCGAGCATTTCCGCAATCTCTTTGTGTGTGTAGTTTTCCATCACATACAAGTTAAATACGGTGCGGTAAGCAGGAGTGAGCTTATCGATCGCTTCCATCGCGTAGCTTGCTTTGAGCGAGGTGATGTCCCAATCTTCCAGTTCTTCTTCGTCAGCGGTCGATCGTTGAAAGTCGCGGTCATTATCGGTCAGTAATGTGTCTTTTCGTTGCTTTCGTATAGCATCGATGGCACAATTCGCCATGATCCGTCGCACCCAACCTTCAAATGATCCTTTGCTGTCGTATCCTTTAATATGTTCAAAGACCTTGATGAATCCTTCTTGTAACACTTCCTGGGCCGAGTCCCTATCAGAAATGTAACGCAGGCAAACTGCCATCATTTTTCCGTAGAGTAGGCGAAATAATTTTTCCTGGGCCCTCCTGTCGGACTTTTTACACCCGGCTATGATTTCGTCTAGATCCAATTTGTGTTGCACAAGATTCAGTTTGAAAACGAGAGAATTGTTGAGAGGTTGCCTCATTTTTTGAAACTATTCACAATTCATGTGATTTATCCACAAAAAAGACTGATTTACCCAACAATTATTTGTAAATTCGGGGCGCAAATTAGGAAGAAATTTCAATAAAAATAAGCAGGAATGAAAGTAACCGTAGTTGGAGCAGGAAACGTTGGTGCAACATGTGCTGATGTGTTGGCTCACAGAGAGATTGCCAATGAAATCGTTTTGTTGGACATTAAAGAAGGATTCGCTGAAGGAAAAGCGTTGGATATGTGGCAAACAGCTCCAATTAACTTGTACGACTCTCGTACAGTAGGATCTACGAACGATTATTCAAAAACAGCTGATTCGGATGTGGTTGTGATCACTTCGGGGTTGCCACGCAAACCGGGGATGTCTCGCGATGATTTGATCGCTACGAACGCAGGGATCGTAAAAACTGTTACTGAGAACGTTATCAAGTATTCACCGAATGCAATCATCATTATCGTTTCCAATCCGTTGGACGTAATGACATACTGTGCATACTTGACAGCGAAAGTAGATTCGAAGAAAGTGTTTGGTATGGCTGGTATCTTGGATACTGCTCGTTACCGTGCATTCTTGGCTGAAGAGTTGAATGTTTCTCCAAAAGATATCCAAGCAGTATTGATGGGTGGTCACGGAGATACAATGGTTCCACTTCCGCGTTACACAACTGTAGGCGGTATTCCTGTAACTGAATTGATCAGCGAAGAAAAATTGAACGAGATCATCGAACGCACGAAATTCGGTGGTGGTGAGATCGTGAAATTGTTGGGTACTTCTGCATGGTACGCTCCGGGAGCAGCTGCAGCGCAAATGGTTGAGGCTGTGATCCGCGATCAAAAACGTGTATTCCCAGTTTGTGCTTGGTTGCAAGGAGAATACGGAATGAATGATATCTACTTGGGAGTTCCAGTGATCCTTGGTAAAAACGGTATCGAGCGCATCATCGAATTGGATTTGAATGCAGATGAGCGCAAATTGTTGGAAGAATCCGCTGTTGCCGTGAAAGGGGTAATGGATGTGTTGGATAACATGAACGCAACTGCGTAATCGAATTTTAAATAACGAAAAGAGGCTGTCTGTATAGATAGCCTCTTTTTTTTTGTACCATTGCTACCTAATTCAACTGCAATGAAAACAATACTTCTATCTTTCGCGCTTCTGTTTGGAACTATTTTTCAAGCTCAGGCCGATTCTCCATTGACTTCTACGTATTTCGCCGAATCCTACTCGGATGAAGCTATCGTGAGTCAGGCGTTGCTTGCTAAAGGCCGTTTGAACGAACCGTTGATGGACTACTTGATCCACGAATCCAATCCAATTGCGGTGAAATTAGCCGTGATCAATGCCTTGGGCTGGGAATTCAACGGGAAGAATAACCATGCGATCTTTCTAAAGTATCTGGGAAAGAAAAAGAAATGGAAAACGGCTGATAAAGTTTTGAAAAAAGGATCTGCGCACGACATTATTTGCATGGCCTATCTGAAAGCAATGGACAATTATTTCGACGTCAAAGAAGCTGCCAAATGGTCGAAAGTTGCACAAGAAAAAGAACCATACAGTTATTCGCTGCATTTGATCGCGGCTGTGATTCAAGCGCAAGAAGCATTCGATACGGATTGGTGTCAAGTATTTCAACTGACTGACGCCGTGCGCAATAATACCAAGTTAGAGATCGACATGCGCGATCAGGCATACACGCAAATCTTCGATTACATGGATTTGTATCAGTCGTCTTGTTCGGAAGAATAATTACGGAATATCGTAAACGCCAATATCGGTTGGCGAGCCGCGGAAATTTCCTTCCAGATCCAAATTGTCGGACGTTGGAAATGCCGGATTTGCATTGTTGCTGAGCGCGGAATTGGTGTTGGAAAATTTAAAATTCCCTCCATTTGGATTCAAGAAGAAAAGCGACTGGTTGAAATAACAATTGGTAAACATCGGATTGGTGGACGCCGTGGCTTTGATCGCTGTTTTGTTGAATTCAAAATTCAAAGTCGCGCCGCTCAAGGTATCAAAAACCAGTTGTTGGTCACCAAAACCATCGATCACACAATTCGTAAATCGTCCCAAAGGAATACTGCCGATCGTGGTCAGTCCGGTATTATCCGTGTAGTAATTGCGTATGCCTACAACCGGCGTGGTAAGATCGCCACCGCCGTATCCCAAAAAATTACAGTGATTGAATTCAAATCGCGCACCTTGCAACACCAATAAGGCGTGAATTCCTGATCTGTAGACCAAGGTGTTTTCTGCTACAACGTATGGGGCATCGAACAAGAATATGCCATACGAAGCCGGATTTTGGATCTCTACTTTTTTCATCGTCACCGTTGGCGCTGAAAAGGAAGCATCACGCGAAAATACATGAACTCCGGAAGTGGCATTCTTGATGAAAACGTGTTCCATCACAGACGGGCGCGCTTCGTGGAAGTAGATGCCATAGTATTGACCGGCTACGTCGTCATAAAACGACTCCAAGCGATCTCCTTGCAACGTAATCCGATCCGTGGCAGTTCCCTGCATGTTCAGCGTTCCTTTGTAGTTGTACAAAATGCTGCTCTTGTGCAGGTAAATGTCGGTCCCAGCCTGAATGTTCAGGGTTTTGGCAGAATCGATGATGGCAGCTCCGTAGATCACGTGAGGTTTATCATTCGGCCAGGTACCTTCATTCGTATCCAAAATTCCTGCTTGAAAATTGGAATAATGGAAATACATGTCTTGTCCCCACACGGCTAGTTTTACATATTGATCGGCGCCGTTCGTGCGAAAACGAATGCTGTCTTCCACTACCATCGGCAGGTTTTGTCCGTTGATATCCAAGGTAACTTCCACGAAACAGAACAGGGAATCTCCACCGGGAACTTCGATATCTGAAAGCGTGGTTCCGATCAAGCCATCCAGGTTAAAACGAAACGGCGAATTTTCTCCACCCATCAATTGCACTTCGTCGATCACGATAGGTCGCTTGTCGCGGTTATACAATTTGAATTGCTGGGTTGTTGATCCAATGGTCGTGAAAACCGTATCAAACACCAATGTATCCACCGAAAACTCCAAATTTCCGGCAGCTTTTCCTTTGATCTTTTTGCATCCCGTATTCAATGAAAGCACCGAGAGGAGCACCAGAAAAAGCAGAAATAATACACGTGTTGATTTCATCGTGGTAAAATTAACGAAACTCGGGCAGCTTTATTTTGATTCTTGGTTTTTATATGACTAAAAACGTAAATTCGTTATAAATTTCGGTGGTTTCGGAACTAGTTAAAATCAACGAGATTAGAGAGAGAAGGGTGACGCCTTTTGTACGGAAAAAACGAAATGCAGTGAAATGCGGGCACCGTGAAGAAGCTCTGACGAATGAGGAAGAGATCACTGAAGCGGTCGCTATTTCACAAATGGAGTGTATTGACGGACAAACAGCGTCGAGTTTTCTTTTGTTTACTTTTCTTTTGCGGAAAGAACGAGTACCACTCGTGAAGACCAAGCGTTAGCGCAGGGAGAAAAGTAAGATGATTAAGCAGTAAATGGTCTTTGTGGACTTGAAAAAGGAATTATTGAAATTAAAACACTATGAAAAAAACACTACTCGTACTACTACTTACACCTGTTGGCTTGTTTGCACAACAGACCATCACTTCTACCCAAAACGGGAATGCCAGCAATCCGCTGATCTGGGATTGTTTGTGTTTTCCAACGGCAGATGACGACATTGTGATCAACCACGATGTGATCATGGATGTGAACTGGTTGGTCAATGCCGGCGGTTCGATCACCGTGAATTCCGGAGCCTCTTTCGTTCAATCCGGCTCGCGCTCGATCTTGTTCGATCAGGTAAACACGGCTTTAACCATTCAAGCAAATGCTTGGTTTGATATGGACAATGTGAGCATTACGAATCAGGCGAGCATGTCCAATTCCGGAACCATGATCGTTCGAAATGCGTTTTATTTGGGTCCGAACAGTATCGGGAATAATTTGGCTACAGTAGGTCAGATCGATAGTGTGCTGATCGATGGAAACCTAACAAATCAAGGTGTTTGGCAAAGTGGAAATGTCCTGATCCAAGGTCAGTTGAATAATAGCGGGACGATGGATCTGGATTCGTTGGGCGTAACCGGTTCACTAAACAGTTCCGGAGGAAATTTTTGGTTGACAGCATTTGGAAGCAACGGGACGAGCATTTTTAATCAAACCTACATCATTACGTCAGGGAATTTCTACAATACTGAAAATCTAACGATTGGAACCGGGTCGCAATTGGATTGTCACGGATCTTTCTATTCCGGTGATACCTTGGGTGGAGCGGCAACGGCAACGATTGATGGGGTTGTTGGTGTTGACCAGGATTTTGGAATCTCAGACGACTTGAACGGATCTGGAACAATCTGTATCGGAGGTACCTCCACCAATGTGGGGGCGATTGCGGGAACCTTGAATATCTGTGACAATGGTGCTTCCGGATTAGACATCAACTTCGGGACAATCGGTTCTTCAGTGACTTTCTGTTCGCCGGCTTGTTACGCGTCTACAGCGGAGTTTTTAGCTGATTTGGAGATCTATCCGAATCCAACCACCGGCTTGTTGCATCTCACAGGTTTATCGGATGTGAATGTCATTGAGTTGTATTCCGTGGATGGTAAGTTGATGAAATCATGGCAAAATGTAAGTGACCTGGTGGATGTGAGTGGTTTGAAATCGGGTGTTTATCAGTTGGTTGTGACCTCAAATGCAGCGCGAATGATAAAAAGTGTTTTGATTCACTAAGTATTTTGTCAAATTACCTTGTTATTTAAAAAACTTGTTCTATTTTTGCATTCCGATTTTTGAAAACAGAACAAAAGTAAAACGAAATATGAAAGCAGGTATTCACCCAGAAGATTACAGATTGGTAGTGTTTAAAGACATGACAAACGAATATTCATTTTTGTGTCATTCTTCCGCTACTTCAAACGAAACAGTAAAATGGGAGGATGGAAATGAGTATCCTTTGGTTAAATTGGATATCTCTCACAAATCTCACCCATTCTTTACAGGGATCGTTCAGTTCGTGGATACTGCTGGTCGTATCGATAAATTCAACAATCGTTACGGTAAATTCAAAAAATAATCGTTCGCGATTTGAGATACGAAAGGTCTTCCGGTTGGGAGACCTTTTTTTGTTGATACTTTGTAGTAAATTAACGACTCGCGTGTTCACCATTTAAATCTGCCCCCTTATTTTTGCAGTATGAAGATCTTGTTTTCTTTCTTGATCCTAACAGCATTCAGTGCCACGATCGGATACGCCGCTTCGATCGACAAGGCGTTCGATGCATTAAAAAGCTACAATTACTTCGAGGCCAAGCGCTTGTTCGAGAAAAATAAGAAAAAAATGCCGGCAGCAGCCAACTTCGGACTGGCAGTGATCTATTCCCGAACCGATAATCCATTTCATCAATTGGATTCTGCGTTTGCTTGTGTCCAAAGATCGGTTGTTACGTATTCTGCTACGAAAGAGAAACTCAAGAACAAGTGGAAGAAACATGGCTGCGATTATCCGGCGATCGATTCACTGCGTGGACTGATTTCCTCAGCGTTTTTTCAGTTGGAATTGCAACAGATGAACGAATTGGGAATGCACCGTTTTCAACAAACTCATCCGTGGGCGAAAGAAGTTCCGCGTGCCATCGAACTACGCGATTCCCTGGCTTATACAGGAGCCACGACGAAAAAAACTGCGGCGGCTTTTGCGGAATTTTTGCGAAAATATCCAGAGAGTCCCTTGGCTACACCAGCACAAACGGAGTACTATCGCTTGCAATACCGCGAGCAAACCACCCCGGAGGTCTTGAGTTCCTACATCAATTTTGAAAAACAATTTCCGGAGAATCCATACGTAACGGATGCGCAAGATCACATTTACCGACTTTCTACGCAGCGAAATCGCGTGGAAGATTACGCCGCATTCATTCAAGCCTTTCCCAAAAATCGGAATGTGTCGGCAGCGTGGAGGAAATTGTATCAATTGTACATGACCGATTATTCCAAGGCGCGTTTGGAGCAGTTTCGGGTGACCTATCCGGAGTATCCGTATTTGGAG
Organism: uncultured Fluviicola sp.; assembly: GCA_964427665.1. GTDB lineage: Bacteria > Bacteroidota > Bacteroidia > Flavobacteriales_D > Crocinitomicaceae > Fluviicola. The sequence continues at coordinate 18,158 of CAYRVL010000026.1, read as the reverse complement.
GAGTTGGATCGCGACACAGAACTCAGTGAAAAGATCTTGTTGCCTTACAAACAGGATGGATTGTTCGGTTGGATGGATCTGGAAGGAAACGTTGTGATCCCGCACCAATACTCAGCTGTTGGTTTTTTCAAAGAAGGATTGGCCTGGGCAGAAAAGAATGGAAAATATGGTTATGTAAATAAAGCAAACGAAGCGGTCATCGATTTCCAGTTTGAAAGTGCCAACGAATTTGAATCGGGAAGAGCTGTCGTAATGATGCATGACCGCTACGGAATCATCGATCGATCAGGAACTTTTTTGATCAAACCGGAATTCAAGGATCTGGGATCGTTTACGGAAGGCTTGATCTACGCGCAAAAAGATTCCTTGTATGGCTATTACGACGGCTTTGGCTTTCAACGCATCGCACCGCAATACGACGAAGCATTTTCGTTCCAGAATGGTTTGGCAAAGGTCACGTTCCAAGGTTTGGATGGATTTATCGATACGTATGGGGCATACGTGGTGCGTCCGGAGCACGAGAGCGTGCAGTTGTTTTCGGATTCGCTGTTGTATTTCGAAGCGGATGAATTGGTGCGTTTCATGCGCTATGACGGCAAAATACTGGAGAATCTGATCGCTGACGCTGTTGGAACCTTGCAGCAAGATCGTGCCGTGTTCGTGTATGACGGAAAAGTGGGCTATATCGACAAGGTGGGCAAGATGGTCATTCCAAGTATCTATGACGATTTCACCAATGTAGAAGCGGAAGGCGCATTCAATGGTAACTTGGCCAAAGTGAAGAAATCCGGAAAATTCGGGATCATCGATCGGCAAGGAAAAGTGACCGTTCCGTTTCAGTATACGTCCATGTCTACGCCGTCCTCGCTCACAGCCGTTGAAAAAGGCGGTAAATGGGGATTCATTGATCTTTCCAACAAATGGGTGCTTCCGGCAAGCTATGAATATGCGGAATCATTCTCGGATGGATTGGGAATCGTACAAATGTTGACCTTACGTGGAGCGATCAATGCGAAAGGGCAGGTTGTAATTCCTTTGCAGCATACAACGATCAAAAAACTGGACAAGCAGCATTACCTCGTTTCAATCGGTGCCAAATACGGCATTTACAATAGTAAAGGCGTCTGTGTGGTTCCGCTGGAGTATGGTCAGATCCGAAAAGTACAGGAAGATTTTTACGTGCTGTCGAAAGGTTTGGAGATGCACTTCTTCCAAGTATCTACGGATAAACTGATCCAACCCAAATTGTCTGCCGAAAACTAAATTGTATATTCGTTGCATGCAGGCGATCCCTCTTCAAGGTTCTGTTTATGACTTGCCGGCCCAATTGGGACTAAAGTCCGACGATACGGTCTTTTTAGCCAGTGACATTACACGTTTGGCGCTTGTAGCACGCAAGGAAGGGGAAGCCTTTTCGGCAGACCGTTTCATTGAAGCTTTTCAAACGATTTTGACGGAAGGAACACTGATCATTCCCGCCTATACCGATCATTTGAAATCCGGAGAAACTTTTCATTGGAAAACGGATAAACCAACTACCGGCGCTTTGTCGAATCGCGTGATGCGGCGCAAAGATTTTGTGCGTACAACGGATCCCTTACATTCTGTTTTTGTTTGGGGAAAAGGGGCGCAAGACTTACTCGATTTAACCGATGTAAGCACTTTTGGAACGAACAGCGTCTTTGGTTTTTTGGAGCGCGCACAAGCAAAAATGCTCATTCTGGATGTGGATTTCGATCATTCCTTCACGTTCATACATTACCTGGAAGAAGGGTGGAATGTGAACTACCGCAGCTATCAGCGCTGGAACATGCAGATCGAAAAAGACGGGAAGATCGAATCGCGACTGTGTTTATTTCACGCGAAGAAAATCGGAATTCTTACAGATCTGCAGGCCTATGAAAACGACCTGAAAAAATCGGGAATAGCACAGGTTTATCACTACGACGACCTGGCGATCGTATCCGTTCCTTTGGGTGCCGTGCGCGCATTCACCCGTAACTTTTTGGATCGGGGCGGTAAATTGCATCGTTTCAGTTTGGTTTTTCTGCTCAAAACACTTGTGAAAAAGTTCTTGCGCAAAGACTAAGAGAAGGCGAAGTTTCCATCGTTGGAAGCACGCTTTTGTTTATTTTTGCACTTCAAATAAGTTTAAACTATGGCAACACGCAATTGGACATCCATTAAATCGTACACAGATATCAAATTCGAGTTTTTTGAGGGGATCGGAAAGATCACCATCAATAGACCGCGCGTTTACAATGCATTTCGTCCGGAAACCAATATGGAGATCCTGGATGCGTTGGAAATTTGTCGCGAACGTCAGGATATCGGAGTCGTTGTGCTGACCGGAGAAGGGGACAAGGCATTTTGTTCCGGAGGTGATCAAAACGTGAAAGGTGTAGGTGGATACATTTCCGAAAACGGTGTTCCGCGTTTGAACGTGTTGGATGTGCATAAAGCGATCCGTGCCTTGCCGAAACCGGTGATCGCTATGGTAAATGGTTACGCGATCGGTGGTGGTCACGTGTTGCACGTAGTTTGTGACTTGACTATCGCTTCGGAAAATGCGCGATTTGGACAAACAGGTCCGAAAGTAGGTAGTTTTGATGCCGGATTTGGTTCGTCGTTCCTGGCGAGTCATGTTGGACAGAAAAAAGCACGCGAGATTTGGTTCTTGTGCAATCAGTATACGGCTGAAGAAGCAGAAAAAATGGGTATGGTGAACAAAGTGGTTCCGTTGAAAGATCTGGAGGATACTACCGTAGAATGGTGTCAGACGATCATGAAGCGTTCACCGTTAGCTGTGCGTATGATCAAGCGCGGTTTAAATGCCGAATTGGATGGACAACGCGGTTTGATGGAATTTGCCGGTGATGCAACCTTGATGTATTACTTGATGGAAGAAGCGCAAGAAGGAAAACGCGCATTTTTAGAGAAAAGAGAACCAAACTTCCAACAATTCCCAAAATTCCCATAATCGCTTAACACATGGTACTCAAGTTATCGGCTTTCGCAGAAAAGTTTCAGCAGATCTTCGGATTTAGTTTAGATGAAGGAAAGCAATGGTTGGTGCGTACCGGTACCAATTTGGTATTCGCGATCATCATCCTCGTTGTGGGATGGTGGTTGGCCAAGTGGTCGGGAAAAGCCATTCGCAATATTCTGACGAAAAGTAAGACGGATGCGGGATTGGTTACCTTCTTGTCAAGTTTGGTGACCATTCTGCTCAAAGTACTGATCGTGGTGACCGCAATTACGCAGGTGGGAGTTCAAATGACCTCTTTCCTGACTATTCTGGGAGCTGCAGGTTTGGCGATTGGTATGGCATTTAGCGGAACACTTTCCAATTTTGCTGGAGGAGTGATGATCTTGTTGTTCAAACCGTTCAAAGTTGGCGATACCGTTACTGCACAGGGCTACCAAGGGAAAGTTTCCGAGATCCAGATCTTTTACACATATATGTTTACTGCGGATAATAAAATGGTGGTGATCCCAAATGGTCCCCTGGCAAATGGTCCGATTACCAACTATACCCGCGAGAAAAAGCGACGGGTTGATTGGGAGTTTATCATCAATTACGGCGCTGATTACGCCAAAGCCAACGTGTTGTTGCAACAATTCCTGGCTGAAGAAAAACGAATATTGAAACAACCGGAACCGCTCATAGCCTTGGGAACCATGGCCGAAGATCACGTGAAGATCGTGGTGCGTGCCTGGGTGAAAACAGAGGATTTCTGGCCTGTTTATTTTGATTTGAACAAACGGGTTTATCAAGAATTTGAAGCAAACGGCGTAAAACTGCCTGAATAATGGAAGATCTGAAGCATAACGAGTTGATTCAACAATATATAGCTTGGAACGAATATGGTCGCTTACTTGGAATGGATTTCGCAATTCCGAAAGCCGGGGAGGTTCAGTACGAAATGACGATCAAAGACTTGCATTTGGCCACGCCATTCGCCGCTCACGGTGGATCAGTAGCTTCGCTCATGGATGCGGCCTTGGGTGTCGCAGCTTTATCCCAAGTGTGTTCGTCAGGAAAGATCGTTTCAACCGTTTCGATCACGATCAATTATATGCGCCCGGCTTTGAATAACGATCACCTGACAGCTGTTGCCCGCGTTGTGAAATCCGGAAAATCCTTGTTGTTCGTCGAATGTACGATCACCAATCAAAACCAATTGCAGATTGCCAGCGGATCAGCTGTGATGAATGCGTATCCGGTAGAAAAAGCTAACTATTCGAAAGTCGTTTAAAGAGCTCGACGGTTTCTTTTGCCTCTCGTACATCATGCACACGCAAAATGGACGCACCTTGTTGTAAAGCCCAGGCATGTAAGGCTGTTGTTCCATTCAAACTTGCTTCCGGCGATGATCCAAGAGCTTTGTAGATCATGGATTTTCTGCTGATACCGACCAAAACGGGAAGATCGAAAACACGAAGCATATGGATCGTGCTAAAAAGTTCGTAATTCTGGTCTAAATCTTTAGCAAAGCCAAATCCCGGATCCAAAATGATATCCGTAACTCCCGCGTCTCTGGCCAGCGCTATTCGTTCAGAGAAATAGTGACCTACCTCCGAAAAGATGTTGTTGTATTGCGTTAACGACTGCATGTTTTGAGGAGTTCCGCGCATGTGCATCAAGATCATGGGTACGTTTAATTCTCCGACAGTTTTGAACATCTCCGGATCCAATTGTCCACCTGAAATATCATTGACGATATGTGCGCCGTGCTCGATGGCAAAACGCGCTACCTTGCTGCGGAAAGTATCCACACTGATCGGCATATTTGGATAGGTTTGTCGAATGTATTCCAAAGCAGGTGTGAGACGTTCAATTTCTTCGTTTTCAGAAACATCGACTGCCTGAGCTCTACTCGAATACGCGCCCAGATCCAAGATGTCTGCTCCTTCCAATACGTGTTTATCAATACCATTTTTCAGCCGATCCTCTTCAGACCATCGGCTAGAGGCATAGAACGAATCGGGCGTGCAATTGACAATGCCCATGATCCAGGGACGGTCAATAGTTAATAACTTCCCGCGGCAATTCAATACCCGCTTCCGGTGAAAAATCGTATCTTCAACCCTTAAATTTGCGATACCAGCTCCCATGGGACAAACTTCGGAACAATATCAACAAATCATACACGCTTGTCGTGAAATTTTTCTCAAAAAAACGAAAGATTACGGTACGTCGTGGCGTATTGCACGTCCGGCCTCACTGACCGATCAGATCTTCATCAAAGCAAACCGCATTCGTACCATTCAAGAAACGGGCGAGAACAAGGTGGGTGAGAGCATCGAAGGAGAATTTGGTGCCATGGTCAACTATTGCGTCATGGCCTTGATCCAGTTGCGTGCACCGAAAGAACTTCCCTTGGAGTTAACGGAGACTGAGGCGGTGAAGTGGTACGACGAAGTCATTGCGGAAGCCGTTGCCCTCATGGAAAAGAAAAATCACGACTACGGTGAAGCGTGGCGCGATATGCGGGTGAGTTCCTTGACGGATATGATCCTGATCAAGTTGTTGCGCATCAAACAGATCGAAGATAATAAGGGTAAGACCTTGATTTCAGAAGGAGTGGATGGCAATTACTTCGATATTTTGAATTACTCGGTTTTTGCGCTGATCCATTTGCAATTCTGATATGCTGTACCAAGACAGATCCATAGCCGGGTATTCCCTCGTGTTAAACATCTTATTTGTGTGTTTGAGTTTTTCGGGGTACGCCTTGGTGTATATTTCCCAAAATGGTTGGTTTGCAGATTATCGTACGCTGATCTTGATCGTGGGAGTTGTTCTTGCGGTCCTTGGCGCGATAGGCGCAGCCCTGTTCAAAGGGAAATTAATGCATGCTACAATTGGAAGATTGATCTTAGGTACTTTTTTGATCTTTCAAGCGCTGGTCATGATCCCATTTGGAAAAACCGGAACACATATCATTCGTGAACACTTTTACGATGACGTTTTTGCATACCGCATCAAAGAGTTGGTGGGTTGGACCAGTTTTTCATTGGAAGGTTTTACCTACATCGCAGATGGCTTATATGTCATGACGATCGTCTTATTTTTTGCCGGAGGTGTCATGCTCGTGATCGGTGGCAAGTTGCGCTGGATGTGGCTATTGCTCGGATTTGCCCTCTTGGTGCAGTTCTTGGCAAGCTGGGAGTCGGTGGTGTGTGTAGAAAATCATCATTATACGGATTTAAATGTTTATCAAGCTTCCGATACCACCGCGCAGCGCCTTGTTCGATTAGATAAACTGCGCAAGGATATTCGCGTTGTGGAAAAAACCGCCGATACCTATTCGATAGAGGAGTTGAGCGCAGTGCGATGTCCGCGCTATGTTTCACCAGTTTCCCTAAAAATGGATTCCGGTCGCGCCCAAGCACTGAATGAAGGTGAGCAGTTGCAGATGCATTTACTGGAATTCATTGTCATCTTGTGGGTCATATTGAGTTGGCGATCGCTTTCTCCGAATACCGTAAAGCAAAATTGGCGCATGTTACCGATCGCGTTGATCCTACTGGGTGTTTTGAGTTTTCTGGCTGGAACATTCAGCTACTTGTTGATCGGTTGTATTGCATTGATCGGTTCTTTGTGGATCTATCGGGCAGGAGGAAAGATTTTTGGGAATCATTACGGTTCCTTGTTGTTTTTAATTGGTTTGATCAGCACCCTGCTTATTGTGGGTGTGTAATGTAGAATATGAAGATGAATACACGAAAAAAGATCGTTGCGGGAAATTGGAAAATGAACCTGTCCTCGGCAGAGGCAAGAGCACTTATAGAAGGAGTGAACAAACTTGTTTCGGCAGAACATGTGGAGGTAGCTGTTTTTCCGACTATGTTGTACATTGAATCGTGTTTGCAAATGGCTGATGATCAACTAGTGGTGGGCGCCCAAAATGGTTATCCTGTTGCTTCTGGTGCGTTTACCGGCGAGGTGAGCATGCAACAATTGGCGTCTTCCGGTGTTCGGGCAGTCTTGGTTGGTCATTCAGAACGACGCATGTTGTTCCAAGAAGATCACGCATTCCTAAAAGAAAAGGTAGATGCTGCTCTGGCGCATGGATTGACTCCTTTTTTCTGTTGTGGTGAACCATTGGAAGTACGCGAAGTGGGTGGACACCAGGCGATGGTCAAAGAGCAATTGGAAGAAAGTTTATTTCACCTCTCTGCCGAAGAGATCGTAAAAACGGTCATCGCATACGAACCTGTTTGGGCCATCGGTACCGGATTGACCGCTTCAACGGAACAAGCTGAGGAAATGCATGCAGCTATACGTTCTTGGTTAGCGGCACGCTATTCTCAAGAAATTGCCGAACAGATCAGTATTTTGTACGGCGGAAGTTGTAACCCGAGCAATGCAAAAGCGTTATTCGCCTGCCCAAATGTAGATGGTGGTCTGATTGGCGGTGCCTCGCTGAAGATCGCAGATTTTAGTGTATTGGTAGCCGAAGAAACATGGACTATTTAGAATTGAACATCGAACTTAAGCCGCGTGATCCGTGGGCAGAGATTCTTATTGCAGAATTGGCCGACTTGGGCTTTGAAAGCTTTATTGAAACCGATTCAGGGATCAAGGCATACGCACCGGAAACGATTGGAAATATTCCGGCTTTACTGGAGGAAACCAGCATGAATAACAATCCGGATCTGGAAAGCAGCTTCGAGATCGTTAAGATCCCGCATCAGAACTGGAATGCCCAGTGGGAGGCAGATTTTGAACCGGTTTTGGTGGATGAGCGCTGTGTGATCTTGGCACCGTTCCATGATCTCTACGCATTTTCTAATCCGCTGAAGATCATCATTCAGCCCCAAATGTCCTTTGGAACTGGTCACCATCAAACGACGTTTTTGATGAGTCAGTATTTATTGGACGAACCACACATGCCCGATTCTGTACTCGATATGGGAACAGGAACCGGTGTTTTGGCTATTCTCGCTGAAAAATTAGGTGCAAAGAATATCTTGGCGGTGGATATCGAACCCTGGAGCGTTGAAAATACGGCCGAAAATGCGGAACGCAATCATTGTAAGGAGATCAAAGCACTGGAAGGCGATGTGGATGTCGCTTTTGGTTCGAAATTTGGTCTTATCCTGGCGAACATCAATAAAAATGTTTTGAAAGCACATTTGCCGCATTATGCAGCATTGAGTGAACCGGGAACGCTGTTGTTTCTTTCCGGTTTTTTTGCTTCTGATGTAGAGGAACTAACGGCTGCTGCTGAAGCGGTTGGCTTTGAGCTACGCGAGGTTCGTGAAAAAGAAACTTGGGCAGCTATGAAATTGATAAAAAACTGATCTATGAAAAAAAGCGTTTTACTTTTTGCCTTGTTGTTGAGCACCTTTGGGGTGTTCGGACAGTCTTATCCATCCGATAAAAAGGAATTCGTGAAAACTTTCCAAAGTTTGACCAGTGAGTACTTGTCGAAAGAACAAAAGGATTTCATCAAAGAGGAACTGCAAGTGAGCTTGGTCGAATTGAACACCTTTCCGGATGCGTATTTCAAGCAAATGGTGGCCACCTGCAACCTCATGGAAAGCAAGAAGCTAAAACCGTATCCGGAGATCTACAACTACGTGTTTTCCGTGTACAGTTTCATCAAGAACAAACAACCGGAAGCATCCTATACGGCCTGGCACAGTTCGATCGATAAATTGCTCGACGCCCGAAATATCAAGAAATTTGCTGATTTCATTGAGCTTTCTGCAGGATTCTTCTCCAAAAACTTGATCGCTGAATCGTCGAATACGGAATGGTATTTTTATGGTACCTATGCCTTTGAATTTACGGACAAACCATTCATGCGTTTGACAAATGGACGCTTGGTATGCGGTTTCCCGGATAAGGATCGCGGTAAGAACGATCCCCGTTTCTTGGATTCTATCGTGGTGTACAATACTGGTGGAGTTTACGATATGATCTTGAAAAAATGGGAAGGAAAAGGCGGAAAAGTGACTTGGGAAAAGGTCAAATTGTCGCCAACCGAAACCTATGCAGAGCTGAATCGTTTGGAGATCAACATGAAAACATCTGGTTTTGGTGCAGATTCGGTTTTGTTGACTTCGCCGTATTTTCCGGGTAAAAAAGTGATGGGTAAGTTGAACGAACGTGCATCGCGCATCACCCGTGAAGTGGATAAGATCTTCCCGGAATTCATATCCTACGAAAAGAAATTGACTATCAAGAATTTGCGGGAAGAAATGGATTATTCCGGAGGGTTTTCGCTCCAAGGTGCCAGTTTGATCGGATTGGGTTCTCCCAAGGATCCGGCAACGTTGACGATCTATCGCAATGCGAAACCGTTCATTATGGCGCAATCGCAATTGTTCAATATCGCTCCAACGAAGATTCATTCCTACAATGCGAGCATTAACATGCGCATCGGTGAAAAGGATTCGGTGTTTCATCCCGGGTTGGATTTCACGTTCTTCAAAGATTCCAATTTGGTAGAACTGGCACGTGGAAAAACGGGTGTTTCCATGGCTCCGTTCTCTGATTCGTATCACCAGTTGGATTGGTATGTTCCGAAAGTGACCTGGAAACGCACCACCGGAGATTTGTTATTGACTTACGGGATCGAAGTAGGACAGGAACAACGCATTGCGCGCTTCGAATCGCGAAACTTTTACGATGGTCGCCTCTATGATCGTTTGCAAGGTCTGGAACAAGTACATCCCTTGGCAGCCATTTGGAACTATTGCTACAAATACGACGAATATGTGATCGACGAAGGAAAAGCGGCAACTGCGCTGGGTAAAACGATCGAGCAATCCAAATCGCTTTTACTCGAGTTAGCAGGCTACGGGTTCTTGAGCTACGATACAGAATCCAAGATCATTCGTGTGAATGCGAAAATGGAAACCTTTATCAAGGCGCGTAGTGGTAAGATCGATTACGACAACTTGATGTTCGTATCCGATATGCGTCCGAAGCGCTTGGAAGGAGTGACGGAGGAGCAATTGAAGAATGAACCGAAATTGCAAGATCTAGACAAATTGTACCGCAAGCAAACCGAAGAGCGTCGTATGATGCGCAATTTTGGTGTCGTGAGCTTGTCCAGTCTGGAAATGAAATTGAATGCCGTGGATCAGGTAGTGATCTCGGATGCGCAATCCACGTTTGTATTGCCGGATCAAGCGAAAGTAACTGTAAAACAGAACCGCGACTTCGATTTTTCGGGTTGGGCAAATGCCGGAAAAGTGCAAACGCAAACAGTGATCGCGAATTACAATTATAAGGCAAACAAGATCAACTTGATCGAAACGAAGAAGACAACGTTGAAAGTGCGACCAATGCGCGAAGAGGATGGACAAAAACCAATCTTGATGTCGTCATCTATCCATGGCGTTGTGGGTGAGATCCTGGTGGACGATCCGAACAACCGTTCCGGAAACAACAAAGCGATCCACAAGTTCCCGGTGTTGAAATCTACCAAGCCTACGAAAGTGTACTACAACGACCGTGCAATCTACAAAGGAGCATACGATTCTACGCGTTTCTATTTCACGTGTGATCCATTCGAATTGGATTCCCTGGATAATTTCAAAGAAAAACATCTGCGTTTGAAAGGGGAGTTGACCTCTGCCGGAATTTTCCCGGTATTCAAGGATTCTTTGAAGATCATGGGAGATTATTCCTTCGGTTTCAGCACCAAATCTCCAACGGGTGGTTACACATTCTATGGCACAAAAGCCAAATACGACAATTCGATCGTACTGTCAAATAACGGTTTACAAGGAGCCGGAAAGATTGATTTCGTACAGTCGACTTCCATATCGAAACTGTTTACTTTCTTACCGGATTCCACGGTTGGATATGCGGATTTCAGCAATAAACCGATAGAGATCGGCGTGCAATTCCCGGATGTAAGTTGTCCGGAGGCCTATGTAACCTATGTGCCGAAAAAGAACGTTTTAAAAGCCATGTCCACCCCGAAAAACGAACTTGTTTTCTTCAAAGGAGAAGCGAAATTGAAAGGAACGGCCATTGTTCAGCCAACGGGAATGACAGGAAGTGGGATCATGAATTTCCAAAAAGCCAATCTAGGTTCGGATAATTTCAAGTACAAACGCTGGGATATTGATGCCGACACCTCCATTTTCAACTTGAAAAACACCTTCCAGGAAGAAGGGGAAGATCCGTTGGCTTTCAAGACCGATAATGTAACCTCACATGTTTCCTTCAAGGATCGCAAGGGCGAATTCAAATCGAATAATGGTGAATCTACGATTACTTTCCCGGTGAATCAGTATGTGTGTAAAATGGATATTTTCACGTGGTTGATGGACCGGGATGAGGTGGAATTGTCGTCAAAACAAAAAGCGAATGATATTTCCATCAATTCAGATTTGGATTTAGTAGGACCAAACTTCTTCTCGATCCATCCAAAACAGGATTCTTTGCAGTTCCGTGCACCGAAGGCGAACTTCTCCATGCGCGAAAAAACGATCTACTGTTCCAAAACGGAATTCATCGATGTGGCGGATGCGCGCATCTATCCGGATAGCATGAAAGTGGTGATTCGCAAGAAAGCACAAATGGATCCGTTAGAGAATTCACGGATTGTGGCAAATTACATCACCAAGTACCACACGTTCGTGAGTGCTACTACAGAGATCGAAGCACGCCGCAAGTTTAAGGCAAAAGGAATGTATCCTTACTACGATGCCGACTCCACGAAATCGTTGATCACGATGGACGAGATCACAGTCGATTCCAGTTACCAGACTTTCGCGAAAGGTTCGATCAAGAACGATGCGAACTTCAAATTGAGTAAGCAGTTCGACTATTACGGGAAGATCGATATCAAAGCAGCGAATCCGTTGATCTATTTCTCCGGTGCAACGCGTATCAACCACGATTGTGAGAAGTTTGCGAAAAGTTGGATGTCGTTTACGGCGGAGATCGACCCGAAGAATATTCAGATCCCGGTATCGGAGAATATGAAATCACTCGACGGACAAGCATTGGCGGCAGGGATCGTTTGGCGCGATTCCCGTACGAAGGATTCCATTCGTTTGTATCCGGCCTTCTTATCGGTTTTAGAGGATGGAAACGATCCGAAGTTGATCACGGCCAGCGGTTTGTTGCAGTATGACTTTGCAGCAAATGAATTCCAGATCGCTCCGAAAGAAAAGTTGATCAATCGCAATGCAGCCGGAAATTTCTTGGCTTTGCATACACAAACGTGCTCGTTGAACGGAGATGGTGTGTTGACGCTGGGAATGGATTACGGCGATGTAACGGTAGACGCGGTGGGAACGGTGAATTACGATCAAGCCTCGGGAGAAACGACCTTGAACACGACTATGCGTTTCAACTTACCGATGGATAAAGGTCCGTGGGAAAACGTGGCAGAGCGCATTGTGGCTTATGAAGGTTCGAAACCACTTGAATTCAGTACCACAACGATCGAACAAGCCTTATTGAATTGGTCGGATCAAAAAACGGCGGATAAATTGAAGGAAGAGTACACGCTTTCAGAAACCAAAAAGATCAAGCGTGTTCCGGATGCTTTCGAGAAATCCATTGTTGTGACTGGCGTTCGTTTGAAGTCAATTCCGAACAGCAAGGACCAAAAAGGATTGATGTCCAGTGTGGAGGGTGCAGCTATTGTGAACTTGTATGGAAAACCGGTGATGCGCCAAGTGGTATGTCGTGCGTTCTTCGAGCAGATCTATTCGCAAAATGGGGATCATTTCGCCATCAATATGCAGGTTCCGGGCGGACCGGATTATTTGTTGGATTATTCCATGGTGAAAAAAGATGGTGTGTTAAACATCATTACCAGCGACAGTGAATTGTCGGCGCCGATCTCTGCTTTGAAAGAGGATAAGCGAAAAACCAAGGATTTCCTATACCAGATTGCTACGAATAGTGTATTTTTAGCAAAACTAAACAGCGTTTTCAACTAATGCATTATATAGATTTTTTGGCTGCGCTGCCAGCGTATTTTTTAGGGTCGATCCCCACAGCAGTTTGGGTGGGGAAGGCCAAGTACGGTATTGACGTGCGTGAACACGGCAGCAAGAATGCCGGTGCTACCAACACCTTTCGGGTATTGGGTAAAAAAGCGGGTCGCGTGGTTTTGGGAATTGACGTTGCCAAAGGGATCATCGCGGCCTTGTTGCCGTATTTCCTGTTGGATTACAATTTTACAGATGCGGAATTGACACATGTACAGATCGCCGCTGCTTTCTTGGCGGTATTGGGACATGTTTTTCCAATCTTTGCCGGATTCAAAGGGGGAAAAGGCGTGGCGACTTCCTTGGGTGTGGTCGTTGGACTTCAACCGCTGGCTGCTGCTATTTGCTTGGGAATTTTCTTGTTTGTTTTCATCGTTAGTAAATACGTTTCGCTTGGTTCTATCGTTGCTGCTTTGGCCTTTGCGGTACTCCTGTGGTTTGCATTCCCGATCAAAACGTACGCCTTGCCGGTTTGTGGTTCCTTATTGGCTGCGGTAGTGATCGTTGCACATCGCAAGAATATCAAGAGATTGCTGGAAGGTAGCGAAAATAAAATGAACCTTTTTAAGCGTTAACCGTATCACTACTACATTTTCAACTGCTTCACTTTGAAGGAATTCTTGTACAGATGCATCACACTGTTTCTGCTGTTAGGTATAACGGCCTTTGGAACTTTTGCGCAAGAAACAGAGGCAGAGATCAAAACTACGGCGGACAAATTATTCGAATCTGAGAAATACGTGGAGGCCACTCCCTTGTATTTGCGCCTGTTGGCACTCAGCCCGCGGTCACACGAGTACAATTACAGATACGGTACCTGTCTCTTATTCAATTCGTATAAAAAACAGGATGCTTTCAAGTATTTGAATTATGCTGTTACCGATCCGGCGATAGATGTGCAAGCGTATTATTTCCTGGGGAAAGCACATCATTTGAATTATCAGTTCAACGAAGCAATCCGAAATTACGAGCTCTACAAACAAAAAGCAGGTTCCAAGATTCAAGCTGCTTTTGACGTGAACCGGCAGATCGAGATGTGTCAGAATGGAAAGCGCTTGCTAACCACGATCACCGATTTGATCGTTCTGGAAAAGAAGGAGATCGAATTGGCGAATTTCTTCCGAATCTACGATTTGCGAAATATCGGTGGGGAAATCATTGTAGCAGCAAATTTTCAGTCTAAAACCGATAAGAAAAAGAATCACACTCCGCTCATCCATTTTCCGGCAAATACCAAAAAGGTGTTCTACGCGTCTTACGGCGACGACGACAACGGAAACAAAGATATTTACGTCCGCAACAAGCTACCGGATGGTTCCTGGTCTTTGCCTCAAAAAGTCCAAGGAAATGTGAACACACCGTACGATGAAGATTTTCCGTACATGCATCCGAATGGAAACTATTTGTATTTCTGTTCGAAAGGACATAATTCGATGGGCGGTTACGATGTTTTTCGCGCACCCTATGACGCAGAAACGAATACGTTCGGCGCTCCGGAAAACATGGATTTTGCCATTTCTTCACCGGATAACGATCTGTTGTATGTGGTCGATTCCTTGGATCAAAATGCCTATTTCGCCTCTTCACGACAGAGTACGAACGGAAAAATGTACGTGTATAAAGTGCGTGTAGAACGCGTTCCCTTGCAATTGGCTGTGGTGAAAGGAGAATTCAATTCGCTGGTGAATCCCGGAAATAAGAAGATCACGATCACGGTGACCGATTACGCGTCCGGCGAAAAGATAGGAACCTTTGCGACCAACGAAAAAGGACGGTACTTGATCACGTTTCCAAAAGGCGGAAAATACACGTATGACATGTCTGTGGAAGGAAGTCCGAATAAGTATAGTTATTTGGTTACGATTCCATTCTTGAAGGAGTTTAAGCCGTTGAAACAAAAGATCAGTCACGAAAAAGCGGAAGAAGCGGAAGTGGTGAAAGTAGTTGATTTGTTCAATGAAGAGGTAGAGGATCCGCAAGCCGTTCTGGCCGAAGTGATCAAAATGCGATCCGAATTGAACGTCAATGCACAACAATTCGACTTGAAAGCATTGGATGCAGAAAAGGAAAATCAGAAGATCTTGGCGCAGATCGGATTGGAAAATGCCGGTCCCGGTGAAGTGGTAGCCAAGTTTGAAGACATCGCAAACAAGCACGAGTTACAAGTACAAGCCAATGAAAATTTGATCAACGGAGCCTTGAACAACGCCATGGAGAATTTGGCCCGTGCGAATAAATTGCAAGATGAGGCAAAAGCAATTGTTGCAAAATCTGCCAACGAAGGAGATGATAAGGCCAAGTTGGAAATGCTGAAAGAAGCGCAGCAAAAAATGCAAACGGCTGAAAGCCTGAAAGATGAAGTACGCGATTACATGGCTTTTGCGGATAGCATGCAACGCGTTCTTCCAAAAGAAAAAGAAAAGCAAACAATTCTCGATCAAGTTGCCGCGGATGTCAAAAAAGCGGTCGAGAATAACGACATGACCAAAGTGGTAGAGGTTGCAACTAGCAACGCCACTGTTATAAAAGAGGCCAGCGAAAACACCAATGATCCTATTGATCCATTTATCGAGAAGAAAAAAGTATTGTTCGCAAAGAATGCTGCTACCGAAAAACAATTGGTTGAATACAAGCAGTCGGAACAAGGATTGCAAAAGGAAATTGCCCGGTTGAAGCAGGAGTTGGAAGCCGCTAAACCGAAAAACAAGGAGGCCGTTCAATCCAATATCGATCGAAAAGAAGAAGAATTACGACTTGTGGTTGAAGAGAAAGGTCGTTTGGAAAAACAACTGGAACAAGACAAAAAATCGGAGCTGGCTGTGGAGAAACAAATTGCTTATTTGCAAAATGTGACGCAAGTAACCAATGCCCAGAAAATTGCACCAAATGAGGTACAGGCCAAGTTGAATGAAGTGGATACCAAGAATGTCCGCTCCTTGGATGCTTACATTGATCAACAAGTTGCCGAGCTTGGCAAAAAGATGGGCGAAAACGGAACACAACCGGTTCAAAACGATGCCAACGACCTTGCTGTAATGAAGCAACTCTTAGAGGATATGAATGCTTTGAACGAGGAGATAGCTGAAGATCAAAAACAAATTGATGAAAACAATTCGCTAACGCCATCGGAAAAATTGATCCGTCAAAATGCGAATGACACCAAATTATTGAACGAGATCAAATCTTCGTATGTAAAGGTTTCTGAAAAATTGAAAGCCGATCCAAACAATTCGGCCTTGCTGAATGCAGAGAAGGAGTTACTTGCACTTGAAAATGAAACCGAACAAGGCTTGAAAGCACGTCAGGAAAAATTGGCTCAAATGGAAGCGCAACGCAAACCTGAAGAGCTGATCACACCGGATAAAACATTGGAAGCGATCTACCCGGATTACTCAGATGCCAAAGAAAAAGCACGCCAGGAAGATCCGAAGAACCAGTTGCAGGCCTTGAATAATCTGGACAAGGAACTGTTAGAAAAAATTGAGGATGAGCTTGCGGAAACAAAATCCTTGCAAGTGGCCAATCCAACTTCTAAAACCTTACAAGAGAAAACTGCTTCATTAAATGAGTTGAAGAAAAATACGGAAAGCAATATTGAAAATAGAGAATCGGCGCTAGCTAAATTGAATGGGGGCGATCCGCAACAAACGGAGGAACCAGTAACTGAAGCACAATTGGTGAAAAACTTAATGCCGAATTACGAATCGCGTATGTCGACTGTTGCCGCGAATGATCCCAAAGAGAAGTTGAAAGCTCAGAATGAAGTAGATCAGCAATTGATCGATATCTTGGATGACGCAATTCAGGATCAAGAAGCGGTAGTGGCTGAAAATCCATCCAATCAAAAGGAAAAAGACAAGCTGAAAGCACTTCAATCGTTGAAAGAAAGCAAAGTGAATGCGGTGAAACAACGCGAAGCTCAAATGGATCCAGCCATAGCCGGGAAACCTACAAAAGAGCAGCTTACGAATGAATTGATGCCTGATTTTGAAGCGCGCTTGAACGATGCTGCAAACGAAAATGAGAAGTCGGAAGTGCGTCAGGAGTTATTGGCACAAGCAACTAAAGCAATTGAACAGCTTGAAAAATCCGAGAATCTGACTCCGAATGAGTCGGAAAAACTGAAGGTCCTCAAAGAATTGCAAGCGGAACTTCAAGGCTCTAATCTGGATCCTGCAAAAACAGAACAGGAGGTCATCGCTGCAATCAGACCGGAATATGAAGCGAATTTGAAAAAGATCGAAGCTTCAAACGATTCGCCTCAAGAAAAGCGTGAAGCACGGTTGAAAGAGGAACAAGCCCTTCTGGATGCAGTAACTAAAGAATTGGTCAAGCAAGAATCTGCTTTGTCAAAAGATCCTGAGAACAACGCTGTAAAAGATAAAATTGAGGAGCTGCAAACCATGCAAGCGGTGCAGGATGCGAAAGTGAATGAATTGCGCGACGAACAGGTTGCTGCTTTGAAGTCGACTATTTCTGAATCAGAACTGCAAAATAAGATTGCTCCGGAGTATGAAAAAGCAAGAGCTAGCGCCCTAACAGATCGTGAAAAAGCGAAAGGTGCTGAAGCTGATCTTCAAGAAAAATTGAAGGAAAAGCAATCCGCTAATGAAAAGAAATTAGTGAATAAGTTCGATCCAAAAATTGCAGCAGAAAATGAAGTGATCGCTGAATTGATCGATGCATCTCAAGCACGTGCCGCTCAATTGGATTCTATCCCTGGAAATGTTGTGGCTACACCGGAAATTGTGTCCTTGAAAGATCAGTTGGGAGAGGACTACACTCTAGTAATGGAGCAAACACCGCGCACGGAAAATGAGCGTGACCAAGCGAAATCGCGTATTGTGGAGGTAAAAGCTACTGTTGGTCAAAACTTAAAAGAGGCGAAGGCACAGGATGCAGGACCTGAAAAGATCGCGGCTTTGGAAGAGCAATTAGCAGCTTTGGAAGATCGCGAAAAGGCTTTGGATAAAATGGATCTGAAGGAACCGATACAGCCAGTTGTAGATACAGATCCGAAAGCACTTACTGAAAACGAACAAGCATTGGCTTCTTTGCAAAAACGTGAGGCTGAGTTGAATGAGCTTGCTAAAAATGGAACTCCGCAGGAACAAAAACTTGCACAGAAGGAGTTGAAAGCAAATCAGCAAGAACAAGTTGCTTTGAAAGAAAAGGTC
>CAYRVL010000025.1:0-34160 GCA_964427665.1 uncultured Fluviicola sp. | reverse complement strand
ACCACATGAACTCGTGTCCGGAAGTATTCTTCACCGACACCAATTCGGCGCCTTTTGTTGCTATATGAATAAAGATTTGTTTACTAATTAAATGAATCATTTTGTTAAATTAGAAGATTGAAATTATAACTTAAATAGTCAAGTGTATAATAAGCTCCTGCTTCTTCATGTGAAAAACCCAAATACAGAATTAAAAGAAGTTTGTTTTGAAACTACTTAACAAGTCCCGTTTTTGCTTAAGGTCAAATGAAGAATTGATGCGATATGTAATTCATCAAGAGAAAAGGATAAGCGCATTAGAATTAAAAAAAAGTAATTAATGAGGAGTCTCTTAATTTTATTTCTTTTTTGTTCATTTTCGATTTTTTTAGGTGCACAGAAGATAACAAATGATCCAATGTTTAGAATTATCCGATTACGATTCTTTAAGAATTTTAGTCTTGTTTTGTTGTGTTTAATGATTTCAATTCAGTTTCTTTTGGGTCAGTTAGATTCAAATTCTAGACAGATAGAATTTGGAGCTGTACATTACAAATATAACGGCAATTCGTCCAATCATTTATTTATGGGTGTAAATTTTTCAACTGAAAAGTTAAGATGGAAAAATAATGTTGCAATGTCTTTCAATACCCTTGAAAATGATCATGAAAATTTTATTTTTTCTTTCATGACGATAAATGGCGGCAAAAACTATCAAATACATAAACAAAGATTCTATGGGGGTTTAGGAATGAACGCTGGAGTTTTTTATGCAAACTCAAATTTTTATGATTATACAATCAGATTTTATGGAATTAATGTTTGTTCCAAAATTGAAGCAGGTTTTCGATTAAACAAGATAGTTTTGTGTACCGGGTTTTTTATTACGGTTGGTTATGGATATCGGGATCTTTCGATAAACGATGAAAACATTGTGGATAATTTCCCAAGTTATAAGTTCAGTATCGTAGGTGCTCAAAACTTTTATGTCAAATTAATTTTATTGTAACCGTAAGCCTTTAGTATCGATGTGATGACAAAGTAATTTTCTCAAACATCTTGATTTTCAACAAAAGTTCTGTATATTTGCGTCACATTTACGGATTGAAAGGAAATGAGGGGACGAAAGTCCCCTCTTTTTATAAGTCATGATTAGCAAGAACACAGTAAGAGCATTGGCAGAAGAGCGCATCAAGGAGCGCGATGAACGGTTGTTTATCGTAGAGCTTTCTGTGAGCGCCAGCAACGTGATTCGTTTGGAATTGGACAAGACCGAAGGAAATGTTTCCATTGAGGATTGTATGTCGGTTTCGCGAAACATCGAACACAACCTTGATCGCGAGGCAGCAGATTTTGAGTTACACGTTTCATCAGCTGGTTTGGACAAGCCACTGCGCGTGCATGCACAATACGTGAAGAATATCGGTCGTGGTTTGGATGTGAAAAAGAAGGATAAAACCAAGATTTCAGGACAGTTGATCGCTGTAACGGAAGAGGGGATCACCTTAGAATTCACCGAAAAGCGCCAGATCGAAGGAAAGAAAAAGAAAGAAACAGTGACGGTGCAAGAACACCTGAACTTTTCAGATATAGACGAAGCAAGAATTGTTATTTCATTTAAATAGAAAGCTATGAACAGCTTGGAACTAGTAGAATCGTTTTCCGAGTTTAAAGAACTCAAGAGCATCGACAAACAAACGATGCAACACGTATTGGAAGACGTATTTCGTGCGATGTTGAAAAAGAAGTTCAACACGGACGAGCATATTGACGTGATCGTAAACATCGACAAAGGTGACGTTCAGATCTTTGTAAACAAAGAGATCGTTGCTGATGGTGAGGTGGAAGATCCAAACACAGAGATCGCTTATTCAGATGCGATCAAGATCGAGCCAGATTTCGAGATCGGTGAGGAAGTTTCTGAAGAATTTAAATTCGCAGATTTCGGACGTCGCAACATCCTTTCTTTGCGTCAGAATTTGATCTCTCGCATCTTGGAATTGGAGAAAGATCACTTGTACAAGAAATACAAAGAGCGTATTGGTGAGATCATTACTGGTGAAGTTTACCAAGTATGGAAGAAAGAGATCTTGGTTTTGGATGACGAGAACAACGAGTTGATCTTGCCAAAGTCGGAGCAAATTCCTTCAGACTACTTCAAAAAAGGAGAAGCGATCCGTGCAGTGGTTTCCAAAGTGGACATGCGCAACAGCTCTCCGGTAATTATCTTGTCGCGTATCGCACCGGAATTCTTGGAGCGTTTGTTCGAATTGGAAGTTCCGGAAGTATTCGACGGTTTGATCACCATCAAGCGCATCGTGCGTGAACCGGGAGAAAGAGCAAAAGTTGCTGTTGAATCTTACGATGACCGCATCGATCCGGTAGGAGCTTGTGTTGGTATGAAAGGATCTCGTATCCACGGGATCGTTCGCGAGTTGCGCAACGAGAACATCGATGTGATCAACTTTACAAACAATCCGAAATTGTTCATCCAACGTGCTTTGTCACCGGCTAAGATCACCAATATCGAGATTGATGAAGAAACAAAACGCGCTAGTGTGTTCTTGAAACCGGATCAAGTCTCTTTGGCGATCGGAAAAGGAGGATACAATATCCGTCTGGCTGGTAAATTGACCGGTTACGAGATCGATGTGTTCCGCGATGGCGATAGTGATTCTGAAGATGTGGATCTAGAAGAATTTGCAGACGAAATCGATGGCTGGATCTTGGACGAGTTGAAGGCAATCGGTTGCGACACAGCGAAATCTGTATTGGAATTGTCAATCGACGACTTGGTACAACGTACAGACTTGGAAGAGGAAACAATTCAGGAAGTATTGCGCATTTTGCGTTCAGAATTCGAATAATAGAGGCGTAAATAAACCCTCAAAGGAATAGCTTAAAATCAGTCGGGTAGAAAATACCTGACTGATTTTCACCATAATCTGGTCAACACTAACTATCTTTACAGCGCAAAAACGTTTCAGATCGGTGTTAACCACCTGATGGAACGCACATTAAAATTGGAGTAAAAAAAGTATGGCGGGTAAAACACAACGTCTTGGTAAAGCAGCAGGAGAATTGAACGTAGGAATTTCTACAATCGTTGACTTCTTGGCATCGAAGGGAGTTTCTATTGATTCAAATCCGAACACAAAATTGGAGCCGGAGCAATATGATTTGCTTCGTCAGCAGTTTGCTGCCGACCAGTCTTTGAAGGAACAGTCGAAATTAACGGCTGTTAAACGTGAAAAACGCGAGACTATTACGCTTCGTGATATCAAAGGCGAAGAGAAACAAGAGGAAGAAGAAGTATTTGAAGTTCCTGTATTAGAAAGTGTTAAAACGCCGGCACCTCAGCCAGCTCCTGCACCTGTTGCAGAAGAGAAAAAAGAGGAAACTCCTGAGCCTGTGAAGGAGGAGCCAAAAACGGAAGCTTCAGTTGGTGTACAAGTCATCGGAAAGATCGATTTGGATAAACTGAATACAAAAACCCGACCCGATAAACGTAGTAAGGAGGAAAAGCCTGAACCAGCTCCGGTAGCGGAAGATAAACCGGTTGTAGAAAAACCTGTTGCTCCGGTGGTGGAAGAAAAAGTGGTGGAAAAACCGGCGGAAGAAGAAAAACCGGCAGCCACTGTGCAAGCCACACCAGAAATTGAAACTATTCGTGTAGAAACGAAAAAACTTTCCGGACCTACAGTCCTAGGAAAAATAGAATTGCCGGTTGAGCGACCAAAATCTGTTGGGTCTTCTCGTCCGGGTGATGAGCGCAAGAAACGCAAGCGCATCAAGAAAGTGGACGTTGCAAAAGCAGCTACACAAACACCGGGTCAAGGTGGTCAAAAACCGGGACAAGGCGGACAGAAACCTGGATTCAAAGGTGCACCTGGAAAAGGTCGTTTTGATAAACCAGCAGTTTCTGAACAAGACATTCAGAAAGAGATCAAAGAAACGTTGGCGCGTTTGTCTTCGCAAGGAGGTAAATCCAAGGCGTCTAAGAACCGTCGTGCAAAACGCGATGACCGAGCAATGCGTCGTGAGCAAGAAATGCTTGAGGCAGAAATGCAAGAAAAGATCTTGAAGTTGACGGAGTTCGTTACGGTGTCTGAATTGGCATCTATGATGAACGTTTCTCCAACGCAGGTAATTTCGGCTTGTATGTCTTTGGGGATTTTTGCTTCTATCAACCAGCGTTTGGATGCAGAAACGATCCAGATCGTAGCGGATGAGTTCGGATATGAAACAGAATTCGTTTCTGCCGAGGTACAAGATGCTATTCCGGAAGAAATTGACAACGAAGAAGATCTGATCTCACGTCCACCGATCATCACGGTGATGGGACACGTTGACCACGGTAAAACTTCCTTGTTGGATAAGATCCGAAATGCAAACGTGACAGCCGGAGAGGCCGGAGGAATCACCCAGCACATTGGAGCTTACTCGGTAACCTTGAAGGACGGTCGCAAGATGACATTCTTGGATACGCCGGGTCACGAAGCGTTTACGGCGATGCGTGCACGTGGTGCACAAGTAACCGACGTTGCAATTATCATTGTAGCGGCTGACGACGACGTGATGCCTCAAACAAAAGAAGCAATTTCTCACGCGCAGGCTGCCGGTGTACCGATGGTCTTTGCGATCAACAAAATTGATAAACCGGGTGCAAACCCAGATAAGATCCGCGAACAACTTTCTGCCATGAACATTTTGGTGGAGGAATGGGGTGGAAAATTCCAGTGTCAAGAAATCTCCGCTAAACAAAACTTGAATATCGATGCTTTGTTGGATAAAGTCTTGTTAGAGGCAGAACTTTTGAACTTGCGCGCTAATCCAAACAAACGAGCAGTAGGTACAGTGATCGAATCTTCTTTGGATAAAGGAAAAGGTTATGTAACCAACATGTTGGTTGAGGCTGGTACAATGAGTGTAGGGGATGTCATCCTAGTTGGAAGAAATTACGGTCGTGTCCGTGCGATGCATGATGAACATGGTATAGCATTGAAAAAGGCCGGACCATCTCAACCTGTTTCTGTATTGGGTATCAATGGCGCACCATCAGCAGGGGATAAATTCCACGTGATGGAGGACGAGCGCGAAGCGAAATCAATTGCTTCAAAACGCGAACAGTTGTACCGCGAACAAGGATTGCGTACCAATAAGCACATTACCTTGGATGAGATCGGTCGTCGTTTGGCGATTGGCGATTTCAAGGAGTTGAATTTGATCGTGAAGGGGGACGTGGATGGTTCAATCGAAGCACTTTCCGATTCCTTATTGCGTTTGTCAACAGAAGAAATTCAGATCAACATCGTTCACAAAGGTGTGGGTGCGATCACCGAAGCGGATGTAAACTTGGCTTCTGCTTCCGATGCGATTATCGTAGGTTTCCAGGTTCGTCCATCGGTTGCAGCACGCAAATTGGCGGAACAAGAACAGATCGATATTCGCTTGTATTCGATCATCTACAAAGCGATCGAGGAATTGAAAGCTGCGATGGAAGGGATGTTGTCTCCAGACATCGAAGAGAAGGTGGTTGGAACGGCAGAGATCCGCGAAACATTCGACATCACGAAAGTGGGAACGATTGCAGGATGTTATGTGATGGATGGAATCATCAAGCGCTCTTCCAAAGTGCGTGTGATCCGCGATGGAATTGTGATCCATTCAGGTACCTTGGGTTCTTTGAAGCGATTCAAAGACGATGTGCGTGAAGTGAAGAACAATTACGAGTGTGGTTTGAACATCGATAAATTCAACGACATTAAGATCGGTGATATTATCGAAGCTTATGAAGAAGTGGAAGTAGCACGTAAGTTGGCTTAATCTTCCTGTAAAATAATAGAAAAACCCTGTTGCTTTTGGCAGCAGGGTTTTTTGTTGTTTTCCCATGTCGTAGGGAAAGATGTATAAATGGTTGCACGGGGCCAAGCACCTTACAAATTGGGCTGCGGAGTCAATCGCAAATACGGTTTGATCTCCGTGTATCCTTTCGGAAATTTGGATGGAATATCCGCTGTTTGAATAGCTGGTGCCACAACCACATCCTCGCCTTGTTTCCAATCAGCAGGCGTGGCCACTTGGTATTCCGCTGTTAATTGCAGGGAATCTAAAACACGGAGCACTTCGTCAAAATTGCGACCGGTAGATGCCGGGTAGGTGATGATCAATTTGATCGTTTTGTCCGGTGCAATAATGAACAAAGAACGAACAGTCAAGGTGGCATTCGCATTTGGATGAATCATGTCGTACAATTCAGCCACTTTTCGGTCCTCATCTGCAATAATGGGAAAGTTTACAGTAGTGTGCTGCGTCTCGTTGATGTCCGAGATCCATGCCTGATGAGAACTCACGCCATCTACAGATAGCGCCAACACTTTCGTTTTTCGGGCCGCGAATGCATCAGCCAGTTTAGCAGTTCTTCCCAATTCCGTCGTACAAACCGGTGTAAAATCAGCAGGATGGGAAAATAGAATGCCCCAGGAATCGCCGAGGAAGTCGTAAAAATTGATGGGTCCGATCGAAGTCTCAGCATCGAAATTGGGAGCCACATCGCCTAATCGTAATGACATAGTTTTTGATGTTAGTTAATATAAAGGTTCTGTTTTTAAGTTTTGATCCATGAAAGGCGAAGTAGGAGCTGATAAAACGTACAGCCCACGCAATAGCCAAGAAAACCCTCCAATCCAGCACAGGTGATCAAGATCCCAAGTAAGATCAATCCGATTGTTTGGTATCCCAATAAAAAGGAAATCAAAATCAAGGCGCTAAATCCGGCACCTATGACAGCTGCGAATTGCTTAGGCGCAGCGTTCGTTGGTGTATTTGCCAACGCGAAACCTTGTTTGATCCGTTGTGCGTTCCATTTTAAAAGACTGCCTTGCCCATCTACGAAAGCACGCAGCGAAAAATCGATAAAAAGAAAAAGTGGTATCCAAACTTGCGGAAAAAACATGGTTAAAACACCTCCAAGGAATACCTGAACGGCTATGACGCGGACAACTTTTTCGTCTATGGTTTTCTGGTTTATTGGGCAACTCCGCCCCATCGAATCATTCATAAACTATAAAATCTATCAAATAAGTAGGACAAAAGTAGGTAAATTTTGAAAATGTACAAGGAACAGCTAAATTATTTACATTTACGACATGATTGCTCCGGGATCAAAAGGGTGGATGGCCAAGTATTTTCAGCTAGTTGCAGCTGGTGAAATTTCTTTGGAGGTGATTAAACCCGATGATCTAACCCGAGCTCAGTTCAATCATCATTTCCTCGCCTCTAGTGGAATTGTCTTTGGTTACCCAAGTCGCTTGTTGTTCGCTCAACACTTTGACCGTGCGAAGTGGACGCAGGATGAACAGCTCACTGTACTTTTGTTTGAAGCGCTTTTATTTACGCACCGCAATTTTACCGGAGAAGAAACCTGGAATGAACAAAACTTCATGGATGACGCCGAAATGTTTTACAAGAAACACCGGGTGCAATCCATTAGCTCCTTGTTGGGCTATTTGTTTAAAGAAGGTAAAGCAGTTAAATTGGAACGCATTCTGGCGAAACGCTGTGATGTACAACGCCAATTTCGCAGTACCAAATCGTGGATGGGCTATTTCGATAATGCGTTCATTTACTTGGACGTACTTTTGTTCGAAGCGTTCTTGCGCAACGACCGGAAACACCTGTTTGATTATCAATCACTGGCATTGGTTGCTTTGGCGATCATTGCCATGTCAGCGTACTCAGACGGACAGATCGAAGAAAGTGAAAAAGCCCTGTTTGAAACGTTTTTGATCTCGGCAGATCTGGACAGTGACGAACGCGAGCTGGCACGCCTGCGTTTTAAGGAAGGGATCTCGTTGAATGAATTGGAAGCAGAAATGATCGACTCCTGGAATTTCAAACGCTATCTGTTAGACCTTTCGGCACTTACCATTTTTGCAAACCATGAAGCGATCATCGAGGAAAAATCTTTCCTTGAGGAATTGAGCGCGTGGCTGCGACTCGATACCGTGGATCTGGACGAAGCCATCATGGTATCACAGCAATTTGTATTAGAAAACCATCAGCGCGTATCCTATCTCAAAGATGACAATGCGGTGGAAGCGATGATGAATAGTGTTTCGAAACGTTGGATCAAAGTCTTGGGTAGAAACAAGGATAAGCTGGCAACCGAGTTGAAACAAAGTAAAGAATTGGTAGGATTGATCCGAAAATCTACCACTGAAGAACTTACGAAAGAAGAAAAAGAACGGGTGAAAACCCAATTCATGGGCATCGCGAAATCCATGCCTGCATTGGCTATTTTCTTGTTGCCGGGAGGAGCACTCTTACTTCCCTTGGTGCTCAAGATCATACCAGACCTGGTGCCTTCAGCTTTTCGGGACAATGAGATCGAGGATGGCAAGAAATAATGCCATGAATACGCGATCGGTTGCACATTTCAAAGGTTTTCATGCTTTGCGTTTTTTTGCCGCCCTGCTGGTCGTATTCCATCATGCTGAATCGTTGCGAAAGGATCATGATTTAACACATTTAAAGGCATTCAGCTTTTTCAATAATGGCACTACAGCCGTCACGTTTTTCTTCGTGCTGAGTGGTTTTTTGATCACCTATTTGCTGGAAAAGGAATACCAACAGCGCAGAAAGATCGCCATCGGTTGGTTTTATTGGAAACGGGTGGTACGCATCTGGCCGCTTTACTTTCTACTGCTATTCATAGGCTTATTTCTGCAACCGACTATTTTAAAGATTTTTGAACTACCATACGAAATGCCCTATACGATCGGGGAGACATGGTATTATTTTCTCCTGTTCTTGCCTGGTTTAGTTACTTTTTACTTCGGGAATCATCTTTTGGAACCGCTGTGGTCGATTGGTGTGGAAGAGGTGTTCTATGTTCTCTGGGCTCCTATCTATCGCTATTTACGTCGGATCATTGCCTGGATCATCGTTGCGTTCGTTCTTTTCAAATGTGTTGCACTTTTTTGGATCGATTCCGGTAAGATAACCGACGTATGGGCTTTTCTACTGCGTACGCATCAATTCGAATCCATGGCGATCGGTGGTGGAACGGCCTTGATCTTTTATCACTACGGCGATCGATTTTCAAAAGCGTTTATGCAGGTCCTTGGAATCACAGCGCTGATGTTTTCCCTGGCCGTATTTTTTACGAATCGATATCCCTGGCCGGAATTGATCCATCAATACGTCTTTGATTGGCCCTTGGTAAAAAGTATATTTTTCGCAGCGGTCCTTTTGGGGCTGAACTATTTACCACTCATGCAAGATCGCTTATCGGCAAAGTGGCTGGAATGGGGAGGAAGTATTTCGTATGGCATTTACATGTTGCATTTGGTGGTTTTGACAGGGACGATCGAACTGGCCAAGTTTTGGAAAGGGAAGCTTCCGTTTGTGATCGATGAGTTGTTGTTCTACGCCGTCACTATCGGGTTGACAATTTGCTGTGCCTACGTGTCGAGTAAAACGATTGAAAAATACTTTATGCGTTTTCGGTCCCGTTTTCAGCCGCGGGATTGAGCAACACGAATCAATTGTTCCATGGCCATTCGTGCGCCGTCTTCCCATGAAAAAAGGTGTGCCCTTCCAGCACTTTTAGCTGCTAGATCCTCATATAGCGTGGGATCCGAAACAAGCTTTTCCATCGCTAAGCAAACTGCTGGAACGTCCATCGGATCCACCAAAATTCCGGCATCACCAACCACTTCTGGCAGACTCGTTCGGTTACCGGAAATGATCGGAATACGACATTTCATGGCTTCTACCAAGGGAATACCAAAGCCTTCGAAATAGGGGATGTAAACCAGCGCGAAAGCTGCACCCATTAATTGGGTCAACGAATCGAGCGGAACATGTCCCGTAAAATGGATCCGATCTTGAAACTGTTCCATTTCCGGATGGTGTTCCCGGACATTTTTCCACATAGCGGAACCGACGATCAGCAAATCGTGTGTGGTATTCGATGCAGCGAATTGTGCAAAGGCGCGAAGTAAGGTTTTTAGATTTTTCCGAGGATGTAGTGATCCTACGAAAATAAAGTAAGGTCGGCCTGAAGTGTACTTTGCGCGAACGGTTGTTTTTTCTGCATCTGTCAATGCGACATAGGCGTCCGAAGCACCGTTCCAGGCAACGCTTATCTTGTCCTCCGAAACACCATACGATTGCACAATATCGTTTTTGGAATACTGCGAAACCGTGAGTAGATGCGCTGCCTTTTTCGCAAATTTTGGAAAATAATGGCGAAGATACCAACGCGGAAGTCGGGGTAAATCTTGCGGAAAGTGTTCAAAGTTCAGGTCGTGGATCACCCCGATTTGAGGTATCGAAGTACACAAGGAAAGGTAACCATCAGGTGAAAAAAGCACATCGATCTTTTCGCGTTTCATTGCACGGGTCAAGGACCAATTAAAAAACCAGATAAACAAAAACGGATGGCGTGCTGGCGGGAATAATACACGCGGTTTGACGTTTGGAGCAAAAACAAATTTCGGGTCGAATGGTCGATCAAAAAAGAATATAAATTCATGTTCCGGATGCGATTCAACCATGCGCTTGACCACTTCGTAAGTGTACCAACCGAATCCTTCCATCTTGTGAGGAAGTAAAAAACGCGTATTGACTCCGATTCGCATGGAACGAAAGTACGATTTTCTTTAGTTTTCTAACTTGTTTGGCTATCCTGTGAAGTCCTCCAGTGTACTTTTCTTGGAATTCCAAATTGTTTTTTTTGCGGAACTTTCCAAGAATACCGAGATTTCGCTCCCTGAGTTTACAACTTTTTCTAACTTCGTGCCATCTTCCAAGGAAATGAAGAATTCGATCAAGTACATATTGCAAAGAATGTTGGGACTTCAAACTTATCTCTACGTATTTGCATTGTACAAGATTCGCACCTTGAAAAGTGACAAAAAGGAGAATGATTTTTTCGCATTCTTGTCGTTGTTAAAGGATGGCCAAGGAGATGTGCTGGATGTCGGTGCTAACTTGGGGATCATGACCGTTCACCTGGCGCAAAAACTGCCAAACACGACCATTCACGCCTTCGAACCCATGCCGGCAAATGTGTCGATCTTGAAACGCATAATCGCAAAATTCAATTTGAAAAGAACGAAATTGCACGAAATTGCTGTAGGGGATGAAACCGGAACGGCTAAAATGATCCTTCCCTTGAACAAGCAAACGGTCATGCAGGGTTTGAGCCACATCAAACACGAATCTATCACGGAATGGAATGACGGAAAGGAAGTGGAGGTGCAATTGGACAAACTGGATAACATTTTGAACGGACAGCGCATTCAAGGGATCAAGATCGATGTGGAGAATTTCGAATACTTTGCTTTGAAAGGCGCACAGCGCATTTTAGAAACACATCATCCGGTCATCTACGCTGAATTGTGGGATAATGATAACCGAGCACATTGTTTCGATTTGCTGAAAGGGTTGAATTATGCCGTTTTCGTCAATCAAAACAACCACTTGATTCCTTTTGATCCGAACAAACATCACACACAGAACTTCATTTTTGTTGCGCAATAACCCTGTATGCAGAAACTGTTTTTAAAGGGATTGGGCATTACGTTGCTATTGAATTTGTTGGTTAAACCGGCCACCATTTTCATGGTCGATATTAAAATGCAAAATGAATTGGGCTCACACCAATATGGCATTTTTCAGACAGTTCTCAACTTTACGTTTTTGTTCTCAATGTTGCTGGACATGGGGATCACGAATTTCATGACGCGCATGATCGCCCAACATCCGCACATGATCCATAAGTACAGTGATCGCTTGTTTACCTTGCGTACCTTGCTGATCGTTTTGTATGTATTGTGGACTGTCATTTTATATTTTTTGGTGCAATTGCCGTTGGCTTGGTGGTGGATCCTCGGTTTACTGATCATGCATCAGGTGAGCATCATCACCGTAAATTACGTGCGTGCATATACCGGTGGTTTGTTGCGCTTTGGATTAGATGCAGTACTTTCTGTTGTAGAACGTAGTGTTTATTTTGTGTTCGGTTGCTTGTTGTTGTACACACAATTGATCGAACCTGTATCCTTGGAATGGTTCATCGGGATCTTTGTGTCTTCGTCATCCATCTCGCTGCTCACGGCGGCATTCATTTATTTCCGCTTGGTTTCATTTCCGCGTTTGAAATGGGATAGACGTTTTTTTCTGTCGCTGCTAAGACAATCGTATCCGTATGCCATGTTAGTGATCCTCATGATGCTTTGTGTGCGCTTGGATGCTGTGTTTTTGGAAACCATTCATCCGCAGGGCACGCGTCAGGTTGCTTATTATACACAAAGTTTCCGCTTGTTGGATGCCTGTTGGATGTTTGCCGTCTTGTTCGGTAGTATCTTGTTGCCGGTCTATTCCCGGGTTTTGAAAGAGAAAAGCTCCACAACGGGAATCATGACGCATGCGCTGAATTTGTTGCTTTCCGGTGGATTGATCATGATCACGTTCACTATCGGTATGCGCGAAACCATTTTCGACCTACTATATAAAGATGCCAATCATTTTGCCTACAATTCGTGGATCTTTTTGAGTATGGCGTTTATTCCGATGTGTTTCACGATTGTTTTCGGAACATTGCTAACAGCCAATCAATCTTTGCGGAAATTGAACCAAATCGCGCTAATCAGCTTGATCACCATGATCGTTCTCAATGTGGTGCTGATTCCTTTCTTGGGTGCAGTAGGTACTGGAATTGCGGCTTTTGTTTCACAAGGGGTAATGGGTGTGATGCAATACCGGGAAGTCCGCAGTCGCATGAAACATGACGTGGCACCGGGAACATGGAATAAATTGTTGTTTTTAGCGTTGGCACTGGGTGCAATTTTGGCCGTTCAGCTTTATTTTTCGTTTGCGCCGGTGCTGTTCAGTATCACGATTCTTCTGGTTTGGGCGGTACTCGTGTTCGGATTGAAGATCATCGACGTGGTTCAGTTTATGAATTTGCTAAAGCAACCAAAGAAATAAGTTACGGACATGTTGCCGGCAAATTCCTATATTCGCAGTGCATGAAAAACGGATCTATTTTAGTAACCGGAGGCGTAGGTTTTATTGGTTCACACACCGTGGTGGAACTGGTGAATTCTGGTTATTCCCCGATCATTTTGGATAATTTTTCGAATGCAGACAAACGGATGCTTCAGGGCATTCATGCCTTGTGTGATCGCACAATCCCATTGATAGAAGGCGATTGCTCGGATAAAAAACTGCTGGAGAAAATATTTGCAGAAAACGACATCTCAGGAGTGATACATTTCGCAGCATTTAAGGCAGTAGGCGAAAGCGTTGGGGATCCTTTGAAGTATTACGACAACAATTTGAGTGGCACAGTAACCCTTCTGCAAACCATGTTAGAAGCAGGAGTTACGCGCTTTGTCTTTTCATCCTCTTGTACGGTCTATGGGATTCCGAAAACGGATACGGTTGTTTTTGAAAGCACCCCACTTGGTGAACCCAATTCTCCTTACGGGTGGACGAAATGGATGTGCGAACGCATCATTCAAGACACCGTTCACGCAACGGGTTTAGAGGCAGTTCTCTTGCGCTACTTCAATCCAATCGGCGCCCATGAAAGTGGATTGATCGGTGAACTGCCGGTTGGGATTCCGAATAACATTGTTCCGTATATGACCCAAACTGCGATCGGCTTGCGCGAAAAGCTTACAGTTTTTGGTGCTGACTACGAAACACCCGATGGCACCTGTATCCGCGATTATATCCATGTGTCAGACCTAGCGCGAGCGCATGTTCTGGCGTTGGAAGTACAAACCCATGGAAATGCTGAAGTATTCAACTTAGGAACGGGTCAGGGAACTTCTGTCTTGGAATTGATCCACGCTTTTGAGAAAGCAACCGGAAAACCTTTGCCCTACGAGTTAGGTCCGCGAAGAAGCGGGGATGTGCCGGCCATTGTGGCAGACGTGCACAAGGCGGAAACCGTGCTTGGATGGCGTGCAGTACGATCCGTAGAAAAAGCCATTGCCGACGCCTGGAATTGGGAACAAAAACGCTGGAAAGATGAAGAATTGGCTTAGTATTTTGTTCGCTTTTTCCCTGATCAATGTATCTGCACAATACGACGGCAAAGATTCGTTGATCGCGTCGCGCTACCGGCCAGGATTCATGTGGTACAATACGGGTTGGAGACCGGCAAAACCCGGTAAACCAAGAAAATATGATCGCTTGATCTTAGATTTGAACTATACGCTTTGGGAACAGAAAGGTATCGTTTCAACTACGCCGCGCGGGTCAATTGGCTGGGCTGTGCACACGCTGTGGGACGTTCCGCTGAATGAAGGCAACGGGGTTGCTTTTGGTTGGGGATTTACATACAAACACCAGCGAGTAGGTTTACAATCTGAATTGCGGATCGACCAACAAGCGGTGCATTATTTTCCGGACAGCATCAGTGCGGGTTTCAATCGCGGTAGATTAAATAGTCATTCTGTTCATTTGCCGGTAGAATTGCGTTTCCGCAGTCGAAAATGGCGCCAGCTAAAAGTGCATATCGGAGCTTCGGTGGGTTACCGCTTCGCTACGAATACCGTGTACGACATGAATGGCGATCGCGTTAAGTCGCGCGGAATTCCAGATTCCAAAGGGTTGACTTATGCAGCACATGTGCGTTTTGGAATTCGAAATTGGGCGCTTTTTGGAGAATATACCTTTGCGTCTTATTTTGCCAATAAATCTAGCGATCAGTGGCATCCACTCACTTTTGGGGTATCCCTTTCTTTGTTCTAATTCGCCCTATTTTTCTTTTCAACATTTTTCAATATAGCGCTGAAATACTGTTGATTCTGACTACTTTTGCAGCATGCGCAATCTGATTGCATTTTTCCGACGATTTCAGATTTTTTTGGTCTTTGCATTGCTACAAATTGTGGCCCTATGGACGTATGTCAGTTATTCGGAGTTTGCAAAATTGCAAGCGCTCAGTACTACGGGCGAGATCAACGGAAGATTGATGGCAGTGCGCAATGATGTTACCAAGCATTTCAACTTAGAAAACACGAATCGCAAATTGGCTTGGGAAAACAAGTGGTTGCGAGAACGCCTGAAAGAGTCTAATTACCAGTTAGATCGCGGCGTGATCAAGATCGACGATACAGTTTATCTGCAACAATATGTCTTTCTGCCGGCCACTGTGATCAATAGCACCTTTGATAAACGGAATAATTACATGACGATCGATCTGGGATCAGTTCACGGTATAAAAAAAGAAATGGGCGTGGTTACCTCGGAAGGAATAGTTGGCAGGATCCACACGGTCGGAAAGCACTTCTCGCTCGTTAAGACCATTTTATCCAAGAATATCAATGTGGATGTCATGATCGAACGCTTAGGTGCCTTCGGATTTTTGAAGTGGGACCAGAATAGTCCGAGGATCGTGCAGATCACCGGGATTTCGAATGACCAATTTGTGAAGAAATGGTCGAAAGTGGTTACAAAAGGAGAATCCGGGATCTTCCCGAAAGGATATACGGTTGGATATGTTTCTAAATTAAAACCGATCGAAGGAAAACCTTTGTGGGACATACAGGTTCGAACTTCTGTTGATTTTCGCACGGTACAAAAAGTTTACGTAGTCAAAAACCTGTTGATTGAGGAGATCCGAGAGATGGAGGAGGCGATCCCGGTGGATAAAGAAGAAACAAACCTGAATTAGGATGAATACAATTATCGCAAATAGTTTACGCTTCTTGCTTTTCGTGCTTTTTCAAGTGTTGGTACTGAACAACCTGGAGATTGGTGGTGGCTTGTATCCGATGCTTTATCCATTATTCATTTTCATGCTTCCGTTCCAAATCAGTACGGTAAGTTTGATGATGATCGCATTTTTCTTTGGCTTGTCGATCGACGCCTTGTCGAATACCTTTGGTTTACACGCGTCTGCTGCCGTTTTATTCGCTTTTTGTCGCCCGTTGTTGTTCAAGGTTTTTTCTCCCAGAGATGGGTACGAGAACATTGAAACCGTTTCGATACATACGCTGGGTTTTCGTTGGTTCGCTTACAATTTTGGCTTGCTCTTGCTGATCCATCATACGTGGTTTTTCCTTATCGAGGTGTTCAAATGGAACGAGTTTCTATTAATTCTGCGTAAATTGATATTCAGTTGGCCAGTATCATTGGGCTTGGCCTTCCTAACGCAGTTCATCTTTTTTCAGAAAAAAAAGGTTGATCGATGAATCTCGAAGGTCGCAAATACGTCATTTTGATCTTGTTCTTGTTGGTAGGACTGATCTACCTTTCACGCTTGTTTTTCATGCAAGTGGTGGATGACCAATGGAAGTTGCGTGCACAGGAAATTGCCGAAAAACGAAAGGAGATCACACCTCCACGAGGCGTGATGTTCGATAGAAACGGCAAAAAAGTAGTTACGAACCGCAGCTATTACAACCTGATGATGCGCGAAGAAGACATTCGCGATTTTGATACCGCGGCTTTTGCGAAATTGTTAGGCTGGACACCCGAAAAAGTAAAGAATCGCTTCTATCAGATCAAAAAAGGTGAAGGTCGTTACTTCAACAAGAATACCGGTAAGTGGCAAGACAATTACCAGAAACAACGCGCCTACCCCTTTATCAAGGAAATGTCGATAGATGAAATCATTCGGATCGCACCCCATTTGGAACAGTTCCCCGGATTTTTCGAAGATCTGACTTCTATGCGCTCTTATCCCTATGCAGGAGGAGCAAATATTTTTGGTTATCTGAATGAAGTGTCTCGGGAAGAGGTCGATGAAGATCCGTTCTATCGTGGTGGTGACTTAATCGGACGCGCCGGACTAGAACGCTTCTACGAAAAGACCTTGCGCGGACAAAAAGGGATCAAATACGTTGTGACCTCTGCCTTGAATAATGCCATTGAGTCCTATGCCGGTGGAAAGTACGATACCATGGCCAAGCAAGGTCCCCCATTAACTTTGGGATTGGATATTGAATTGCAAGTGTATGGAGAACAACTCATGCAGAACAAACGTGGTTGTATCGTGGCGATCGAGCCAAAGACAGGGGAAATCCTATGTATGGTTTCAGCCCCGAGCTTCGACCCCAATTTGATGGTAGGACGAAAGAATATCAATGACAATTATTCGCGATTGGTACTGGATGAAGGAAAACCGTTGTATCCACGCCCACTTGCTGCGGAATATCCTCCTGGTTCTATATTCAAATTGTTGCAATCATTGATCGCCCTTCAAGAAGGCACCATCACGCCACAGTCCGGATTCCCGTGTACGAAAAGCATGGTGGGTTGCCACAATCACCCCATGGCCAGCGATCTCAGTAAAGCCGTACAATATTCGTGCAACCCGTATTATTACTATGTCATGCGACGAACGATTCAGCAAGGTAAAAAGCGAAGTATGTTTGCAGATGCGGAGATCGGCTTGAATAAATGGGCTGAATACATGCACAATTTCGGATTAGGTCAGAAATTCGAAACCGACATTACCGGATTGCGCGAAGGGTTAATTCCGGATGCGGCGTATTACGACAAATGGTATGGACACCATACCTGGGCATTTTCAACGATCCGTTCTATTGCGATCGGACAAGGAGAGGTAAAAACTACGCCGCTTCAAATGGCCAATATTGCTGCTTTGATCGCAAACAGGGGTTGGTTCTACACGCCGCATTTTGTGAGAAAGATTGGTGATGGCGGACCGCTTCCGGAATTTCAAAAAAAGCATTTAACACACATTGATGCCATTCATTTTGAGCCGGTTATCGAAGGGATGCGACGCGTAGTAAATGAAGATGGTGGTACCGGAAAACGAGGTGCTGTAGCCGGAATTACTGTTTGTGGTAAAACGGGAACTGCACAAAATCCACACGGAGAGGATCACTCGGTATTTGTGGCTTTTGCACCGATGGAAAATCCCAAGATCGCGATTGCTGTGTTTATTGAAAATGCAGGTTTTGGTGGTGTTTGGGCTGCTCCAACAGCGAGTTTGATGATCGAAAAATACCTAAATCGCAAGGTGAAGGACAAGGATAAAGAAACGTACGTGAAAGCAGCAAACTTGCTGAATGTTCGCAGAAAACCGAGTAAACACTGATGAGACGCGAAGACTCGTTAACGAAGCACGTTGATTGGTGGTTGTTCGGTATTGTGATCACCATGTTGCTCATGGGTATTGCTAATGTGTACTCTGCTGCTTACGATCCGGAACACCCGAATATTTTCGATTTTTCCCAGAAATATGGCAAACAGATCATGTGGGTGGGTATCTCACTCTTTTTGGGATTGGTGGTTTTTTTGATCGATTCAGATATCTACCGCAAATTTGCTATCCCGATCTATTTGTTCTGTTTTAGTTTATTGATCGTCGTGTTGTTCATGCCGCCAATCAATGGAGCACGAGCCTGGTTAGGAATTGGTTCGATGGGAATCCAGCCGGCCGAATTTATGAAAATCGCTACCGCGATCGCTTTATCTAGCTACATCTCCAGTGTGAACGTGAAGCAACAGAACATGCAAACCGTGTTGTTGGCACTGGCGATAGTCTTGATCCCGATGATCTTGATCTTGTTGCAGCCGGATGCCGGAACCTTTGTGGTTTTTACGTCATTTTTCTTTGTGATGTACCGGGAGGGAATCACCTTCGATCCGCTGGTGTTGCGCATTGTCAATAGTTTTCCGGGTGTACGTTTTAAAGAAACGTGGGTCGGAAGTCACTTTATCCCAATCCTGTTCTACGTAGTCTTCATTTCGGTGATCACGCTATTGATGAGCAAGAACCAATACGAACTTACGTTCTTGCCTGGATTCATGATTCCCGGTTTCGTGGGAGTATTGGCCGTTATCACAATCATCGCGCTCCTGGCTTATGGGGTCTTGCGTTGGATCTCCGCAAAGCGAGATCGAAATCGGGTTTTATTGATCATCATTACCGGTTGGTTGCTTTCGTGTATCGTTTCTACCACGGTCAACTTTTCATTCTCGAGCTTGGCTCAACACCAGAAAGATCGCATTGAATTGGTTTTGGGATTGCGTAAAGACGATGACGGAAAGGATTACAACCGAAATCGTGCCATGGCCGCAGTTGGTTCCGGCGGTATGTTTGGGAAAGGATACAAACAGGCATCCGTGGCTAGTGTGCGCTCGAATCACGTACCGGAAAGTGAAACCGATTTCATTTTTTGTCCCTTGGCCGAGGAATGGGGTTTCATGGGAAGCTTAACCATTGTGGTGCTATTCATGTCGATGTTGGTGCGGATCGTGATCATTGCTGAACGACAACGCTCCGTGTTTAATCGGGTATATGCCTATTCAGTCGGGATGATCGTCTTCTACCATTTTGCAGTGAACATTGGAATGAACATCGGTTTGGCTCCCGTAATCGGAATCCCCTTGCCATTCTTTAGCTACGGTGGTTCCTCCCTGATGTCCTTTTCGATGTTGCTGTTCATCTTGTTGAAATTAGATAGCCAGCGCAGAGACGTGTTGTTCTAATGAAAAAAGCGGGTTTCCCCGCCTTTCCTTATTTTTTCTTGTTTGTTTTCCATTCAAAGCTGTACTCTAAAGACAGAATGTGTTCGCTGTACGGATTTCCGGTGTTGAATTTCCGGCCGTAATAATAGGTTACGCTTATTTCATTGGGACCGGGTAAGTTGATGTTCCCGGTGATTCCGCTGCGAAAACGGTTGAATCGATTTCCATTCGGAGAGTTTGTAGTCGTGTAGAACCATTCACAAGCAATTTCGGGGGTAATTTTCCAACCTTTGGGTTCATATGTCAAATAGGGTTTGATCCGGTAGGACGGATCCAAATCGCTTCCGGCATTCACATACGTGCCCAAAAAAGTCTGGTAGCGAAAACGTGTACCAAGTTTTAGATCCTCGATCTTGTGACGAAAATCTAAATTGATATTCAAACGATTGGTGTTCAGGTAATTTCCGCGCTCATCGTAAGAAGTGATCAATCGGTATTCAACAGACGGACGAAACCAACCCAAGTGCTCGCTTTTCAAACTGACCTCTTGATATAAAGTTTGCAACTGTCCCATGTAATTCACACGCAAGTTGGTGTTTGCTCCCGCGGTAAGATCTTTCGCAATTTCTCGTTTTACACCGGCGGCGAACCAGTATTCACCCCTGTCCTGAGCGGAGACGAACGCAGCCGTAGCGACGAAAAATAAGAGCAAGGAGGTTCTCATTTAAGTACAGTTAGGGTTCCTACCGTGCCTTCCTCTTTTTTTCCGATCGTAACTGTTTTACTCACTTTTTCAAACGTGTAGTAATCATCGTCATTATTGGATGAATTCGGACCGGTATGAAAAATTTCGCTGTAGGCAAAAACCGTGTACGTGCCCGGTTGTAGAAACTCGATCTTGAAGGTTCCATCGTAACTTGCTTCCAATTTATCATCGTACATGACACCATCACTTCCGTCGCCGTAAATGATGTAAACATCTTCTTTTGCTCCCTCGTAACTCGTTGTTGTTTGATAGATTCCATTCACATAAAGTTTGTGATCTACCATGATCTTTCCGGAAATAGAGGATCTTCCACCCTCACCTTCTACTTTTTTACATGCACTTAGTGCGAACAATGCCAGAGAGGCAACCAACAGTTTTTTCATTAGTCCGTTTTAATAAAGACAATATTAAGGGAAAATTAAGAAGGAAGAAAATTTTTCATTTCGTTAGAATTTCAAGGGTAACAAAATTTTATATTGAAAACCAGTGTCTTCGGAAAGTGTCTTACAGGAAATGAACATTTTTTTTCGTAAAATTGAAATTCAGAAAACTGCTCTACATGAAAAAAACGTTACCTGTTTGGAAAAAAATACTATTCACATTCTTTGTTTGCGCTTTTGCCACGAGCGTGAATGCACAGGTTGTGATCAATGAATACTCGTGTTCGAATGTTAGCGGACCTACTGATGCTTACGGTGAACGCGAAGATTGGGTGGAATTATTCAATGCAGGTTCCAGTAGCGTGGATCTGACTGGATATTATCTTTCTGATAAATCTACCAATTTAACAAAATGGCAAATTCCTTCCGGTTCCATCGCTGCAGGCGGATTTAAAATGGTGTTTTGTTCTGGAAGAAACACCGTAAACGGTGCGCAATACCATCCAAATTTCAGTTTGGTGCAAACGAAGAACGAGTGGATCATATTAACCATGCCTGATGGCGTCACTGTTGCAGATTCTGTTCAGATCGTTCACCTGACAAAGAATGATCACTCCGTAGGAAGATTAACCAATGGTGCCGCTACTTGGAAATTATTCACGACTCCCACACCGAATGCAACTAATTCCGGAGCTGTGAATTTTTATACTGCAGCGCCTGTTTTTGGTTTGGCTCCCGGTTTTTATTCTGGAAGTCAGTCCGTTTCCATTACTTGTCCGGATCCAGCTGCAACCATTCGCTATACAACGGATGGTTCTGTTCCAACTACGACTTCTACCCAATATACCGGTCCAGTCGCAATCAACGCAACGACCGTGCTTCGCGCTAAAGCTTTTGGATCCGATCCGAGTAGTTTTACAACCTCAGGGACGTATTTCATCAACGTGGATCACTCCATACCGGTGGTTTCAGTAGCCGGAGCAGGAAGCAATTCCGTTGCAACTTTATTGAATGGAAATAGCTCAATTTCACCACAAGGCTTTTTCGAGTTGTGGGAGGCAGATAATTCACTCGCTGAC
Organism: uncultured Fluviicola sp.; assembly: GCA_964427665.1. Classification (GTDB taxonomy): domain Bacteria; phylum Bacteroidota; class Bacteroidia; order Flavobacteriales_D; family Crocinitomicaceae; genus Fluviicola. The sequence goes on along the minus strand of CAYRVL010000025.1, from coordinate 12,486 downwards.
AAAGGCGAAGGAGAATTTAACAAGCACGGTAATGACTCGTGGGCTTATCCTCAACGTGGTTTTGACTTCATCATGCGTGATCAATTTGGTTACGATCACGAGATCGATCATCAGATCTTCCCGGAAACTCCACGCGACCAATTCCAGCGTGTGATCCTAAAACCTGCTGCATCCGATAACTACCCGTTTGAATCTGGTGGTGCGCATATTCGCGATGCATTCGTGCATACGCTTTCGCAAAAAGCAAAATTGAAGTTGGATGAACGCACGTACAAATCTTGCGTTGTTTATGTCAATGGTCAATACTGGGGCGTTTATGAAATCCGCGAGAAAGTGGATGATTCGGATTACACCGATTTCTATGCCAATCAGGATAAGTTCAATATTCAATATTTGAAAACGTGGGGTGCAACTTGGTCTGAATACGGAGGTCCGCAGGCACAAACCGATTGGAACAATTTGAGAAATTACATTGCCACGAACAATATGGGCAATGCGACCAATTTCAATTACGTGGATAGCTTGTTGAATTGGGAGTCGTTGGTGGATTATTTTGTGATCAATTCCTACATAGTAAGCCAAGACTGGTTGAACTGGAATACGGCTTGGTGGCGTGGAATGAATCCGGCCGGAGATAAGAAAAAATGGCGTTACACTTTGTGGGATATGGATGCCTGTTTCGGGCATTATGTTAATTACACAGGGATTCCGGATGTAACCGCAAATGCGGATCCGTGTAATGCGGAAAACCTGCCGAACCCTGGCGGTCAGGGACACACCGATATCCTAGAAAAACTAATCGACGAGAATCCGATCGTAGAGCAATATTACATTACGCGTTACACGGATTTGGTGAACACCTATTTCTCCTGCAATTACATGAATTTCTTGTTGGATTCCATGCTAAACATCATCACGCCTGAAATGCCGGCTCATATTGCTCGGTGGGGAGGATCTATGACGCAGTGGCAAGGAAACGTGCAAGACATGCGCGATTTTATCGATGCGCGTTGTTTGGCATTGACACAGGGAATGATCGATTGTTACAACCTGACAGGACCGTATAACTTTACAGTGAATGTAATGCCTGCTGCGTCCGGAGAGGTGAAAGTGAATTCTATCTGGGCGCCCACCTATCCATGGACTACGACTTACTTTGGTGGTGTCAGTACGAATTTAGTGGCCAAAGCATTCCCAGGTTACACTTTTGATCATTGGGAATTTACAGCAAACACCTTGGTCAATCCGATTACCGAAGACACCAACGCAATGAACATCGCTGCGCCTGTTACGGTTACCGCTGTATTCATTGTGGACAATCCGGATGCGGATGGCGATGGCTGTTTGAACGTAGATGAAATTACCGCCGGTACGGATCCGAATAACCCGGATACGGATGGTGATGGCGAGAATGATTGTGCTGAAATCGGTGCAGATCCTGCAAATCCGCTGGATACAGATGGTGATGGCACGATCGACGCCTTGGAGAACTCTACCCAAGATGTAGACGGCGATGGTGTTAACGACGAGTTGGATCCTGCCAATACTGATCCATGTATTCCCAATCCAAATGCAGGCCCATGTGACCAAGATGGCGATGGATTAACAAATAGTCAGGAAACAACAGCGGGAACAAACCCAACAAATCCGGATACGGACGGAGATGGGATCAATGATGGCGTTGAGGTGACAGGAGGTACCGATCCATTGGATGTGTGTGATCCACCGAATGCCTTGCCAGTTTGTAACATCGATACGGATGGAGATGGACTTTTGGACGGAACGGAAGGAACGATTGGTACAAACCCGAATAATCCGGATACGGATGGCGATGGCATCAATGACGGTGATGAGGTAACGAATGGTACCAATCCGTTGGATGCCTGTGATCCAAATCCGGCTGGAGACAACTGTTTCTTAGGCTTTTTCATGCCAACAGCTTTTTCACCGAGCGGAGACCCCAATAGTGTGAACGAAACTTTCGGTCCGCGCGTGGGTAAAGACGTGAAATCGTTCACGTATTATATTTACGATCGTTGGGGCAACCGCATGTTCATGTCCAGCAGTGTTTCAGTTCGCTGGGACGGAATGTTCAATGGCAAGTTGGTCAACACCGGTGCGTACGCCTTTATGGCAGAAGTGGTTTACGAAGACGGCCGCAAGACAACGATCTCTGGTAACGTAACTGTAATTCGATAAGCCATGACAGTAAACAAGAGCATATTCGCGTTTGTGCTGGCGATCGGTACGGCTACAAGTTACGCTCAGGATCTGCATTTTACGCAGATCATGCAATCTCCGAATTTATTAAATCCTGCGGCGGTAGGTGTTTACGATGGCTGGGAACGCGTGGCCATTCACCACCGAAGCCAATGGTTAGCAGGAAACACATCATTCAATTCCTCAGGTTTAAATGTCGATATTACCTTGAATAAGGATCAATTTCGACCGAAGGCCTATCTTGGAGTTGGCGTCCATTTTTACAACGATATTGGCGGAGATGCTCGTTTCGGAACACAAACCGGAGGTTTGACCGTTTCCGGGGTGTTGCCCTTGGGCGGTGGAAGTCAATTGTCTGCGGGAATTCAAAGTGCTTTTGGCAACAAGCGAGGAGACATGTCGCGCTTGGTTTTTGATACTCAGTGGAATGGAACAGCCTACGATCCAACGATGGCCAATTTGGAAGAACCGGGATTGAATTCGTTTCGCTACATGACGGCTTCGGCGGGTGTGATGTATCAATATGATGGCGGACAAAGTACTTTTGCACGAAATAACGACACGAAGATCCAATTCGGATTGGCAGCTTATCACATCAACCAACCGGAGATGAATTTTCGATCCGGTTCTTCAGAGACCTTGTACCGCAAGTATGTGGCCATGTTCAATTTCACGAATGATATTCCCGGAACATTATGGGCAATGGAAGCAAAAGCTGCGCAGTTCATTCAAGGGGGACATTATGAAACGTTGGCCGGATTGATCATGAAACGACGCTTCAGCGAAGGTTCTAAACAAACCGGATTCAAGCGAGATGCGTCGATCGGATTTGGATGCTACACCCGAATCAAGGATGCGATCATGCCCACCGTACAGGTGGAATACCTCGGATTTAAGTTTGGATTATCTTACGATGCAACACTCTCAGCTTACAGAAGATCCGTTGGTGTGGGAAGTTTGGAATTGTCTCTTTCCTGGATGAATCAACATCACGCCATATTCAAAGGTAGAAAGAACAGACGTTAATCGATCACGGAATTAGCAGGCACCTGATGAAGGTGCTTTTTTCGTTTTATTCAAGCGAACTACAACGTTTTTCCAACAAAAAGCGGTACTTTTGCGCCCTCGAAAACAGGCTTTTGAGGAAAAATAATACGTATTATGGCTGAAATGAAGAAAATTTCCGGGGCATTGATTTCCGTTTACTACAAAGACGGATTGGAACCGATCGTTCGCAAATTGCACGAGGCAAATGTGACGCTTTACTCTACAGGAGGAACACAATCATTCATCGAAGGATTGGGAATTCCTGTTGTTCCGGTAGAATCCATGACCAATTATCCTGAAATTTTCGGTGGTCGCGTGAAAACGTTGCATCCCGCAATTTTTGGTGGCATTTTGCACCGAAGAAATTTGCAAGAAGACTTGGACCAAGCAAAACAGTTCAACATTCCGGTCATTGATTTGGTGATCGTCGACTTATATCCTTTCGAGGAAACAGTTGCATCGGGTGCTGACCACCAGTCCATCATTGAAAAGATCGATATCGGCGGAATTTCGTTGATCCGCGCAGGTGCGAAGAACTACAACGATGTGGTGATCATTCCAAGCGTGCATCAATACGCGCCGTTCTTAGAAATTTTAAAGACACAAGGTGCTGAAACGACCTTGGCTCAACGCAAGGCATTTGCGCGCGACGCCTTCATGGTTTCTTCGCATTACGATACACACATCTTTCAGTATTTCAATCAAGAAGAGGAGGTTCCTGTGTTCAAACAAAGTATCTTGAAAAGTCAATCGTTGCGCTATGGTGAAAACCCACATCAACGCGGCTGGTTCCACGGTGATTTTGAAGCGATGTTCGATCAGTTGCATGGAAAGGAATTGTCTTACAACAACTTGCTGGACGTAGACGCAGCTGTGCAATTGATGGCTGAGTTCAAAGACAACGACCCAACTTTCGCTATTTTGAAACACAATAACGCATGTGGATTGGCAACGCGACCAACTTTGGCACAGGCTTACGCGGATGCATTGGCAGGTGACCCAACTTCGGCTTTTGGTGGAATTTTGATCGCAAACAGAACAATTGATCTTGCAACTGCTACGCAAGTGAATGAGTTATTCTGTGAGGTTGTCGTAGCACCAGGTTTTGATGCAGATGCATTGGAGTTGTTGAAATCGAAAAAGAACCGCATTTTGCTCGTTCAAAAAGAGGTGGCTATGCCAAATCGCCAGTTCCGCACCTTATTGAACGGAGTTTTGGAACAAGATAAAGACAATGTGTCTGAGACAGCAGTGAATTTTGAGCCGAAAACGCATAAGGTTCCGACGGAACAAGAGAAGAATGACTTAGTTTTTGCGAACAAATTGGTGAAGCATACAAAATCCAATACGATCGTGTTGGCGAAGAATGGACAGTTGATCGCAAGTGGTACAGGACAAACCTCGCGTGTGGATGCGTTGCGTCAAGCAATTGAGAAGGCCAGATCATTTGGATTTGATCTGAACGGTGCCGTCATGGCATCGGATGCTTTCTTCCCGTTCCCAGATTGTGTGGAGATCGCACACTTGGCTGGAATTACCGCTGTGGTGCAACCCGGAGGATCGATAAAGGATGAATTATCCATCGATTACTGTAACGCGCACAATGTGGCCATGGTCTTTACCGGAAACCGACATTTCAAGCATTGATTGAATAATTTTCGAAAGCTCTTCATTCCGAAGAGCTTTTTTTATTTCTCGTCGGTCATTTCGTTCGGATTAGTAGAAATATTTCCATTTATTTCACCTACCTTTGTAACCATTTTCGTGAATTTACGAAAAAGGACAGGTTAACAACGCAAACGAAGCGCATTCAATGGGATTGTTTAATTTTCTTACACAAGAGATTGCTATCGACTTAGGTACTGCAAACACTTTGATCATCATGAATGATAAAGTAGTAGTGGACGAGCCGTCAATTGTGGCAAAAGACATACAAACGGGTAAGGTTGTGGCTATTGGTAAAAAAGCCCAACAAATGCACGGTAAGACGCATAAATTGATCGAGACGGTACGCCCCTTGAAAGATGGAGTGATCGCGGATTTCCAAAGTGCTGAGCAAATGATCCGAGGTTTTATCAAGATGATCAATCCGGGTCGCAGAATGTTCAACCCAACGCTTCGCATGGTGATCTGTATTCCTTCCGGTATTACGGAAGTAGAAAAACGAGCAGTTCGCGATTCAGCGGAACATGCCGGTGCTAAAGAAGTTTATTTGATCCACGAACCAATGGCCGCAGCAATTGGTATTGGAATCGACGTAGAAGAACCAATGGGGAATATGATCATCGATATCGGTGGTGGTACCTCTGAGATCGCCGTGATCGCTTTAGGAGGAATTGTGTGTGACAAATCGATCCGAATTGCCGGTGACGACTTTACGTCGGATATCGAAGAATACATGCGCCGCCAGCATAATATCTTGGTGGGTGAGCGCACTGCTGAGCAGATCAAGATCGAAGTGGGAGCGGCATTGCCGGAATTGGATAACCCACCGCCTGATTATGCAGTACGCGGACGAGATTTGATGACAGGTATTCCAAAAGAGATCGTCATTACCTATTCCGAAGTGGCACATGCGCTAGATAAAACGATCAGCAAGATCGAAGAAGCGATTCTTTCTGCTTTGGAGCAAACTCCACCAGAACTTTCTGCAGACATCTATAAAACAGGTATCTATTTAGCAGGTGGTGGTTCCATGTTGCGTGGTTTGGACAAGCGCATCAATGAGAAAACGAAATTACCGGTGCATATAGCAGAAGATCCTCTTCGCGCGGTAGCACGCGGAACAAGTATCGCCCTGAAGAATTTGGACCGATTCCAGTTCTTGATCAGAGACTAATTAAATAGAAACCGCTTTCGAGCGGTTTTTTTTATTACATTCATTACGCAAAGTATTTCCTTTCAATGCGTTATCTGTTGTTTTCTGTTCTGCTCTTTATCTGTGGTCCGTTGTTCGCTCAAAGTCCGCCTGAACCTGCGTTTCCAACTTGGAATGTGCATTTGCGCGGGAAATATCTGATAGGCGGTATTCTGGAAGATCTTTATTGGCGCGGATACAATTACGGTATTTCATTTCAATGGAAACGACACACTTTCGGTGTGGATGGCACTGTTTTTAGGCAAACGAATGAACGGGACGATAATTTAGACGTGGCGCAATATCGCGATATCAAGCGGTCTACATCGATCTATCTGGATTACAGTTACCGCTTTTTGTTGAGAGATTACACGGAGTACTACGTACAATTCTACACGCGTCAACATGGCAATTCTTGGTTTTGGCGCGAGCGCATAGCCGAAGATTTCAGCTCGTTAAACCCGCATTTCTTTGAAGAAAGGTCACGCGGACACTTTATTGATTTCGGTGGGGGAGTGGGAGTGCGTTTTCATCCAAAACCCCGATTTGGTGTGGATGTGAACATGAATGTTGCTTATCGTATGTGGGACCGGGAATTTAGGTACTTTGATCAAGATGTCTGGAATGTCGATCAAAAGAACGCCAAGTCGTGGATTCCCATGTTGCGAGCAACACTCTATTTTTCATTAAAGCCGTCCTACGAAAAGTAAAGCCAGTAAGAACAATAGTTATTGCATAGTTTGTGTAGTGGCTATCAAACTGGCGATATTCGTTGTAAACAATTTTACAGCAATGGCCAATAGGATAATTCCAAATACTTTTTTCAAGATAGCAATTCCTCCCGGTCCAAGTGCCTGTTCGATTTTCTTGGTTAAACGCAGCACGATGTAAACGATCAAGACATTGATGAGGATCGCCAAGATGATATTGACGTTCTCGAATTCAGCACGCAAAGAAACCAATGTGGTCATGGTACCGGCACCGGCAATGATCGGAAACGCAAGCGGAACCACAGAAGCAGTTTTTCCGGAAACAGAATCGCGAAAAAGTCGAACACCCAGGATCATTTCCAAGCTCATGGCAAACAAGATCAGTGAACCAGCAACCGCGAACGATTTAACATCCACGCCAAACAACTTCAAGATACTTTCTCCCAACACCAAGAAACCAACCATGATACCGAGGGAAACAATACTGGTGCGCAGCGGATGGATATCTCCTGCTTGCTCTTTGATCTTAATGATCATGGGAACCGAGCCTACAATATCAATCACCGCAAACAAAACGGTAGAGGTTTTAAACAATTCTGCCAGACTAAAGCCGTTAAAAAAATTCCACATGATCAATGTTGTTGAATGGTTTGTTCTACAATATACGGAAAATGAGCGTGTTCCAGCTCATGGATCTTGGACGCAATGCTTTCTGGTGCTTCATGACTTGTGATAGGTGTACTGAATTGCGCCAAAATACGACCTTTATCAAAATCCTCATTGACCAAGTGAATGGTAATGCCACTGACCGTTTCGCCGGCTTCTGAAACAGCGCGATGCACATGCATGCCGTACATGCCTTTTCCACCAAATTTTGGGAGTAGGGATGGGTGGATATTGATAATGCGATCTGAAAAGTGCTGCGTGATGTTCGCCGGGATCTTGCGCAGAAATCCGGCAAGAATGATCCAGTCGATGTGGTTTGCATGCAATAGATCAAGTACAGCTGTTCCGGATTCAATTTGTTCGTTTTTGATCACATGCGTTGGAATTGATGCTTGTTGCGCCTTTTCGATTACAGGAGCATCCGATTTATTCGTAACAAGCATGCGCACCTCGATCTGAGAGTGGTTTTTGAAATAACGAAAGAGATTTTCGGCATTTGATCCGTTTCCGGAGGCAAATATGGCTAGCGAGCACTTCTTCATGGGCGCAAAGTTACACAATCCAAATCAGTTGTGCTGCGCGATTTCCGTTGAATTCTGTATAAACTGCACTTGCAGAAAATTGAAGAAAGTGGATATATATTTTGTTTTTAATGGATTTCCTGTTTTCTTTGCAAGCTGAAAAACCTTATAAACGAATTAGAGATGTCTGATATCAAGTCAAGAGTAGTATCTATTATTGTAGATAAATTGGGAGTTGAAGAGAGCGAAGTAACAAACGAAGCGAGCTTCACAAACGATCTAGGAGCTGATTCTTTGGATACAGTAGAATTGATCATGGAATTCGAGAAGGAATTCAACATTGCTATTCCGGACGATCAAGCAGAGAACATTCAAACAGTTGGTGACGCGGTTTCTTATATCGAGCAAAACGCGAACTAATTTTTAATTTGCTGAAACAAGCATTGTAGAACAAAATTCAACTTTATGGAGCTGAAGAGAGTTGTTGTAACCGGATTAGGAGCCATTACGCCTATTGGAAATACTGTTGCCGAATTTTGGGATGGTTTGATCCATGGTAAAAGTGGTGCTGCCCCTATCCAACAATACGATGCTTCAAAGTTTAAAACGCAATTTGCTTGTGAAGTAAAGAACTTCAATGTCGAGGATTTCATCGACAAGAAGGAAGCTAGGAAATTAGATCAATTTTCACAATACGCCATGGTCTCTGCTACAGAGGCCATGGTTGATTCTCAACTCATGGAATCGGAACCGAATTTAGATCGGATCGGCGTGATCTGGGGTTCTGGTATTGGAGGATTGAAAACGTTCCAAGACGAGGCGCAAAATTTCTTCTCCGGAGATGGAACGCCGAAGTTCAATCCGTTCTTCATCCCGAAGATGATCTCGGATATCGCAGCGGGTCATATTTCTATCAAATACGGCTTGCGCGGACCAAACTATGTCACTGTATCTGCTTGTGCATCCTCCACCAATGCAATTATCGATGCGTTTAACCTGATCCGCTTAGGAAAAGCTGACGCGATCGTAACCGGTGGTTCAGAAGCTGCAGTAAATGAAATGGGTATGGGAGGATTTAATGCCTTGAAAGCCCTTTCAACCAGAAATGATTCCCCGGAAACTGCTTCGCGTCCGTTTGATCTGGACCGAGATGGATTTGTACTTGGCGAAGGTGGTGGTGCACTTATTCTAGAAGAATACGAGCACGCTATGCGCCGTGGTGCAAAGATCTACGCAGAAGTGTTGGGTGGCGGAATGTCTGGTGACGCTTACCACATGACGGCTCCACATCCGGAAGGAATTGGTGCACGCAATGTGATGATCGCTGCATTGGAAGATGCACATTTGGATCCAAACGCTGTGGATTACGTGAATGTTCACGGAACATCTACGCCTCTTGGTGATATTGCTGAAACAAAAGCGATCCTTCAAGTATTCGGTCAGCATGCGTACGACTTGAATATTTCATCAACCAAATCTATGACAGGTCACCTGCTAGGTGCTGCGGGAGCAATTGAAGCGATCGCCTGTATTTTGGCAGTTAAGAACGATATCGTTCCACCTACCATTAACCACTTCACAGATGATCCTGAAATCGATAATCGATTGAATTTCACATTCAACAAGGCACAGGAACGTACCGTGAATGTAGCGCTTTCGAATACCTTTGGTTTCGGTGGTCACAATACTTCTGTGATCGTTGGAAAATTCAAAGGCTAATTCATAGAAAGCGTAACGTAAACCGTGCAATTCAAACTCCCCTTTTTTCAAGGTAAGAAGTCCACTGAAGACCTAGAGTTTATTCGATTTTTTATCGATCGGTTTGGATACAGACCCAAACGACTGGAATTGTTCTATGAAGCGGTAACGCATCGCTCAATGGCATTTAGTCCTACAGGTAGTGAATTCTCCAACGAACGACTAGAATTTCTCGGAGACGCGATCCTTGACTCGATCATAGCCGAGTTTTTGTTTGCGCGATTTCCGGATAAGGACGAAGGCTATTTGACCAAAGTAAAATCCAAGGTTGTTTCCCGAAAAACACTTTCTGACATTGGAGAAGAACTCGAATTGCGAAAGATCCTTCGGTATAACAAAGGCCGTTCGATCAATTTAGCTTCCTTGGAAGGAAATGCCTTCGAAGCTATCATTGGAGCTATCTATTTGGATGCCGGCTACGAACAAACGAAGCAGATCATTCATCATCATGTTTTCCGCAAGTATGTTGATCTGAATAAGATCTTGGAAGAAGAGATCGACTTCAAATCTAAGTTGTTTATTTGGAGTCAAAAACGCCGACTAACATTGGAATTTGTGGTGTTGAAAGAAGAAAATTTACATGGAACCTGGCGTTACGAGATCATGGTACAGGTCAATAACGTTAATTACGGAAAAGGGTCTGGCAGTTCCAAAAAGATCGCCGAACAGGCAGCGGCAAAAGAGACCTTGATCTTGATGGGTGAGATTTAACCGTTAAATAACGGTAAAGCAGCAATTACACCTCCTCTTTTACGGCTAAATTGTTAACTTCACGATGAAGTTTGCAGGTATGAGTAAACCAAAACGTCATGTACTGTCTTTAGATGCCGCAATTGATTTCGAGCTCATCGGAATTTGTGCTCACCATAGTGATTATCGCTTGGCGTGGGGATTGAACCAAAGTTTGTCCATTCAATTGGCAAAAAGTGATGACCCGTTTGTCATGCAATCTAAAAAGGGGGCAATTCTTTCTCAGCACAGTTTCCATTTTTGGAAAGACGAGATCAATGGAACAGAATTTTACCTGATCAAAAATAAATCAGAAGGAAAGTTCCTGATCCCGGAGAAAAGTCAGATCGACTATTTTTTTGTCATTCGCGAGAATTTGATCTATGAAATGGATGACTTATTGGATACAATAAAACAAGTGAACAGTGTGATGGCGGCTTACATATTTGAGCCAGAATCGTTGCCATCAGCAGAAATGATGATATTTTAATTATGAAAAAAACAAAAATTGTAGCCACATTGGGCCCTGCTTCATCCTCGAAAGAGATCATCAAAAGAATGATGGAAGAAGGAATGAATGTGTGTCGACTCAACAGTTCTCACGGATCGCATGAAGATCATAAAAAGAGCATTGATCTGATCCGGGAATTGAACGATGAAACGGGCTTGAACGTAGCGATCCTCATGGATTTGCAGGGACCAAAGATCCGGACATACGAGATGGAAAATAACGGTGTGATGATGGAAAATGACAGCATCGTGACCATCGTTACAGAAAAGATCGTTGGAAATGCTGAAAAGTTTGGGATCAGTTACGCACACATGCCACGCGATGTGCAACCAGGCGAGCGAATTCTCTTGGACGACGGAAAATTGATCATGGAGATCGTTAGCACAGATGGCGCTTCAGAGATCAAAGCGAAGGTGATTCATGGAGGTATTCTATCCTCTAAAAAAGGTGTGAATTTGCCCAATACCCGCATTTCATTGCCTTCTTTGACAGAAAAGGATAAAGTAGATCTAGAATTCGCTTTAGATAATGAAGTGGATTGGATCGGTTTGTCATTTGTACGTTCTGCGCGTGATATCATCGAATTGAAACATTTGATCGCACAACGACATTCAAAAGCGCGTGTAGTGGCCAAGATCGAGAAGCCGGAAGCGATCGAAGATATCGATGAGATCATCAAGGCAACTGATGCTTTGATGGTGGCTCGTGGCGATTTGGGTGTAGAAATCCCGTATCAAAATGTCCCTTTGATCCAAAAAATGCTCATATCCAAAGGTCATCAATATGCCAAGCCGATCATTGTGGCGACACAAATGATGGAAAGTATGATCACGAGTATCACTCCAACCAGAGCAGAGGTTAATGACGTTGCGAATGCCGTGTTGGATGGAGCGGATGCAGTGATGCTTTCCGGGGAGACGTCGGTTGGTAAGTTTCCGGTTGAAGTGATCCAAACCATGGCGAACATCGTCCGTGAAATGGAAAATTTTGATGGGATCTATCACAAAGAACAGCTTCCCGAAAAAGCACAATCGCGGTTTATTTCGGACTCGATCTGTTTCAATGCGTGTCGTCTTGCTCAACGTGTAGAAGCTGACGCCATTATCACGATGAGTTATTCCGGATATACGGCTTATAAAATTGCTTCACAACGCCCAAATGCTCCGATCTTCGTGTTTACGGGAAATAAAGCGATCATTACGCAGTTGAATTTGGTTTGGGGTGTTCGCGCATTTTATTACGACAAAACGGTTAGTACGGATCACACCATCGCCGATATCAAGTATCTCTTAACGAAAGAAGGATTACTGCGGCAGGGGGACTTAGTGATCAATATTGCCTCTATCCCGATTGAAGAAAAAGGGAAATCGAATATGCTAAAATTGAGTTACGTAGAATAAAAAAAGGCCCTTGGGCCTTTTTTTATTTTAGGACATATCTGACAGCTAAATTACTTCCAAAACCTAC